>CAZXLQ010000119.1:0-14537 GCA_964641945.1 uncultured Clostridia bacterium
TCCGCGGTCGCGGAATCCGCCGTTCCGCGGTCGCGGAATCCGCCGTTCCGCGGTCACGGAATCCGCCGTTCCGCGGTCGCGGAATATGCAGCTCCGCGGTCGCGGAATCCGCCGTTCCGTGGTCGCGGTACCGCCGATCCCCGGATACGAAATCCGCCGCTCCGCGGTCGGGAATCCGTAACCGGCTCGCGAGCGAGCCAGGATTCGCGGAAACCCCAGAACGGTGCCTACGATTTCAGCTTGCCGTCGAGTGCCTTACGCAATGAATCGAAGTGATCCGCAGGTATCGCGTTGATGCGCCCGACAAGAGAAGCGACGAGGCCGTCGAACTGCTTCTTTTCGGCCTCGGGCAATGTCTCGAGCACCTCCTCGACGTCGTCCGGCGACGATTCCCTCGTGAGCCGCCGCGACGCCGACCGCATCAGTCTGACGGCGGACTTGAAGGGACCAGTGAACTGACGAAAAGTCAGTTTCGCGGCCTCCTCGACGGGACGGATCGGCGCTTCGCGAAGCACCTCGTCGATCGCGCTTCGAACGTCGGCGGCCGATCGGCCCGAGTCGGCGCCGACCCACCTCTGCTGGATGGCGTACTCGACGAGGAATCCGCGGTGATAGACCCGGCTCAGGAGATCCGCGGCCCGCTTGATCTCGAGAAATATGAAGATCTTTCGCAGCACCCACTTCAACGGATAGACCAATGCCGAGAGCAAGCATCCCCCGCATCCACTGTTCGGCTCCGTCCCGAGTGTCTCCGCATCGTCGTCGCCAAGGGTTACGCCGTAGCTCTCGGCGAGCCGCCGAATCAACCTCCTGAGGACATAGCTCTGCACGACATCGTCCACGAAAGGAACGGGGATGAACCTCGTCATCCCGGCCAGCACGGCGTGCGACGCGATCAGCGTCTGGTTCTTCATTTCGAGCTTGTTCACTGTTGATTTCCCTTGATGACTTCCCAGATCGAGTGGCTTCGCCGAATCCACAGGCGGAGAAGGTCGATGCGGAAGCGGTAGGCTTCGAACGGGTTCTTCTCGAGCACGTCGGTCCTGAAGAGCTCTTCGAGCGTCAGGTGGATAGTGTTCTCCGAAAGGTCGACGGGGACTTTTTCGCGTTCGACGACCTCGATTATGTCGGCGGCCGTCGCCCAGCTTCGCTCGGAAATGTCGAGACGTTTGGCCACGAGCGACAACACAACCTTTTCGTCCGCGGAGAGCGCGTCCCAGAAGTAGATCATCTGCGGCAGTGGATGGTCGACGATCTCCTCGACCACGCACTCGAGCTCCTTCATCGTGATGCCGTTTCTCTTGTGCTCGTTAAGGAAGTCGACCACGTTCTGGCAGATGACCTGAGCATAGAACGGTTGCCCCGCCGTCAGACGCACGATCCGGTCGATGACTCCACGTCCGTAGACGACGCGGCCGGCGACGGGCTCCGTTACGAGCCGCCTGGTGTCGTTCTCGCTGAGAAAGGCGATCTTCCGGAACTGCGAGCGACGCAGCATCTCGCGCCAGTAGCGCCGGTCCCGCTCCTCGAGTCGTCGCGAGCCCGTGAAGACGAACGACAGCCGCTCCTTGTTGTCCATGAGGCCCGCAAGGAAAAGGAAGATCTCGGGGTTGAGCCGTCCTTCGTCGGCCTTCGTCTCGAGCAGCTCGTATTCGTCGATCAGCAGCAGCAGGACGCGATCCCCGATTCGCTCGAGGACGTCGTCGAGGAAATCGACGAACTGATGGTAGGGATTGAGCGAAGCATCATCGATGCGGAAGCCATCGACGAACGACCGGTCCAGGTGAACGGCTTCGGCCGTCAGTCGCGCAACACGCCGGAAGAACTCGCGGTCGTTCGAAACCACCATCTCCTGGAGATCCACGAAGACCGGAATGAAGCGATCCCCAAGTCGTCCATTCAGGATCTGATAGAGGATCGAGCTCTTCCCCGTCCGACGTTCGCCGCACAGCACCACGACGCAGCCCTGAGCTGCGCCTTCGAGTTTTGTCCGAACGTAGCGGAAGTCGTCCTCGCGCCCGAAGAACATCGCTTCGTTGCGGATCGGGTTCCCGACGATGAAAGGGTTCGGCTCGATCGGCACATACGTCTTCAGCTCCGGCGGAAGCACGTATTCCCGCGACCGGACCCGGACGAATACCGCGGCGCCGACACCCGCTCCAACGCCGAGTACGGCCAGAAGCGACCAGAACCACCACTTCTTCCAGACCGGCACGTCTATCCGGAGTCGAATCACCACCGGGTTCGAATCGATCCCGTAGAGGTCGCGATTGATGACTCGAAGCTCGAACGTGTGCTCGCCGGCCCCGAGATCCGTGAACAGTACCTCCCGTTCGGATTCCTGGCGCGGCGGCAATTGCTGCCACGGCCCATCGTCGTCGATCCGGTAGAGGTACCGTGCATCGCCGAGCATTGTGATTCCACGAAACAGGAATCGAATGGTGTGCTGGCCGGCCGGAACCGTGCCTCCGTCCGGAAATGCCCGGCCGTCGACCTCGATTCGTGAAAGCAGCGTCGGCGGTATCCGGCTCGGCTGGTGCTGCGAAGCTCCGCCGTCGGTCGCAAACCAGATCGTCCCGGTTGCGTCCTGCGCGATCGCACTGATGAGCGATCCCGGTATGCCCTGGTCCGCCGAGAAGGCAGTTTCGAGTACTCCGCCCTCGTAGAATGCGATCTTGCGGATCGTTCCCTCCGCGGAACCGATCCACATGAACCCGTCCGCGTCGAACATCAAGGTCCGGACATCCGAGCCTGCGTTGACCCCGACATTGCCGTCGATCTTCGTCAAGGTCGATGCATCGAGGATTTCGACGCCAAAATCCGTCGCAAGCCAGATCCTTCCCTCGGCATCCTGGGCGACCCAGCGTACGGCTTCGCCCTGGACTCCCCGGCTCACGTCGATGGACTCGACGGTGTGCCGGGCCGGAACATAGTGAAGGGCGCCGTCGTCCGTCGCGAGCCACAGGTTCTCACCGACCGCGAAAAGCCGCGTCGGAGCGAAACCCTCGAGGTCCGCGACGCCCTCGAACGATGTTCCGTTGAATGCCTCGACGCCGTCCTTAGTCGCCGCATAGATTCGGCCGTCCGCGGTCTCGGCTATCCACGAAGCGGCCGTCTCGCTCATCTTCTCGCTGATTGCGCCGACGAGCCGAAAGACGCCCGTCGACGTGGCGAACCACAGCGAGCCCGAGCGATCACGGACGAGGTGGTTGACCCGGGCGTCGGGCTCTGCAAAGGCGAACTCCTGGAACTTCGCGGCCGACGTGTACAACTGGACCCCGCCCGAAGTGACGAACCATACCTGGGGATTGCCGTCTCCGGCCCGATCCGGGTAGATCCACGAAACGCTGTTGTTGATCAGACCGTCGCTCGTCCGGATTGGCACGAAGCTGTAGAGGTCGCGCCGGATGGCGCCCTTGTCGGTCGCGAACCACAGGTTTCCCTCGCGATCCGTCGCCAGACTGTTGATACGCTCCCCGGCGAACTCGACACTCGAGGCCTGGCGACGGGTGTCGTACAGCAGTGCGCCCTTGTCGGTGCCGAACCAGATGTTGCCTCGTGCGTCCGTTACGATTGCCGTAACGGTCCCGACCATCAGGTCTCTCAGGAACGGCGCCGGCTGTTCATTGTGAACGCGATAGGCTCCTCCGGTGGTTCCAAGCAGCAGATCTCCGGTGCCGAGTCGATGGACTGCCGTGACCGTGTGGCCATCTATGCGCGAGGACGAAGTGAAGGATACGGCCTCGAGCGAGCCCGAGTTGAGGTGGACCGCGCCACCAGCGTCCCCGCCCGCGAACCAGATCGAGCCGTCGAGAGGGTCGGCCGTGATCGAGGCAAAGGACCCGGTAAGGGCGCGAGCGAAGCCGTCCTGTGCGCTTCGGTACAGACCTCCCGAGGCCGCGACCCAGATCGCGCCGGAGGCGTCCTGCCTGATTCCGTTCACCGACTGGCCAGTGAACTCCGGAACACGCTCCACCGATCCGTTCCGCAGGGTGAACAGACCATCGGGCGTTCCGAACCAGAGCGCATCCCCGGCGTGAGCGACGGTACGGACGTCGACTTCTGCGAGCGGTGTGAGCTCCGATCCCTGTGCGCCGCTCGTTTCGAAGTCGGCGCCGTCGAATCGCGCGACTCCTCGATTCGTCGCAAACCACATGAGACCCCGGTCATCCTGGGCGATCTGTCGGACCTCATCCGAAGGCAGACGGGGCGTTCCATACCTTTGCCTCGACCGCGCCACCGGAATGGACGAGCCTTTGGAAAGCGCGATCGACGACATCGCCATCTCTGAGCTCGAGGCGATGAGGACGTCATCGGTCCCCGGTTCATACCCCACGAGGGTCGCCTTGACTGCATACCAACCGGCACGCATTGCGCCGAAGTAACAGTCTCCACTTCCGTCGGTCGTTCCGGTAATCGGCTCGCCCCCGTCGTGCGCCGTCACGACGATCGAAACGCCCGGCAGTCCCTGGTTGCCGCCAGTACTGAAGACGCGAACCCTGAGCGAGGCGGGGACGAGCCGAATCACGGGATCCACGACCTGAAGTGGCTGATCGATTCGTGCAGAAGCACGCGCCGGCCTGTACCCCGGGGCGTCGAGCCGGATCACATACGAACCGATGCCGGGGACCCGGACCTCGAACGAACCGTCCTCACGAGTCAGCGTCGTTTCTGAGAAGACGCCCCGGCCCGACACTACGACCCGGACGCCTCCGACCGGACGATCGCCTCCACCGATGACGCGGCCGCGAATCGTCCCGCCTGCATCGTCTGCAGGCCTGGCGTCCTGGGCTCCGAATGCAAATGCAAGCGAGCCGGCGGACACGAATCCAACGATCACCGTCACCAGAAGTGCGCGCAGTTTCATTGGCGTGTTGTCGCTGGCAGTCCGGCTCAGGCGAAGTAACAGCATTCCCAAGGCCTATTTCTCGCAAAGACGCAAAGAAATCGCAAAGCCGCAGAGACCGTTCAGCAACGAACGGGACCTCTGCGGCTTTGCGGAACCTTGGCGACTTTGCGGGAAACTCTCACCTTGCGCGCAAGAAGCTCCTGCGAGCCTCCGCTCCTACAAGTCGCCGATGACCTGCTTGGCAATCGTCCCCAGCTGCATGTTCGACGTCCCCTCGTAGATCTTCCCGATCTTCGAGTCGCGGAAATACTTCTCGGCTGGATAGTCGCTCGTGTATCCGTAGCCACCGTAGAACTCGACAACCTGCGAGCTCACCCGCTCGGCAACCTCCGAGCTGAGCAGTTTCGCAATGGCGGCCTCGGTGAGAAACGGCTTTCCGGCGTCTCGCAATCGCGCAGCGTTGTAGACGAGCAGCCTCGCGGACTCGACATCTGCCGCGCATCGCGCGATCTGGAACTGCAGCCCCTGGAAGCTGGCGATCGGCTTCCCGAACTGGACGCGCTCCTTGGCATAGGCGATGCCGCACTCGAGCGATCCGCGCGAAAGCCCGACCATCTGCGCCCCGATTCCGATCCGACCCTCGTTGAGCGTCATGATCGCAATCTTGTACCCCTTGCCGATGTCGCCAAGCACATTCGCTTTCGGAACTTCACAGTTGTCGAACAGAAGTTCGCACGTCGAGCTCGCGCGTATGCCCAGCTTGTGTTCCTTCTTGCCCACCGAGAAGCCGGGGAATCCGCGCTCGACGATGAACGCCGTGATGCCCTTGTAACCCGCCGACGGGTCGACCGTCGCGAACACGATGAAGACTCCAGCTTCCAGTGCGTTCGTGATCCAGAGCTTTCGGCCGTTGAGCACCCAATGATCGCCCTTGTCCTCGGCCCTGGTGGTGAGCGCGAACGCGTCTGACCCCGACGAGGCCTCCGACAGGGCGTAGGCGCCGACCCACTCCGACGCAAGTCGCGGCAGGTAGGTCTTCTTCTGCTCCTCACTGGCAAAGTTCAGGAAAGCATTCGCCACGAGCGTGTTCTGGACGTCCACGATCACACCGACCGACGGATCAACCCTGGAGAGCTCCTCCACCGCAAGGCACGCCATGAAGAACGAGCCGCCCGAACCGCCATAGGCCTCGGGAATCTCGATACCCATGAGCCCCATCTCGAAACACTGCCGGATGATCTCGGGATTGATCTTCTGGTCCCGGTCCATCTCGGCGACGAGCGGGCGAACCTGCTCATTGGCGAAACTGGCCACGGTCTGGCGGAACAACTCCTCTTCTTCGGTGAAAACCGTCAGGGGCGATCCAGGAAGGATGTCGGGCTCGGGTGCCGGATGGCTCATTGGGAACTCCTCTCGAACGAAGTGTCGCGGTTGACGCCTAAGGAGCGGGCCACCGGCCTGTTGCCGGTGGCGGAGACCGCGTGTCAATTGACGAACTCTACGCCTGCTGCGACGTGACGACTTCCTGTGGCTGGACGGAAGCTCCAACCAGCATCCCGGACTTCGCCATTTCCATCTTCGCAAGCCAGTCCGGACGAATCGAGGCGATCAACTCGTCTCGCGTGACGTGCGGGAGAGGAGTTCCGCCATAGAGCTTGCCGGACTTGTGCAACCAGGACTCCGGCACCGTCTTGCTGAACTGGACGAGCGGCCACGTGAAATTAGGACCGTTGACTCGACGCAGCCTTGTCGCCCAGACGACGAGCGAACCGAGCCCGAACGACACCTTGCCCCACGTCGACTGGAGGCCGATCGACGACGCAAGCCGCCAGGCCTTCATGATCACCTGCCACTGCAGCTTCGTGAGTTGCTGCGTCTCACGGATGCCGTCCGCCTTCTCCATTCGTGTCTTGAGCAGCGGAGTGAAGATGGACGGAACCCACATGCAGTACAGCCCTCGGCGTTCGGCTTCGTAGAGCATGTCGAGCGTCGCCATCGAATCTTCGTCCGTCTCGTCAGGCGACCCCACGATGAGCGTGCAGACCGGGAACCAGTTGTGCTTGTTGAGGACCGCTAGTCCCTCGAGCACGACGTCGGGCCAGTGCTTCACGTCGAACGGCAGCGCCTTGCCCGCCATGATCTTCTTGGCAATGCGGACCGAACCAGTCTCGATACCGATCAGGGGAGCGAGCGCCCTACCTTCCGGATGTGTGCTCACGGCACCAAGCTTGATCGGGCTCTTGTCGAGCAGGATCTCGCTCAACTCGCCGATCAATTCGGGATCCACGAGCGCGGGAGCCATGGTGGCGTGCGACAGCGTCACATACTCGACGCCCGGAACCGCGACGATCGACCGATAGAGATCCAGCAACTCATCGCGATTCGGCACGAAGAACGGCAGTCCGCCCTCGTCGGTTTGCCAGACGAACATGTCTTCCGTCGCTAGCGAAACCTGTTTGTTGCCTGCAGCCACGTTGGCCTCGACGGCCTTGAGAATTCCGTCCTTCGGAAACGAGATCCGTGGGTTCAGGTCCGGGAGGCAGAATGAACACTTGCGCCCGCAGCCCGTCGTCATCTCGATTACCCCGAACGACGTCCGCGTCGTCGGGATGATCATCTCGTCGATGCGGGACGGGTGGTGCGGCTCGATTCGTTTCGGAATCGGCTCGCCATCGACCGCCTGCCGGAACAGGCTGATCGTACCGGCCGACTCCGCACGACCGTTGACGACGCAATCGATGCCGAACTCCTCGTGCGTGTCCGTCTCGTCGATCTGCCAGGCACCGGAGCCGCCCAGGATCACCTTGAAATTGTCGCGGTTCGGATGTTCCTTGATGATCTTGAACATCTTCCGCGCATAGATCGAATTCACGGGTTCCTTCGAGCTACCGAAGATCGAGGCGTAGACGCCGGCGGCGAAGGTCGTTCCCAGCGGATTGTGCGTCGAGATGCCTACGACTCGCGTGTCCGGACCGAGAAATTTCTCGAGGTCGTCCGGATAGCAGACCACGACATTGTCTGCCCCGAATTCGCGCGCCAGGACGTCCTCGACGACCCGCAAGCCAGCCGGGGCCGTCCCCGCGCTGCCGTCTTCATGACGGGGAACGTCGCGCCACATCGGGTACTTCTTGTCGATCACCCATTCCATCCAGCCGGGAATGGATGCGAGCGACATCTGAATGAAGAACCCTGCGTGATCTATGCTCTCCGTGAGCGGAGCAGTGAGAACCACCTGCTTCCCCCGAGTCGGACCCATGTGTGCCTCCGAGAAAAAAGTCTTCCGCGCGAACGACGGTTTGTATCACGACTTCGGCCAAAACTCCCAATCATGACGCGAGGATCGAGGGGGACCGGGCCCCGCGGCGTCGCGGCTACCGAGTCCCCGTCCACGGCGTGAAGACCTCTAGTACCTCGCGGTCCGAACGCACCGCCGCCGCAATCTCGCGATTTCGCCGCTCGCGGACTTCCCGACGCCGGAACAGGGCCTCGATGAGCCCGTCGATGAACGAAAGATCGCCCCGCACGGGCGCTGTCAGCGCCAGCAAAGCCGTCCGGACCAGGTGACTTCGCCACATCTTCGGATCGTGTATGTGAATCCAGTGAGCCAGCAACCGATTCCGGTGCTCGATCGCGCGAACGTCGTACCGTCTGAACCTCGATCCGATGGTCGACGACACCTTGTGCCGCACGCGGCTCTCCGGCTCGAACAACACGCGCCAGCCACGTTTCCATGCCCGATAACTGAGCTCGACGTCTTCCCAGTAGAACGGCGAAAAAAGTGCGTCGAATCCGCCGAGCTCGGCGAGCTTCTGCCTCGAGAACGCCGACGCGCCCCCCGACGCGAAAATCGATGGCCACTCGCCCGTCCCCGTCGGCTGGTAGCCTGCGTGCACGCGCAGGAACCCGCGCGAGAACGCTCCGAGCTTGCCGACTCCGGACGTGGCTCCGGTTTCGAGATTCGTCGTCTCGCACGCAACGGCAAACACGTCCGGCGCATTGAAATGGCCCACGAGCGGCGCAATGAATCCCTCGTCGACCTCGACGTCGTTGTTGAGCAACAATACGACCGGATGACGGGCGCGCTCGAATCCGGTGTTGCACGCGTGCGCGAAGCCCTCGTTCGTCCTTTTCATCAGCAGATCGACGGCACCCGGATGCGTCTCGGCGAGCCAGAAGGCGGTGTCGTCCGTGCCACCATCGTCGACGACGAGGATCTCGACTTCACGACCAGTCGACGTCCGATACCAATCGGCCGCCGCGATAACCGATGGAAGGAATCGTTCGAGTAGATGCCGGCCGTTCCAGGTCGGGATGACGATGCTGACGTCCACGGTCGAAGGCTATTTCTCGGCGGCCCCTACGGGCAACGAGAGCTCCGCGAGTCCGTCGAGGCCAGCTCGCCGGCCGACGGCCACGATCTTGTCGCCTCCGGAAACTCGCGTCTCGGCCGTGGGATTGAACAGCATGTCGCCACCCGGCCGAACTATTGCGACGATGATCACGTCGAACCTCGATCGAATGCCGGAATCGCGCAGAGACGAGCCATCGATGACGGAGCCCGCCTGCACCGCAACCTCCTCGAGCCCGAGGTCCAGCGCATCGTCGGTGGTTGCGAGCTCGAGAAACTGCAGGACTGACGGCTGCGTGAGCGCCTGCACGATCTGCTGCGCACCGGTGCGCAACGGCGAGATCACCTTGTTCGCGCCGGCCTTTCGAAGCTTGGGCATCGTCGATTCTTCGTTGGCCCGAGCAACGATCATGAGGCCAGGGGCCAGGTCTCTGGCCGTCAGCGCCGTGTAGACGTTGTCGGAATCGGACGGCAGCGCGCAGACAAGCCCCCGGGCACGGTCGATCCCGGCACGTTCGAGCACGTCCTCGCGCGTCGCGTCCCCGAGCAGTACGACCCAGCCTTCGGCGTCGATTGTCTCCGCGACCTCGCGCTCGCGTTCCACGACGACGAAGTCAACGCCCTCGCCCGCCAGGCCGTGACCGACGAGCGACCCGACGCGCCCCGCACCGCAGATAATGAAGTGGTCCTTGAGGTTTTCGAGTCTTTTCTGCATTCGCCGTTTCTCCCGCGTCTCGAGCAACTCGCCCTGGATGAGCACCTGAACGAGCAGCGTCAGTGAGTAACCGAGTGTGCCGACGCCGCCCAGGACCAGGATGATCGTGAAGACACGGCCGGAATCCGTCATTCCGGCAGGTTCATTGAATCCTATGGTTGCAAGGGTGATGACCGAGAAATAAAGGCAGGTGAACCACGGCCATCCCTCGACGAGCCGGAACCCAACCGTCCCCGCGGCGAGAAGTCCGGCGACGAGATAGATGGCGACGACGACACGGCGACGCGGCGCTTTCAGGTAAGGGTCTCGATCGACGATGGCCATGACGGGATCGACTCCTCGTTCGCCGCGTTCATCCCGCCTGACGTTTCACGTACATACGGTTCGCCATCGTTCGTACAACTTCGGGAATGTTCTTGTTCTGTCCGAGCGCGCGCAGGTCTCTCGACTGAATTCGATTCAGGAAGTTGAGCGTGAGCGCCACGGGAGTCTTGGGATTGCGGACGAGGTTGTGAATCACCGGGTAGCTTCGCGTCCAGTTGCGACTGATCCCGATGAGGCGAAGCACTTCCTCGTTGACCGACTTCAGGGCGGCGATCGTCTCGATTTCCTGATCCGTGATTCGCGGATTCATGATCACCGCGGCGCAGACCGGACGGTTCGGATCGCGAATGAGGATCATTCGCACTTCACGAGTACCCTTGATGGCGAACCTGATGCGGTCCTTCACGCTCATTCGCGCGATTCGGGCGAGAACGTTGACTCGTTCCTCGAAAACGTCCTTGTCGATGATGTCGGCGAACTCCTCGCCCGCCAGAAACTTCTCGACGTCGAACCCTTCGACTTCCTCCACGAGGTCGGGGATTTCATCGATGCTGCCGAACTGCTGCTCGAACTCCGCGAGCAGTTCGTCACCGGTGTCGATCAGATCGGATTCGATGAACTCGGCAAAGAGATCCTCGATCCGGACGGTCGTCTCGGGCGCGGGTGGGGGCTCTTCGACCGCTGCGGCGGCATCATCGGACTGCGCTCGCTGCTCTCCCTCGATGATCTGGGCGCCGTATTGCTTCTCGAAGAACTCTTCGCGGACTTCCTTCGCTCGCCGCTCGGCCTCAGGGGTCCGGCGGGGATTGGCCAGGATCGCGTCGATGATCGCGGGATGATTGATCAGGGCCTGCTGCTTGAGCGCAACAAGCTCGATGATTTCGCCCAGCTCGCTGGCGACGGCTATCGCGGCCAGAGCCTCGTCCGGCGTGTTCTTGTGAAAGATAAGCGGCTGGTAGACATCGCGCGGGATCGAGGTCCACGTCGCGATGAAACCGAGAATCGATGCGGAAGTCTCCGAGCTTTCGACGATCGGTTTGAGCCGATTGGAATCGAAGGTCTGTACGGTTGCTCCGACGGCCTGCTGCACCTCCGCGTCGTCGTCGAGGCTGAGCATCCGCAGGGCCTCGAGCATTTCGTCGGGCGCGAGCGGCAACATCCCTTTCGCCGCTGCGAGCTTGGCCATCTTTGGGGCCTGGCCCGATTCAATTGCCTGCAGGATCGGGTTCGTAGACAGGGGCGGATCCTCCCGACGTCAGAGTGCCAATCGATCAAGAGCCGACACGCTCGTTCTAGCGTATCGGCGCCGCACTGAAAAGACGCTCTCGATCATAGGCGTCCGTGACACTTCTTGTATTTCTTGCCGGATCCGCACGGACACGTTTCGTTCCGCCGGACTTTCGGTTCGGTACGTCTGATCGTCCGCTGCCCTTCTTCGGCTCCGGCCTCGGCCACGGCCTCGTTCGCCGCCGTGAACGACCCCTTCGACGCCACTCCCGTGGGCCGCCGGCGTCGGCGGCGCATCAGTCGCTGTTCGAGCGCTTCTTCCACACTGAGCGCGTCTCCGCCCGCGCTGACGGGAGCCGCCTGCATCTGCACCTGGATGTTGAAGAGCAGCCGCAACGTCTCGACCTCGATTCGATCGAGCATGGCCGAGAAGAGGTTGTAACTCTCGCGCTTGTACTCGACGAGCGGGTCCTTCTGCGCATATCCCGAGAGTCCGACTCCCTGGCGAAGATGATCGATGGCCAGCAGATGGTCCTTCCACTGCTGATCCACGATCTGGAGCATCAGATTCCGCTCCAGCCACCGCATGGCCTGCTGACCAATCTCGATCTCGCGCGCCTCGTATCGGCGCACGACCGATTCCCGCACCTCGTGGATGACTTCGTCGTATCCGGCCGTCTCGTGGTCAACGTGAACATCGGCCGCGTCGATACCGAACGTCGCCTTCAACTCTCGCTCGAGACCAGTCCAGTCCCAATGCTCCGGAATCGCGTCCGGGCCGCCGAAGTACCGCTCGACGAGCTCTTCGCCGACGTCCTGCGCAATCCCGAGAATCTTCTCGCGCTGGTCCGATCCCTCCAGCAGCTGCCGCCGCATCGTGTAGATCGTCTCGCGCTGTTTGTTCATTACGTCGTCGTATTCGACGGTCCGTTTGCGCTGATCGAAGTTGCGGCCTTCGACCGACTTCTGGGCGCCTTCGACGCGGCGCGACACCATCTTTGACTCGATGGGAACGCCTTCGTCCATGCCGAGCGACTTCATCAGCGAGCGAACACGATCGCCTGCGAAGATCCGCATGAGGTCGTCCTCGAGGGAGAGGAAGAAGCGAGAGAGCCCCGGGTCACCCTGACGGCCGGCACGGCCGCGCAACTGGTTGTCGATCCGCCGGGATTCGTGCCGTTCGGTGCCGAGGATGTAGAGCCCGCCGGCCTTTACCACGGCTTCGTGCTCCTTCTCGACGACGGACTTGGCCGCCGAGATGGCCTCCTGCATCCGCGGATCATCGTAGTCCACGGTGGTTGGATCGATCTCCTGCTTGCGGAGCGCCTCGCGAGCCATGAACTCAGGATTCCCGCCGAGAAGAATGTCGGTACCTCGACCGGCCATGTTCGTCGCGATCGTGACGGTTCCAAGACGGCCGGCCTGCGCGACGATCTCGGCTTCACGTTCGTGATGCTTCGCGTTCAGGACGTTGTGCTCGACACGGCGCTCGGAAAGCAGTTTCGAGATCCGCTCCGAGTTCTCGACCGAGATCGTGCCCACCAGGATCGGCTGCCCTGACTTGTGTGCGTCGACGATCTCGTCCGCCACGGCGTTCCATTTCTCGTTGACCGTCCGGTAGATGATGTCCGATTCGTCCCTGCGCACCATTGGTCTATGCGTCGGTATGGCAACGACGTCGAGGTCGTAGATCTTGTGGAACTCGGCAGCCTCGGTTTCCGCCGTGCCCGTCATTCCCGACAGCTTCGCGTACATGCGGAAGTAGTTCTGCAGCGTGATCGTGGCCAGCGTCTGGTTCTCGGCCTCGATCTTCACACCTTCCTTGGCCTCGACGGCCTGGTGCAGACCGTCCGACCAGCGACGGCCCGCCATCAGTCGGCCCGTGAACTCATCGACGATGATCACCTCACCGTCCTTGACGACGTATTCCTTGTCGAGACGATAGAGAGTGCGCGCCTTGAGTGCCTGCGACACACAATGGAGGATCTCCATGTTCGCGGGGTCGTAGAGGTTCCCTACTCCGAGAAGCTTTTCGGCGTGCTCGACGCCTGCCTCGGTCAACGTCGCCTGGTGCTGCTTCTCGTCGACTTCGTAATCGACCCCGGCACGCAGCTTAGGGATGACGTCGTTCGCCAGGTAGTAACGCTCCGTGGACTCTTCGCTGGCTCCCGAGATGATGAGCGGGGTCCTCGCCTCGTCGATGAGAATCGAGTCGACCTCGTCGACGACCGCATAGTGATGCGCGAGGCCGAGCGTCGTCAGGTCGTCGGGATCGACGCCGTCATCGTCCTCGCGCCAACGAAAGGGCACGGCACGCTGCACGAGCGAGGCGATGTCGAACTTCATGTTGTCGCGCAGGTAGTCGAAGCCGAACTCGTTGTTCGTACCGTAGGTGATGTCTGCACCGTAGGCCTGCTGGCGCTCCATGTCGTTCATGTCGTGCTGAATGCAGCCAACCGTGAGACCGAGAGCCTTGTAGATCCGACCCATCCACTCCGCGTCGCGGCGTGCGAGATAGTCGTTGACGGTCACGACGTGGACGCCACGTCCGGCGATGGCGTTCAGACTGACCGCAAGCGTGGCTACGAGCGTCTTGCCTTCGCCCGTGCGCATCTCGGCGATTTTCCCGGAGTGCAGGACCGAGCCGCCTATGAGCTGAACGTCGAAATGGCGCATTCCAACCGATCGCCACGCGGCTTCTCGGACGCGCGCAAAGACCTCCGGGAGAATCTCGTCGAGCCCTTCGTCGAGGATTCCACCGCGCTTGGCCTGCACGCGGGTCAAACGGGCCGGATCCTCGCCGACGATCCGGAAGAGTCGCTCGCGGAATTCCGGCGCCGTGCGAAGCAGGTCGGCATCCGAGAGCTTCTTGACCTCCGGCTCGAGCGCATTGACCTGTTCGACCAGTGGCCGGAGCCGCTTGACCTCTCGCTCGTTCGAACTGCCAAAGACCTTCGCCAGCATCTTGTTGATGTTCATATCGCTCTCAGCGCCCGAGGCGCGGAACCTCCACGAAATTCGAAACGACGAGTGTAGCGCGTTCGGAAAAAGTCGGAAAGGGGGGCACAGAAACC
>CAZXLQ010000120.1:0-7150 GCA_964641945.1 uncultured Clostridia bacterium
CCTGCCGGCACACCGGAACTGTAGCGGTCGGTCAGACGCGGTCCTCGAGCACGTCGAGGATGTCGTCAAACTGGTAGCTGCGGATGAGCGTGGTGAGCTCTTCGGCAAGTGCTGCGTCGATGTGCTGGATCGCGCTCGCTGCCCGAAGTGCCGCCTCGCGATCTCCAGCCATCATCGGTGACTGGAGCGCCGCACGCTCGTCCGGACCGAGTGCCGCCAGACGAGCGCGGGTCTCGTCCGAGAGCGACTGCGCAACCGGAGCACTTGCCGACGCTTCGCCGTTCTCCATCGCCTCGGCGCGGACCTCCTCCCTGAGGTCCACGAGCGACGCAACCGGCAACACGAGATCGACCGTGAAAACGGTGCGCACGCCCGGGAGACTCTCGACCGTGATGTCGCCGCCCATCATCCGCGCGAAGTTCCTGCTGATCGTCAGTCCGAGTCCGGTGCCTTCTCCCGCCTGCCGCCCGCTCTCCGTCTGGACGAACGGCTCGAATACGCCGTCAAGTTCCGACGCGGCGATGCCCTTGCCCGTGTCTTCGACGAGCACACGCGTCGCGCCGCCGCTCCAGGAGATGGACAGACGCACACCGCCGTGTTCGGTGAACTTGAATGCATTACCCAGCAGGTTGATCAGGATCTGCCGGAGCTTGCCGTCGTCGCCAGTCACGAACCTCGGCAGGTCGATCGGGATGTCGAAGGCAAGACTGAGTCCCTGCGTCGCGGCGCGCATTTGAAACATCTCCTCGATGCCACGCAGCAGGTTAAGAAGGTCGAAGGCGCGGGTGTTCAGACTCGCGTGGCCTGCCTCGATCTTCGACAGCGAGAGGACGTCGTTGATGAGTGCTAGCAGGTGTTCACCACTTCGCGTGATGACGCCGAGGTTCTCGCGCTGACGGTCGGTGAGTGCCTGATCGCGCTCCATGAGCTGCACGTACCCGAGAATGCCATTGAGCGGGGTACGAAGCTCGTGGCTCATGTTCGCGAGAAAGGCCGACTTTGCGCGGCTCGCCTCGAGAGCGGCCTCGCGGGAGCGGACGGCGTCTTCACGCTCCAGTACCAGCTCGCGCTGCAGCCGAGATATTTTCAGCTGGTTCTCGACGCGGGCGAGCACCTCCTCGGCCTGAAACGGCTTCGTTACGTAATCGGCTCCACCGGCCCGGAAGGCCGTGACCTTGTCGATGACGTCGTCGCTGATGCTCAGGAAGATGACCGGGATCTCGTGAGAGTCGGGATCCTGCTTTAGCCGCCGACACACTTCGTACCCGTCCATCTCGGGCATGTTGATGTCGAGCATGATCAGGTCGGGCCTTGCCGCAGCAACAGCGGCCAGCGCGCGCTTGCCGCTGCGAGCAACACGCACCTCGTAGTCGTTCGTCTCGAGAATGTCGATAAGAAGATCGAGATTGCCCGGCGTGTCGTCGACGATCAGGATGTTCCCGACGTACATGGGCGCAATTAGAGCACAGGCGGACGTCCATGTGCATCGACTGGAGAGTTGACAGGATTCTCAGGATTTACCCAGGAGGGACCGGATTCTTCTTTGAGGGTCGAAGCGTCGCTCAACCCCCATGATGACTCCTGTCAATCCTCGGGAAATCCTGAAATTCCTGTCAACTCTCTACTACGAACTGCTCAGGCCCGCGGACTCTATCGCGTCGATGATCTCGTCGAACTCGTAGTTCTTCACCAGCCGACGCAACTCGTCCGCGAGCGGTTCGTCGTGGTCGGCGATAGCGTCTATCACCGCCTGCGCTCCCTTCGGATTGCCGAGCATCAGCGCGGAATGCAGGTCGCTCGCAAGCTGCGACGGAAGGCTTCCGAGCCGCGCCGACGTAATCGCCACATCCTCGCGCTCCTCGGATTCGCGCGCGATCCGCGCATCTTCGCCCTCGTAAGTGAATCGGACCCCGAGATGTTCGACGAGCTTCTCGAAGATCGTCGTGTCGCGATAAGGCTTCGTCACGAAGTCGTCGCAGCCGGCCGCAAGCACCGCGCTTCGCTCGTGCTCGAACGCGCTTGCCGTCAGCGCAAGCACGCGCGTCCGGTCTTCGAACGAGACTCCCTTCGCCGCCTCGATGCGGCGGATCTCGCGCGTCGCGGCGCTTCCGTCCATCACCGGCATGCGCATGTCCATCCAGACGAGCTGCGGGTGCCACGCCAGCCAAGAGTCGACGGCCTGTCGTCCGTCCGCCGCATCGAGTACTTCGAAGCCGACCGAGGCGAGCAGCTTCATGAGCAGCACCCGGTTTTCGTACCGATCGTCGACGACGAGCACCCGAGGCACGGTCTGCCCCGGTTCGAGCCCGACGACGCGTCGCTGGGCCCGCGGCAGTTCGGCTTCCTCGGCCACCGGCGCATCGATCTCGAACCGGAAGACCGTCCCGTGCCCGAGTTCGCTGCGGACCTCGATGTCTCCTCCCATCAGGTTCACGAAGTTCCTGCTGATGGCGAGACCGAGCCCGGTTCCCTCCTTCGCCGATCGCCCACTTTCGCTCTGCACGAATGCATCGAAGATCTGGCCGACCTCGTCCTCGGCTATTCCCTGGCCCGTGTCCTCGATCTCGAACTCGGCCCTCCCGTCTTCCCAGCGCACCCGCAACGCAACGCCGCCCGCGTCTGTGAACTTCACCGCATTGCCAAGGAGGTTGATGAGCACCTGCCTCAGCTTGCCTTCGTCGCCACGGACGAGCTGAGGCACACTCGGCGCCTCGTCGACTACGAAGCGGAGGTTCTTCGCGCGCGCACGCACCCCGATCATGTCCTCGATGCCCTGGAGCATCCTCCCCAGATCGAAGACCTGTTCGTTGAGCGTCAGCTTCCCGGCCTCGATCTTCGAGATCGACAGAACGTCGTTGATCAGTCCCAGAAGGTGCTCGCCGCTGCGGACGATGACACCGAGGTTCTCGCGATCCTCGCTCGAGCGTTCCGGTTCGCGCTCCATGAGCTGCGCAAATCCGAGCACGGCATTGAGCGGCGTCCGCAGCTCGTGGCTCATGTTCGACAGGAAGACGCTTTTCGCACGCGTCGCCTCGAGTGCCTCCTCGCGGGCCTCGAGCGCGTCTTCCTTCGCACGCAGAGCCTGACGTTCGGATACCTCGAGCTCTTCGACTTTCTCGGCGAGCTGGACCGTACGTTCGGCGATGCCCTCCTCTAGTTCCAGGTTTCGCCGCCGCAGGGCGTTGAGCCGGTAGCGGACTATTCCGTAGCCGGCCAACCCGATTGCAGCGATGTAGAGCACGAAGGCCCACCACGTTAGCCAGGGCGCCGGACGGACTTCGAAAGCGACCTCGACGGGGCCAGAGACGTTGCCGGCATAGTCGCGCGCCCAGACGCGGAACGTGTAGGCCCCTGCCGGCAGCGTACGATAACTCGCCTTCGAGTCTGCGTTCCATTCGGAAGGCGCCTCGTCGAGTCCGACGAGCTGTGTCCGGTATCGCGTCTCGCGTTCGCGGAAATAGCTGAGCAGGGCGTATTCGAAGCTCAGGTTGTTCTCGTCGTAGGCAAGCGACTCTCCAACGGCGATCTCGCGGTCGATTTCGCGATCGGCGTCGTTGAGGTGCTGCCGCTCGATGTAGAGCGGCTTCGGATCCGAGCTGACAACTTCCCTGGAAGGATCGAAAACCGCCACGCCGGCCGGCGTGCCGGCCCATATGCGGCCCGTGCTGTCGATGACCGACGAGCCCCCGTTGAATTCGTTGCTGGGTAGACCATCCTCGGTCGTGAACGTCTCGACGCGAAACTCCGCGGGGTCGTCCGCGGTCGGCGTACGCGGAGACAGCCGCGCCGCGCCCCGATTCGTCGTCAGGTAGAGGCGTCCGTTCGCATCCTCTCGAATCTGGTAGACCGTGTTGTTCGGCAGCGCTGTCGCCGTCGAGTCGTCGATCACGGTCCAGGTCGTGTCGTCCGCGTCGAGGTCGAGCAGGGCCGCACCACCGCCTTCGGTGCCGGCCCAGAGGACGTTTCGACCGCCGGCGTCCTTCGTCGCATGAAGCGAGAGGACGCTGTTGTTCGGCAGAGTCGAATTCGACGTGTCGAAGACCGTCCACTTGCCATCGAGCCATCGGGCGACTCCGTAGCCCTGGGTTCCGACCCAGATTGCGCGACGGCCGCCCGGCGCCGGCGCCGGCGTGACCGTGAACAGGTTACCGGTGGGAAGGCCCGATGCAACGCCGAGTACCGACCACTCGCCGCTTCGGTAGCGGAGCACGCCGCCGCCTCCGGTTGCCGCCCAGAGCTCGGGGGTGCCGTCGAGGTCCACGGAGGGGACCAGGCGCCGAACCGTGCGCGCCTCGAAACCCGGGATGTCCACTGGCAATGTCCGCCAGCGCCCGTTTTCGAAGCGGGCGATCCCGCCACCCTGCGTCCCGGCGATGAGCCATCGCCGCCCGTCTGCCTCGCGAAACTCCGCCAGACTGAAGATCGTGTTGTTCGGAAGGCCGTCATTCGTGGTGAACACCGTCCACTGCCCGTCCCGCAGTCGCGCGAGCCCGCCGCCACGCGTGCCGACCCAGATCGATCGCGTGCCATCGTCGTCCACGGTCTCGCACAACGCATAGACGCTGTCGGTCGGCAGGCCGAGCTTCTCGTCGAAGCTCGTCCATCTCCCAAGTTGCAGTCGTCCCACGCCGCCGTCCGTGCCCATCCAGAGCGTCGGCGTACCGCGTGGTCCTCTGACCGGAAGCAGGCACCAGAAAGTGTTGTTCGGCATTCCCGCCCGCGTGTCGAATGCGCGCCAGCTCCCGTTCTGATACCGATGGATCCCGCCTCCATCGGTGCCCGCCCAAATGACCTTTTCTCCGGTCGCGCTCTCGGTCTCAGCGAGGCAGGTCACCGTCTCCGTGGACTGCAGCTCCATGGCGACCCATTCGCCCGAAGGCTCGAGCCTGGCGATGCGACCGGTCCCGGTACCGGCCCAGAGGGTACGTGCCCCGTCCGGCAGGCTCGTCACGGTCAGCGCTTCGACGGAGTCCCCGGGACTTCCCACCGGCAACGCCACGGGCTTCCACCTATCACCGTCGAGACGCTCCAGACCTGCATTGGTAGCAGCCCACAGTGTTGCGCGTCCGTCGTGGGACGGGAGTTCCACCATCTCGCGGACACGCTGTCCGCGAAGTCCGGATTCGGCGCCGACCGGCGTCCAGCGCTCGCCATCGAATCGGACGAGTCCGCTGCTCGTTCCCGCCCAGATCACCGGGCCATTCGTTGCCGTGTTCGACTCGAAGACGCAGCCGACGGTGCCTTCCGGGAAACCGGAGGTGGCATTCCACGTGCTCCACTGGCCATCGCGGAGCCGCGCGATGCCACCGTTCTCCCGACCGCACCAGATGCTGCCGTCCGACGCGATGACCATGGACCGCACGAAATTGGAAACGGTCCGGTTCGGCATGTTGATGACAGTCCACGAGCGCCCGTTGTAGGTTGCCAGTCCGTCCTGCGTTGCGACCCAGAGGTAGCCGCGGGCGTCGATTGCCATCGCCATGGCCGAGTTCTGCGGGAGGCCGTCGCGATCGGTGAACGCCCGGATCGCGGGCCTGCCGAAGTCGATTGGATCCGAGACCAATCGAGCGGGGGCGGAAGCCGACGGCGTCGGCGCCATCTCAGGTGCACTCGGCGCGCTCGGAACGGCCACGACAGCGATTCCGAGCAACGCGAGCACTCCCGTCATGCGTGATGCGGCGTAGAGGCGACCCATGTTCCTTGAGGCGGATACCGAGGCTGGACTCGCGAAGCTTGCTCCGCGCGCGCCCATCGAGGTGCGTCAAGAGTACCACGCGAGAGTCGAGAGTCGTCCTTCGAGTACACGCGGCGGTCGTACGTCGAGACGGGACTTTCCCAGGTGACCGCGAGTGCTATTCTGGCGCCGTGGAGCTTGCGCCGACCTTTGTCAATCTCGGAATTGCCGTCGGGCTCGGCATGCTCGTCGGACTCCAGCGCGAGCATTCGGCTTCGGTACTTGCGGGATTCCGCACGTTTCCGCTGATCACGGTACTGGGCACGATGGCGTCCCTTGGCTCAGTTGCGTTCGGTCCGTGGCTCGTCGTGGCCGGACTCATTGCGCTAGTCGGCGTGGTCATCGTTGGCAACGTCGCCGCGATGCGAAGGCCCGACTATGACCCGGGCGTCACGACCGAGGCGGCCATTCTCGTCATGTACTGTGTCGGTGCGTACCTTCCGGTGGGGCCAATCGAGGTCGCCATTGCCGTCGGAGCCGGCGTCGCTGTCCTCCTGCACGCGAAGGAGCGGCTGCATGGTCTGGCGGCGAAGCTCACCGAAAGCGATCTGCGATCCATCATGCAGTTCGTGCTGCTGGCGCTCGTGATCCTGCCGGCGTTGCCGAATCGCGCGTTCGACGCGTACGGCGTCCTCAATCCGTACAAGATCTGGCTGATGGTCGTGCTCATCGTCGGCATCAGCTTTGGAGGCTACGTTGCCTACAAGTTCTATGGCGGAGGAGCCGGCACGATTCTCGGCGGTGTGCTCGGCGGTTTGATCTCGAGCACGGCCACGACGGTCAGCTACTCGCGGAGGGCGGCTTCGACCCCGGCAGCGAGCGGCGTGGCGGTGATCATCATCACGATCGCAGCGGGTGTTGTCTTTGCCCGATTGTTCGTTGAGCTGGCCATGACGGCGCCTGGATCCATTTATGTAACGGGGCCGCCGATGTTAATCATGCTGGCGGCGATGGCTGTCCTCTCGACTGGCGCGTGGTTCTTCCTTCGGGGACCCTCGGACGAGCTTCCAGTCGGCGAGAGCAAGTCCGAATTGAAGTCGGCCGTCGCATTCGGCCTGCTCTACGCGGTTGTGTTGTATGCGGCTGCCGCTGCAAAGGACCATTTCGGCGACAGCGGTCTCTATGTCGTTGCGGCGATCTCGGGCCTGACCGACGTCGACGCGATCACGCTGTCTTCGGCCGAGCTGATCAATCTCGGCACGCTCGAGGCGGATACGGGATGGCGCCTGGTCCTGCTGGCGGCGACGGCGAATCTGGTGTTCAAGGCCGGCGCCGTTGCATTGCTCGGCCCGCGAGCGCTGTTTCTCCGGGTACTCGCCGTCTTTGCCGTGGCGATTGTCGTGGCTGGACTGCTGTTCCTGTTCTGGTAGGCCTACTGTCTCGGAACCTGTACACGGTCAGACCCGGAACCGCGAA
>CAZXLQ010000120.1:7164-14269 GCA_964641945.1 uncultured Clostridia bacterium
CCGCCCCCCACGTCCGTTCGCGGTTCTGGGTCGGCCTGCGGCCGACGGGGACCATTCGGGGTTCTGGGATGGTCTGATTTGACGGGCAGTGGGTCAGTCGGACCGCAACAGGTACTCAGCGTCGGCCGCGGAGACCGGCCGCGAGTAATAGTACCCCTGGCCGTACCGGCAGCGCAGACCCTGCAGGACCCGCACCTGATCGAGCGTCTCCACTCCCTCCGCGATCACATCCATCTCGAGCCCGTCGGCGAGCGCGAGAATGGCGCGCACGATCTCGATCTCCTTTCCTCCGGCATCGAGCCTGTTGATGAACGACCGGTCGATCTTCAGCGCGTCGATCGGAAACTGGTGCAGGTACCCGAGTGACGAGTATCCGGTGCCGAAATCGTCGATGAGCAGCGACACGCCGAGCGACTTGAGCTGCGACAGGACCCTCGCCGCGGACTCGGCATCCTCCATCAGCACGTTCTCGGTGATCTCGAGCTTGATCTGGGCGCCGTCCGTCCGCGTGTCGTGGAGGATCTGACCGATCGTCTCGACCAGGTCACCCTGCGAGAACTGCTTGCTCGAGAAATTCACGCTCATCGCGAATCGGGGATCGAGCAGATACTTCGACTTCCAGGTACGCAGCTGTTCGCAGGCTTCCTTCAGGACCCAGCGATCGACCGGCAGGATCAGGTTCGTCTCCTCGGCTACCGAAACGAATTCCTTCGGCTGAATTACGCCGAGCGCCGGGTGTTGCCACCGCACGAGTGCCTCGAACCCGATGACGCGTCCCGAGCTCAGCTCGACCATTGGCTGGTACTCAACGAAGAACTCGCGCCGGTCGATCGCGCGCCGTAGCTCCGTCTCGAACCGCAGATGCTGCGTCACGTGCGCGTGCAGACTCTCGTCGTAGAGCACGTGTCCCGCCTTGCCGGCCGCCTTCGCACGGTACATCGCGATGTCGGCCTCCTTGAGGAGCGCATCAGGGGACTCGTGATGTTCGGAGTTGACCGCGATGCCGATGCTCGCCGACGTAAAGACCTCGCTCGAGTCGATCGGGAACGGCTTGCCAAACACGTCCTTGATGCGCGCCGCAACGTTCAGGGCATCGCCCACGTCATCGATCTCCATCAGTACCGCGAACTCGTCGCCGCCGAGCCTCGCCAATGTGTCGTTCTCGCGCAGGCACGTGCGCAGACGCGACGAGATCATGGCGATCAGCCGATCGCCTGCCTGGTGTCCGAGACTGTCGTTGATGACCTTGAATCGGTCGAGATCGAGAAAGAGGATCGCGAACCGGTGGTCCCTCTTCCGCTTGGAACGCTCGACGGCCCGCGACAGCCGCTCGAGGAACAGGTCGCGGTTCGGCAGTCGCGTGAGCGCATCGTAGAACGCACGCTGCACGAGCTCAGCTTCGGCCTGACGACGGTCCGTGATGTCCGTTTGCGACCCGGCAATGCGATATGCGACCGAGTCGGCGCCGCGGACGGCCAGGCCGCGCGCGAGCATCCATCGAACCGAGCCGTCCTTGTGCCGGACCCGGTATTCGCTCTCGAAGTGCGGCGTACGCCCCTCGAGGTGCTTCGAGATCGCGTCGTCGAGTTGCGCGCGGTCGTCGTCAAACACCCGCACGAACCACTCGTTCGGTGAATCCCCGAGGTCATCCTCGCCATAACCGAGCATCTGTTTCCAGCGAGGCGAGAAGTAGACCGAATTCGTCTGGAGGTTCCAGTCCCACAATCCGTCGTTCGCACCGCGCGCGGCAAGCGCATAACGCTCCTCGCTGACTCGCAACGCATCCTCGGCCCGCTTGCGCTCAGTGATGTCCCGCTGGCTGCCCCAGGCCCGGACGACGGCGCCGTTCTCGACGATTCCGACGCAGTTGTTGAGGAAAACCTTGGGTTGACCGTATCTGTCGAACTCGTGCGATTCGTCGTCGAACATGCGATAGCCCGTCTCGACGAAGCGGCGCAGGTACGCCAGATTGGCGAGATCGTCGGGGTCGAGCAGGTCGTCGAGTCGCTTGCCAATCATCTCGTTCGTCGACTCGTAGCCGTACATCTGCGCCATCACGTCATTGCACTCCGCAATCCGGCCGTGCTCGTAGAAACAGACAAGCTGGTCGTCGACCGGCAAAGAGACCGGCACCGGCACCTCGAGCTCCATGCGCCAGATGCCCTCCGAGCTCTGCGCGAGGAACGTTCGATATCGTTCTTCGCTGACACGCAGGGCACGCTCCGCGAGCCGGTATTCGGTGACGTCATCGATCACCGTGACGCCAGCAACTATCTGGCCTTCAGCGTCACGGATCGGGGCTGCGTTGATCCGCACGCGGCCAATCGAGCTGTCCCCGCGAACGACGTCCACTTCTTCGTTCGTCACGACCTCGCCAGTGCGGATGGCCCGGGTGAGAGGCCAGTCCTCCGGCGTGTATGGCGTCCCGTCGTCGTGAAATCCCTGATACTGGGCATATTCCTCGAAGGAATTGAGCAGCGGGGTCGGGCGCCGGAAAATGATGTCGAGTTGATGGCTGCGAAGGACGACGCGCCCGGTCGGGGCCTCGGCAATTCCGACGCCGGCCGGCATCTGCTGAAGGACGGCCTCGAAACGCGCACGCTCCCGTTCAAGTTGATCGAGAATCCGGCCGCGCTCCTCTTCCTGGAGTCGCGATTCGTTCACGTCGTGGAAAGTGCAGATCAAGGCGGCGATGGTCGGATCGTCGAGGAGGTTCGTGATGGCTGCCTCGACCCATACCCACGAGCCATCGGCGTGCCGTGCCCGAAACTCCAGCGTCGTCGAGGCGCTCGGAGACTCGAGCAACGCGTCGACCTGCTGTACGAGAGCCTCGACCTCGTCCGGATGGGCAAAGTCGGCGATCTTGATCGTCGACGCGCGTCGCAGGTCGTATCCGATGATCCGTTCGGACGGCGAACCCGCGTAAATCACCGTACCGTCACGATCGAGCAGCAGGACGGCCTCGCGTCCGTGTTCGATCAGTGCCCGGAAGAGACGTTCTCTGGCCTGCTCGTCGGAGTCGACGAGATTACCCATCGAGACATCGGTCTTCGTTCTCGGCTTCATCGGTGTTGGGGAGGAGACTGCACCACGACGCACGTCGGAGGTTGGGAATCTCGCGGGGGCGAATCCGAGGCGTCGGCTGGATCTGGCCGTGGACGGTCGGGCCGTCCGTTCGACCAGCTGCGTGATCACCGATAGGATACCAGCCTCGATGGCGCAAACCTCCACGATTGTTGTCGTCGGCGCGGGGCTGGGAGGGATGGCGGGAGCCATCTCGCTGGCGGCCTCCGGACATCGCGTCCGCGTGCTCGAGAAAAACGGCACGGTGGGCGGCAAGCTGGCCGAGCTCGACGCGAACGGATTCCGCTTCGACCTCGGTCCGTCACTGCTCACCCTTCCGGACGTTTTCCGTGAGCTCTTTGCCGAAGCCGGAGCGGATTTCGACACCGACGTTCCGCTCAGACGGCTTTCGACGCTCTGCCGATACCGATTTGCCGACGGCTCGTCCCTCGATCTTCCCGACGGGCTCGAGGCGCAGCTCGAGGCAATCCACGCATTCAATCCCGCCGAGGTGGAGTCGTGGCGAAGGTTCGCCGTCTGGGTCCGCGAAGTCTATGACGCGGCGTCCGACCCCTTCATGCGGCGCCCCTTCGGCGACACGGCCGGCATGACGGGCGCGGCCGGCCGAGCGATGCTTCGACAGCTGCCACGTGTCCTTTCGCCGCGAAGCCTGGACGGCATCGCGGGCCGGTTTTTCGGCGACAAGCGACTCCGCCAGCTCATCGGCCGCTTCGCGACCTACAACGGAAGCACGCCCTTTCGGGCTCCGGCGACGTTCGCCATCATCGCCCACGTCGAACACGCACTTGGCGCGTTTCATCCGATCGGCGGCATTCGACGGATTGCCGATGCAGAGCTCGCCCTCGCCAGGCGCCTCGGCGTCGAGATCGTGACCGGGGCCCACGTCAGCGAAGTCGTCCTGCGCGACCGAAGAGCCGTCGGCGTGCGACTTGCTACGAACGAATTCGTGGAGGCCGATGCGGTTCTGGTCAACGCCGACGCCACGACGGCGTGGGAAAGGCTGTTGCCCGCCGATGCCGATCCGTGGACGAGGCGGCGCCTCGTCCGCGCCGAGCCGTCGACTTCGGCGCTCGTCATGGTTCTCGGACTGCGGCGCCCGGCGCCTCACCTCGAGCATCACAACGTGGCGTTCTCGCCCGACTCGCGCGCCGAATTCGCGGACCTGTTCGAACACCGCACACCGGCTGAGGCACCGACGGTATACGTGTGCGCGTCGTCGCGCACCGATCCGTCGCAGGCGCCCGAAGGCTGCGAAGCGCTCTTCGTCATGGTGAACCTCCCGGCGCTGTCCGGGGTCGAAGACCGCGACGCGCTCATATCGCACCAGCGTGAGCGGATCTTCGAGCGGCTCGAACGTGCCGGTCTCGGCGTCGATGCGGGCGACATCGTGGTCGAGTCTTACGTCACTCCCGCCGGCTTCGCGTCGCGCGACGGATCTCGCGACGGATCGCTATACGGTCCTGCTTCGAACTCCAGGCTCCACGCATTCTGGAGGCAGCCGAACCGATCGCGCCGAGTCCCGGGCCTCTTTTTTTCCGGCGGCGGCGCACATCCGGGCGGCGGCATGCCCCTCGTGACCCTGTCGGGCCGCATCGCCGCCGACGAAATTCGCCGGTACCTGGCGGGTCGCTGAGACTATCGCGCGGCCGGATAACCGGCGCGATACGCCGGATCCACTTTCCCGAGCCAGACGTACGAATCGTCGATCTTCGAGACGGTAATCCAGTTCGAGACGAGATACCCCGTCACGAGGGCTCCAAGGAACGAGGCGGCGGAGACCATGGCGACGAAACCGGAGCCCATGCGGAAGGCGACGGGAATCAAGACGATTCCGGCGGCGAGCAGTCCCCATGCGGCGAGCAGGAGCATTCGGCGTCGCCTGCGATGTTCGACACAGATACCGAGGTCGAGCTCGGCCTTCTTCTGCACGATGAGGGCGACGATTGCATAGACGAGCAACCCCGCCAGAATCAGGAGGTAGATCGCAGGATGATGCCAGGCGAATTTTCGCCGCAGGCGGCCGCCTTCGGCCGGCGCGTTGCATTTGACGCATCGGTCCGGCAGCAGGGCGTTTCGATGCACCACGAGCGCGTCTCCGTCGCGCCAGATGCCCGCGAGTTGCGGGACCGGGACGTACGCGCCGTACCCTGACGCACCGGCACCTCCATAGGCTGGCGGCACGTCGTAGGCTGGCGCCGCCGAATTCCATCCCTGAACGGTCGACATCGGTTGCCACGTTCCATCGGTGGCAGGTCCGGCGGAGTCGATTGAAACGCCACATCGCCGGCACGTCGTGTCGGCCGCAAAGTTGGTCAGACCGCAGGACAGGCACTTCATTGCGCATCGTCTCCGGCGTTCGATCCCGGCAGGGCATCCGCAAGCATCGGTCCAAGCGGGCCTTCGACGATTCGCAGCGCATCTCCGCGCCGCAGCGCACCGGACTGGAGTGCGTCGCGCAGCGGCTGCACGACCAGGTGCTCGACGGCACGGCGCATCGCACAGGGTCCCTCGCCCGGCCGTATTCCAATCTCGGCGAGCGCATCGATGGCATCCGGCTGGACCGTGACGTCGATGCCGTCGCGCACTCGCGCCGACTTCGCAGCAGCGTCGAGCCACTCGGCGGCTATCTCCCGAATATCGTCGACGGCGAGTTGCTGAAACAGCACGATACGGTCGACCGCGGAAACGAGGTCCTCCCCGACCTCCGCGACAAGCCGGCGCCGCACGTCTCCGGGCGACATCGACCCTCCGGCGTCGCAGCTCACGCGCGTGCCGATCGCGATGATTGCGTCCTCGAGTGATACCGAACCGCCCGACTCGCGGTGAATGCACCCGTCGACCAGCATCGAGGCGACGACGGCTCGGTCCTCCGTGCGCATCGCCTCGATGTCGGCCACGTAGACAACGGATCTCGGCATCGCCGCAAGCTCAGCCGCCAGGTCGTTGACCCACGTCGGACTTCCGGCACGCGCGCGAACGAGCCTTCGCGGATCGCCGTGGAGATGGGCGGCAAGCGCCCTCGCCACCGAGCTTCGGCCGACGTCGCCAGCGCCGACGAAAAGCAGTGCCGCGCGAGTCCGGTTCTTGCGTTTTTCACTCGCAAGCGCCGGCGCCACCACGCTCGCAACCGTTGCGACGGCGTGATCCTGTCCGACGACGCGACGTCGGAGCGCTGCTTCGAGCTCGGCAATCTCGAGGCGCACGGTTCGTCGCGTCGAGGCCCTGCCGCCGACCACGGCGGTCCGGCCGCGCTGCAATGTGCGCCCGGGCGCGAGGGCGCGCAACAGGAGTCCAGCGTCGATGCCTTCGATTCGAAGAGCGTTCGAGACCCCGGCGTCTATCGGATCAAGCAACGCGCACGCGATCGCCGACGCGGGGGACCGCATTCCGCCGCGCTCGGCGCGCTCGAGGACCCGCTCGGCGCGGCGCGACACGCGGAGCGGTCCGCCTGCAGTTGGGCGGACCGTTCGGCGCGCATAACCGCGAAGATGCCGGCGCAACCGGACCGGGTCTATACCGCACGAGGCGACCGCCTGGTCGACGACCCCGTCGCCAAGACGCAGTACGCCGATCAGGACGTGCAACGGCTCGACGGCCTCTGATCCGGCACTCGTCGCCTCGGCAATTGCGAGATCGAGAGTGTGTCGGATGTCGTCACCGTCGGGCATGGGGCGGCCTCGAGAGACGAGTCGGGCGCATCGGTGTATGCATCAGCGATGCGCCCTCGTAAACGAATGGTCCGGCGCCGAACGCGCCGCTCCGCTGCCTAGTCTCGATGTTCGATCGCGACGTAGTCCCGTGAATCGTACCCGGTATAGATCTGCCGCGGGCGCGCGATCTTCTGCTCGGAGTCCTGCACCATCTCGTTCCACTGCGCCAGCCAGCCGATCGTGCGCGGGATGGCGAAAAGCACCGGGAACATGTCGACCGGGAAGCCCATCGACTGGTAGATCAAGCCGGAGTAGAAGTCGACGTTCGGATAGAGCTTTCGCGACACGAAGTAGTCTTCGTGGAGCGCGAT
>CAZXLQ010000121.1:0-14232 GCA_964641945.1 uncultured Clostridia bacterium
GGTAGCGAGCGTCCCACGGACAGACGAGCGGTTCCGATCACCTCCGTCCTTCCGCCACCACGAAACTGCGATTTCAGGCACCGCCCGCGGGACGCTCGCCCAAGATCGCAGCCGTGAGCATCTCAGGGTTCTTCGACCTGAACGTCGCCGGCGTCCGGAATGAGCTCGAAGTCAGATCCCGACACCGGCAACACGAGCCGGAGTAACGCTCGATCCGGAAAACGTTCCCGTAGTGTCGGAGTGACGTCCGGATCGTCGTGAAGGACGATGACCGGGTCGTCGTAATCCGGATGGGGTCGCCGCCAATCGAAAACCCAACTTCCCGTAGCCGCGAACCGCTCGTCGTTCCTCCAGACCGTTGCGAACTGCGGGGCGAGGACGATTGTCCTGGGACCGAATTCGCGAGCCGACTCGACACGCTCGTAAATGGCGGACTGGATTTCCGCCTGACGGCGGATTCCCGCGAATGTCACGGCGTTGAAGGTTCCAAGTCCGACTACGAGACTCACCAGGAGCGCGCTTGCTATCGGATCGAACGAAAGCGAATGCCGGGCGAGCCAATCACGAACGACCACGAGTCCCTGTGTTGCAATCAGCGTCAACGGAACGGCGCATTCCGAATAATGAATCGGACCGACAGTGTGGATGCCGAAATTGTCGTGCAGAAGACCAAGCCCAAGTAGCGAGATCACGCCGAACGAGAGAAGCCGCGTCACGCGACTCGACCACGCGCCGAGCGTAGCGAGCGCCACGCCGAGTGGTCCGAGGAACCATACGGCAAGCATCAGTGCGTTGAACGCGACGCCGTCGCCAAACCGTTCCAGCGTCGTCGACACCGGCAGTCCTTCCGGAATCGACGCCCCCTCCGCGAATCGTGGCGGCGTCAGCGGATTTCCGGTCAGCAGCCACGAGTGGAGCGCGAACAGCAGTATCGGCGCTGCCGCTCCGGCCAGCACGGCGGCAATGGTCCGGACCGACGCGGGCTGTCGGCGTATCCCCCGCCACAGAAGGTTGATCGCGATCGGCAGAGCAAGGAAACCCGTCTCGAACGGGCGGCAGATGAAACTGACAGACAGTGCGAATCCAAATGCGCCCCACCACGTGCCGTTGTCCTCACGGCGAATGGCCTCGACGAGGCAGGCGATCGCAATGGCAAAGAAGGCCCTGGAAGCCGTGTGTGCATGCGTCGACATGGACAGCGCCAGTGCCATCGGTGACATCGCGAAGAACGCCATCGCCACGAGTGCCCAACGCCTGCCGAACATCCGGCCGGCCGAAACACCGGTCGCTACCCAGCCGATGCCTGCGAGCAACGCCCAGACCAGGTTTCCTGTTCCCGTCAGTTCGGAGACTGCCCAGACGAGCTGGGGGCCGAGCCAGTCCATGCTCGTCATCGCGCCATCCCGGAAGTAGAAGTACCGGGTCGGCATCGCCGCGACGAAGTCGGGCACCGGTACCGTCAAGCTTCCCGCTGCAAGCACCTGTCCACCGAACTTCACCGCGTATTCGTCGTCGGTGACGGGGTATCCGTGGAAGACGAGAGCGTTGCCGAGCCGCGCCACCCCGGTACCCGCGACAACGAGTACGATGACTGCGAAGACCAGACTCCGGCCGTTGAACGCCTCACATCGAGCGACCAGCCATCGCAGGACACGGCCCAGGTAACTGGACAGCCCGAAACCGAGGAGGAGCGCTCCAGGCAACAGCAGGAGTGCGTGCCCGATCCAGAGCATGAACTCTCCCTGGGAGATGATCGAGAACGACGAAGCGTATTCGATTCTGAGTCCGCTGCTACCCCGGGCAAGACCTGCGAAAAGGATCAAGAAGCCGAGACCTCCGATTCGGGCCGCCCAAACCGAACTCCCCAGAAACATCTGGCCCGGCTCGCCCGAGCTCGCGCCGCCCTCGGAACCGCCCGCCTTCGTCGTAACGTCGCTCGTCGGCGATGTACGATCGGCCCTGCGGACAGAGGATTTCCGGCTTCGCGCGTTCATCGATCGGCTCTGGCGACGACGATGCAACTCGTCCCTCGTGTAACGGTTTTTCCAGACCGAATCCGCCGGAACTCGGATGCCGACAGGTGCCGGAGAACACGCTGGCTCCACGTGGACGACGGAGCGTGCTCGGCGACGTAGTCGTCACCGCTGACGCTTCGCAGGCCCAGTCGGCTCGGGACGGCACGTCGAAGGAAGACTGGAGCCACGAGGAACCGGAAAAACGCCGTCGAGTATTCGACCGTGAATCCACAGTCCGACAAGAGCCTGCCGAACGCTTCGGTTGTGTATCGGCGATAATGGCCCGCCCGCTCGTCTTCGACCGACCAGAGCCACGGAAGTACCGGGACGGTGGCGTAGAGCCGGCCGCCCTGGCGAATCAGTCGACGCAGACTTCCGAGAAAGGCGACGTCGTCCTCCACGTGCTCGATGACGTCGAAGAGTCCGACGGCCGGCAACGAGCCGTCCCGGAAGCCCGCGCCATCAAGCGAGGCGCATATGACGGGGTCGAGTCCGCGACGTACGGCGTTCCGTGCGCCGTCGAGTCCCGGTTCGACAAGTACGGCCTCGAAGCCGGCCTCTCGAAGACCCACCGCAACGAAGCCGTTCCCTCCACCGATATCGAATAAAGTTCCGCTCGGCGGAAACCGCCGCACGACGTCGGCGATGATCGCGTTCCGGTGTGTGAACCAGAACGAGTTGTCCTCGATCGCAAAACACTGGTCGTGACCCTCGGCCGGGTAACTGACCGTCGCCGCCGATCGCGCGACCCAGAGTCCCGACCCGGCCTCGCGCAGGTTGTCGGCAACGTCCTGGACCCGGACTCTCACGACGGCTGTGCTTTCATTGGCTTGGGGATTCGTCACGAGACGCAACTGAACGGCACGCATCAGGACAAGCGATGCACGGTACCACCGTGGCGGGATTCTCCCGGCTGGCGTTCGCCACGAGGGTACCACATTGCATTGGCTCCGGCCGGTCGGCCCTGTTGAGTTCAGGGCGACCGTTCGGGATAATGCTGCGGTTCACTGCAAGAGTCACTTCGACTGTCTGACGGCTCCCCGCGGCCATCGGACTTCGGGACGGATGACCTGACGCCGGATCGCCGGCGGCGCGTCTCGCTGGCGGGAGTTGGTTCTTCATGCCTGCTACTGTCAGCATCGTCATCCCGGTCTACCGCTCGGAAGAGTCGCTCGACGCGCTCGTCACACGCATCCTTGCCGTGTTCGAGACACGCGACGATCGGGTCGAAATCGTGCTCGTCGACGACCTCAGTCCCGATGGCAGTTGGGAGAAGCTCAAGCGCCTGAAGGAAGCGCATCCCGAGTCGCTGAAGATCGCACGATTGCTCACGAACAGCGGTCAGCACAATGCGATCCTGTGCGGCTTTTCTATCGCCACGGGCGACATCGTCGTCACGATGGACGACGACCTCCAGAATCCTCCAGAGGAGATTCCGAAGCTCGTCTCGGCCGTCGAGTCGGGTTTCGACCTGGCGATCGGTGCGTACGACTCGAAGAAACACGGCCGCGCGCGAAACGCCGGAGGAGGCCTGATCGACCGGATCCAGCGCGGGATCTTCCACCTTCCGGCCGACTTTCAGCTCACGAGCTTTCGCGCCGCCAAGAGGGTCGTCGTCGAGCACGTCTGCGGAATGGGCGGTGCGTTCCCATACGTAACGTCGATGCTGCTCTCGAACGCCTCGAGTTACACGAACGTCCCGGTCAGGCACGACCCGCGCCCGTTCGGCCGGTCGAACTACAACATGCGTCGGAGCCTGAGCCTCGCAAGCAATCTGATCTTCAGCTATTCGAATTACCCCGTGTACGCCGTCGCGTTCGCGTGCGCCGGGGCGCTGCTCTTCTCGATCCTGTACGGCGCCTTTGTCCTGATCCGCGCTTCGACACAGGGAACCGGGATTCCGGGATGGGCGAGCACGGTTGTCATTCTCACGTTCTTCAATGCGGTCGTGCTTCTGTGCATCCTGATCTTCTCAATCTACCTCGCAAGACTGAGTCAGCAGGTCACTCGATCACGCGTTCAGTACGCCGTGCGGGAGATTCACGAGTGATGCAGCGGACGGTGCTCGTTCTCGCCGCATCGGTCTATCAGCTCGACGCGATCCGGGCCGCCCGGCGGCTCGGATACCGGACCGTCACCGTCGACAACCGGCCCGAGAACCCCGGCCACGCAATGGCGGATGCAAGCTACACGGTGGATACCACCGACCGGGCGGGCGTGCTCGAGGTCGCCCGCCGCGAGTCCATAGCCGGTATCTTGTCGCCTTGCACGGATGTAGCCGTTCCAACGGCGGCCTTTGTCGCGGAGCAGCTTGGGCTGCCGGGACCGCCGTTCTCATCCACGCTCACAACGTGCAGCAAGTCAGCGTTTCGAAGGTTTCTCAAGGCACACGCTTTCGCTTGCCCCGAGACGTTCGACATCGATCCGACGTTCGAGCCCGAGCCGGACCTGTTCGACCGGAAATGGGTCGTCAAGCCAAACCGGTCCTCGGGCAGCAAGGGCGTGGTGATCGTCGACTCGCGAGCGTCATTCGACGGCGCGCTCGTCTCGTCGCTCGCGTTCGATCCTGAACGCACGGGTGTCCTCGAGGAATTCATCGACGGAGTCGATGGCACGTGCGAGGGATTCCTGCTTGACGGACGCATCGCATTTTCACTCCTGCTCGAGCGCGTCACGGCCCCCGCGCCACACGTTGCCACGCACGGTCACCGCGTACCGATTCGCCTCTCGCCGGTGGACCGAAAGCGCGTCCTCGAGACCATTCGGGAAGTTCTTCGAGCGCTCGAAATCGTCGAGGGACCGTTCGACTGCGATTTCATCGTGCGTGCCAACGACGTCGTCATCCTCGAGATCAGTCCGAGACTCGGAGGTAACTCAATTACCCCACTCGTCCGGGCGTCGACCGGCCTCGACTTGACCGAGCTTGCCCTTCGCTCTGCCTGTCGAGACGAAGTCACGATTCCGGCCGACGTCGATGAACGGCCGGCCGGACTCGTTCTTCTGGGGACGAGCCGCGCCGGCGTGCTTGCCCTGGACCTCGACGAGGTGGATCGCCTGCGACTCGAGCCGTGGGTCGTCCACCTCGAGCTCGATGCGTCGCCCGGGACCGCGGTCGAGGCGTTCATCGACGGACGAAAGCGCGTCGGCGAAGCCCTGTTGACGGGAGCGAGCCGAGAGCAAGTCGACGAGCACGCCGCCGAGCTTCTTCGCCGCGTGAACGTCCGAGCCCTGGAGGCGCATGTCTGAGCAGCCCGATTCGATGACGGCAAGTCGAGTCATCCGCTTCGTCGTGGTCGGGCTCGCGCTGGTCGCCTCGCTCGTCTATGTCGCGGCTACGTTCGACTGGCCGGCAATCGGTTCAGCCCTGGCTGGTGCCGACGTCGGACTGCTTGCGGTCGGCGGCTCGTCGACCATCGTGGCCTACTTCGTCGTTCGCACGCTTCGGTGGGCCGTCGTCCTCCGCGGAGCCGGCGTCCGGCTTCCCTTCCTGTCGTTATATCGATGGAGCGTGTTCTCACAGGCGGCCATCGTCGTCACGCCGTTTCAGTCGGGCGAGGTCCTGAAGATCGAGATGCTGAAGGCGGCCGGATTCGCAACACGGATAGAGGGATACGGCGGTCTGGTCGTCGAGCGAGTTGCCGACGTTGGCGTTCTCGTTTCGATCGCCGCTCTTGCAGTGCTCTGGAACCTCGATCGACTCATCGAGGTGACGGCCGGAGTCTGGTTTGTCGCTGTACTCGGCGTCGTGGCCGCAATCTTCCTGCTGGCCGCGGCCGGAAAACGCTTCGGCGTCGTCGCCGAGCTCGTGCAATCGGCTTCGGGCGTCGCGCGCCAGCCAGGCATCCTGGCCGGCGTGGTCGGACTGACGTTCGTCGCGTGGTCCATTGTGGCAGTCGGCTGGCTTCTCTGCTTTCGAAGCGTTGGAGTCGTGGTGTCGATCGGTGAAGCTCTCGGCCTCGTTGCCGCGGTTACTCTTCTCAACGTTGCGAGCCTCGTTCCGGGAGCCGTCGGGATCTCGGAAGTGGGCATCTCTGCGTGCCTCGTGCGACTCGGCCACACACCGGCTCTCGCGCAGACAGGCGCAATGGTCATTCGCGTATACGCACTCGAAGTGCTGGTCCTCGCCGCGCTTCACGCCCTTGCCTGGCGGGTGCTCGAGGGACGTTCTGGCTCAAAGGATGCAGCGACGTGATTCCGCGGACGAAGGTGAACTACGGACTGGCAGAACTCGCTCGGGCGGCGCTGTCGCTCGAGAGCCGGAGTAGAGGCAGGGCGGAACTCACGGACGCATTGCGCGAGCTGACCGGTTGCCGGCACATCCTGCTGACTGCATCGGGCCGCGGTGCGCTATACGCGATTCTCAAGGCAGTCGATCGGCGTCGTGTGCTGATTCCCTCCTACACGTGCAAGGCCGTCGACGAGGCCGCACTTCTCGCGGACCGGCACGTGGTCCGCGTTCCGACCGAGCCAGATGGCTTCAATATGGACGTCTCGGCGCTCGAGGGTCTCGCCGACGGTGACTCCGTCATCGTCGCCACCCACCAATTCGGGATCCCGTGCGACATCGACAGCACGATGCGAATTGCGAGAGAGCGCGGAGCCCTCGTCGTGGAGGACGCCGCCGCGTCGCTGGGAACGCGTGTCCACGGCCGCCTGACCGGTACGATCGGAGACATCGGGTTCTTCAGCTTCGATTCGACGAAGCTCGTGACGGTGCCGCTGAAAGGCGGCTTCATCGCGACCGATGACGACGCATTGGCCGAGCGGATCGCCTCCGTTCTGGCGGACGAGACGCTGGCGCCTTCACTGATCTGGAAGGCGAAGACTCTGACGCTCGCGGCGGTTCTCGTCCTGATCGAGAACGGTGTTCTCTACCGGCTGTTCCATTGGCTGTTCCTGCAACGGCGGGGTCTCGTGACGACCGACGAGCCCGGACTCCGGCCCGAGCGAACCGAGTTCTATCGTCACGAAATGACAAACTGGCAGGCCCGCATCGCCATTCCACAGATCCGCCGCCTCGACTCGATCGTCGCGACGCGCCGAAGGCTCCACAGAGAGCTGCGCGCGGGCCTCGAGGATGTCAGTCGCTGTCTGCTCCCGCCTCCCGACACCGACGACGAATGGGCCTGTATCCGCTTTCCGGTTCGCGTGCGCGGCGACAAGGTCGGGTATTATCGGCAGCTGATCGAGCGCGACGTCGACTGTGCGTTCAGCTTCACATTCATTGCCGACCCGTCGGCGTGCGAGCTTGCCCGGCGACTGGCGGATTCGGTGCTCGACCTACCCTACTACGAGAAGTTGACCGACCGTGAGGTTTCGAAGGTGATTGCGGCAGTCAAATCGATCGACAGCACGGGTGAACCATCGTGAACGCCAAAGGGATCGTCGCCATGTTCCGGAATCGGCGGAACCGGAAGCAGCTCTACAGCACGCCCGACTACTGGAACTCGAAAGCCGTCGAGCTCGAAGGCGACGCGGTGTCAATGTGGCCGAACAACAACCTCAACCGCCTCTATCATCGCGAGCAGCTCAGCGTCATCGACGCGCTTCTGCCGGATGTCGAAGGGCGCTCGGTGCTCGATATCGGTTGCGGGACGGGCCGGATCGCGAGATACCTCGCCGGTCGGGGCGCCCACGTCGACGGCGTCGACTTCTCTGAGCGCGCCATCGAAATCGCTCGGGGCCAGTCAACCGGACCGAATCCCTCGTACGAGGTCGAATCAATGTTCAACCTCTCGGCCGTCGACCGCTACGACATCGTCGTCTCATGGGGATCAGTGGCGATCGCGTGCAAGAACGCCGATGAGCTGGGAGTCGCGATGACGGGAATCGTACGCGCCGCCAGGTCCGGAGCCCGGATCCTGCTCCTGGAACCGATCCACACCGGGTTCCTGCACCGCGTCCTCGACCTTGGCATCGCCGAGTTCGCGGACGTAATGCGCGCAGCGGGTGTCTCGGTGACTGACATTCGTCCGCTTCATTTCTGGCCGGCGCGACTTGCGCTCTCCTACATCCCACTTCCGAACTTCGTGACGGCGCCGGGATATCGTCTCGGTCAGTCGGTGATGCGCACGGTTCCGTCATTGCGTCTCGGCGATTACACCGCGATTGCGGGCACGGTGGAGAAATAGCCGCGATGCGAATTCCGTTCAACAAGGCCAGCTTGACGGGCCGCGAAATCGATTACCTCCTGGAGTCGGTGGCGGGTGGACACATCTCCGGTGACGGGCCCTTTACGCGCCGATGCCAGGAACTGCTCGAGAGCCTCCTCGGCGCCTCGCGAGTGTTCCTGACCACGTCCTGCTCCGACGCGCTCGAGCTGAGCGCGCTGCTCCTCGATGTTCAGCCAGGAGACGAGGTTGTCGTTCCTTCGTTCACGTTTGTCTCCACGGCCAACGCGTTCGCCCTCCGGGGAGCGAAGATCGTCTTCTGCGACATTAGACCCGACACGTTGAACCTGGATGAATCGGCGCTCGAAGAACTGATCACTCCGAAGACGCGTGTCGTCGTGCCGGTGCATTACGCCGGCGTCGGATGCTCGATGGAGCGGATCATGGAACTCTCCGCGCGACATGGCTTCGCAGTCGTTGAAGACAACGCCCACGGAATGCTCGCTCGCTACCAGGAACGGCTTCTCGGTTCGTTTGGGCAACTCTCGACGCTGAGCTTCCACGAGACGAAAAATCTCACGTGCGGCGAGGGTGGTGCGATCGTCATCAACGACGCGCAGCTGGTCGAACGCGCCGAGATCCATCGCGAGAAAGGCACGAATCGATCGCGGTTCTTCCGGGGTCAGGTCGACAAATACACGTGGGTCGACCTCGGATCGAGCTTCCTGCCGTCGGACATGCTCGCGGCTTTTCTCCTGGCTCAGCTCGAGCGCGTCGAGATGATCCAGTCGACCCGCCAGCGAATCTGGGAGACGTACGATCGCGGACTCGGTGACTGGGCTGCTTCGGTAGGTGCGACTCAGCCTCACGTGCCGGCGACGTGCGAGCAGTCCTTCCACATGTATTACCTGCTCCTGCCCTCGCAGAAATTTCGGGCAGACCTGATCGAACACCTGAAGCGGCGCGGCGTGCACAGCGTCTTTCACTACGTGCCGCTGCACACGTCGCCGATGGGCGAGCAATTCGGAGGACAAGCCGGGGACTGTCCGGTCACCGAGGACATCAGCCATCGGCTTCTGCGACTTCCCTTCTACAATTCGCTCTCGGAGATCGAACAATCCTACGTGGTGCAATCGATACTCCAGTTCGAGGCTACGTGAGGTGCCGCTGATGGATCCGCAATGGTCCCCCGGCGAGGCGATGACGTCGTCAACCTATCGTCCGAGCCCCGGAACGGTGCTCGGGGCCTGCGTCGTACTCGCTCCAACTGTCGTGCTCTTCGGCTGGGCAATCCGATCCACGACCGGCATCCGGCACACCGTGCTCGTCCTGATCATTGGCCTCGTTTCGGTGTTCCTGCTCTGGCTTCTCCTGAGGCTCGGCGAAACGATCGTGATCAGCGATGACGGCATCGAGCGCAGCATGCCACTCCTCGGCCGAAGCCTGCTTCGATGGGCTGACGTAACGGATATCGAGATAGCAGACAGTCCTGCCGCCGGCCGCGCGTTCAAGCTCGTCTCGGGCGTGGCACCGCCAATGCGCGTCGGTGATTTCGTGGCTCGCTACGACGACGTTCTCGCGGATGTGCTCGCACGGGTTCCGGCGCGAGCCGTTGCACGCGCCTATGCCGACGGAAACAGTCGAGTGCGCGATCGGCTGGAACACGCCATATCGGGGAGAGCGGCCGTCGATGCCGAGTTCGTTGCCAGCGTGCGTGACGCATTGAGTTCCTGTGGACTCGAGTCGGAAGCGGCGATGCTCGAGCACCGAATCGTTGCGTGGCCGCGAAGAGATGTAATAGATTCCGCCACCAACCAAGGCTTATGAAAACGATTCGAATTGCGAGTGGACAGGGCTTCTGGGGCGACATGCTCGAGGCTCCGGTTCGTCAGGTAGAGGGCGGCCCCATCGACTACCTCATGCTCGATTATCTGGCCGAGGTCACGATGTCGATCATGCAGAAACAGAGGGCTCGCAATCCCTCGCTCGGTTACGCGACGGACTTCGTTCCGCTCGTCGGGCGAATCCTCCCGGCCCTGGTTGAGCGTGACATCAAGGTAATCGCGAATGCCGGCGGGGTGAACCCGCGCGGTTGCAGCGAGGCGGTCCTTGGCGTCGCGCGCAATCTCGGACTTGCCGGAAAGGTCTCGGTCGGCATCGTGCACGGTGACGACATCATGGAGCGCCTCGAACAGTTCGTGGCAGATGGAATCGAGCTCCGCAACATGGACACGGGAGAGTCCCTGACGACGGTTCTCGACCGTGTTCAGAGCGCTAACGTCTACTTCGGCGCGTGGCCTATCGTCGAGGCACTGTCGCTTGGAGCGCGCATCGTCGTGACGGGGCGGTGCACGGACACGGGACTGACGCTTGCGCCGATGCTTCACGAGTTCGCCTGGGCGCGCGACGATTGGGACCGCGTCGCGGCCGGCACAATCGCCGGGCATACGATCGAATGCGGCGCCCAAGCCTCCGGCGGCAACTGCATGGTGGACTGGGAGACGATTCCCGACCTCGCCAACGTCGGGTATCCGATCGTCGAGGCTTCGAGTGACGGTTCGTTCGTGATCACGAAGCATCCGGGTACCGGAGGGCGCATCACTCCCGCCGTCATCAAGGAACAGCTCGTCTACGAGATGGGTGATCCGAAGGCATACATCACGCCCGACTGCGTTGCAGATTTCACCTCGATTCAGCTCGCCGACGACGGTCCCGACAGGGTCCGGATGTCCGGCATTCGCGGCAATCCGGAAACCGAGTTCTACAAGGTCTCGATCAGTTACTCCGCAGGCTACAAGGCCGTCGGAACGCTGGTGTATGCCTGGCCTGACGCGTTCAGGAAGGCCGAGGCCGCTGATCGGATTCTGAGGGAACGGCTCGACCGCCTCGGTCTTCGCTTCGATGAGGTCCTGACGGAGTTCGTCGGGGCGAACGCCTGCCACGGGCCACTTGCCGGTACGCCGCCAGACGACCTTGCCGAAGTGGAGTTCCGCATCGGCGTACGATCCGACAGCAAGGCCGACGTGGAGAGGTTCACCAAGGAACTCGCCCCGCTCGTTCTGACCGGACCACCAAACGTCACCGGCTTTGCCGGCGGCCGGCCGCGCGTTCAGGAGATCGTCGCGTATTGGCCTGCGCTAATTCCGAAAGGCGTCGTCGCGCCGGTAGTCGAAATCGCGGAGGCCTGAGCCCAGTATGAAGAAAGTACGACTACTCGATATTGCGCACGCGCGATCCGGCGACAAGGGCGACACGGCGAATGTCGGAATCATTGCGCGCCGTCCCGAGTTCTATCCCGTACTCGTTGAGCACGTGACCGTCGACTGTGTGAAAGCCCATTTCAAGGGTCTCGTGCATGGAGACGTGGAGCGCTTCGAGCTCCCCAACCTGGAGGCCCTGAACTTCCTGCTTCACGAGGCCCTCGGTGGCGGCGGCACTCTGTCGCTGAAGACGGATGCGCAAGGCAAGACCTACAGCTCCGCCCTGCTTCGCATGGAGATCGAGATCGACGATGACCTCGCTCGCCTGATTCCGGACTAGTCAACGTCCTTCAACGGAGGCCGCCAATGGCCGACACGCGACCCGTCGTCTGTACCTACTGCAACCGGATCATCTACGACTATTCCGGCCCGGTCGACCGCGTGGTCTTCGACGCGGAGCATTTCGAGCCCAGGCACGGCGTTCCTTCGATCAACGCCACCTCGAAGCTCGTGTGTCCGCTTTGCGGAGAGCGCTGGGTGTCCGTCTCGGTTCAACTCGACAGCATACGAATGGCTGTCGACCCGGCAACGCGTGGCACGGGCACCGTGAAGTACTGAGACAGCGGACTCGACCACCGCGGCCATGCAATCGGAGCCCTGCCCCCGGTCGAAACACCCACAATGACCCAGTCATTCACGCGAATCCTCTACGACACGGCCGAAGGCGTCGCGACGATCACGCTCAATCGTCCCGAGAAGCGCAATGCCCTCGATGATGCCACTATCTCCGACCTGAAGGATGCGTTCTCGAGGGTGGCCAGCGACCTCCTCGTGCGCGTCGTGGTGCTGCGATCGGCCGGACCGGACTTCTGCGCCGGCGCCGACCTCTCGGCTCTCCAGAAGATCGCCGAGAGCTCGGTTCTCGAGAATCGTGACGACGCGCGCTCGATGATGGAGCTCTTCCAGTCGATGCGCCGGCTGCCGAAGCCAATCGTCGCCGCTGTACGCGGTCGTGCGCTCGCCGGAGGCTGCGGGCTTGCCACGGCTTGCGATCTAGTGGTGGCTACGAGGTCGGCGCAGTTCGGGTATCCTGAGGTGAAGATCGGATTCGTGCCGGCGATGGTGATGGCGATGCTCCGTCGCTGCGTGTCTGAGAAGGTGGCCTTCGAGCTTATCGCGCGAGGCGAGTCCATCTCGGCGGATCGCGCCGCCGCCGCCGGGCTCGTGAACCTCGTGGTCGACGACGATGGATTCGAGGACGGCGTCACCGAGTATGTCGCCGGACTGGCCAGGGCCAGTGCATCGGCGATCGCACTGTCGAAATATCTGCTGTACCAGATCGACGGAATGTCCTTCGACGCCGCGATCTCGGCCGGCGCGGACCTCAATGCCGTCGCGCGACAGACGGACGACTGCAAGCGCGGTATCGCGCGCTTCCTGAAGAAGGACTGAAATGACTGACGCCGACGACGTCCAGCCATCCCGCAAGCTCGCCATCCATACGAAGATCCTGATCGGCCTCCTGATCGGCGCCATTCTCGGCGTCACGGCCAACAACCTCTTCGGCGGTGAAAAGTGGCTCATCGACTTCATCGATGGCCCGGTCTATTTCGTCGGACAGGTGTTCCTTCGAGTCATCTTCATGGTGGTCATCCCGCTGCTGTTCTCTGCGCTGACACTCGGAGTCGCGGAACTCGGGGACATCCGCAAGCTTGGCCGCATCGGCGCAAGGACTTTCGCGTACACCCTGGTCGTGACAACGATCTCGGTCGTCATTGGACTGGCAATCGTCAACATCGTTCAACCGGGACATTTCCTATCCGAGGAGAAGAAGCAGGAGCTCATCGCCTCGACGGACAAGGACAGGGTCATTGCCAACGCGGAGACGGCCAAGAAGACGAAGACGGTCGACAAGATTCTCCAGATCATCCCGAACAATCCGATCGGCGACATGGCCAACGCCATCAATCCGCACCCGGCCTACGCGGGAAGCGGGTTCATCGCCGTTATGTTCTTCGCGTTCATTTTCGGTCTCGGTTTGGCGATGAGCGATCCTGATACCGTCGCGCCGACGATCGGGGTCCTGAAGGGCATTTATGCGGCGGTGATGAAGATCATCGATTTCGCGATGTCGCTCGCGCCGTACGCGGTGGCGTGTCTCATCTTTGCCACGACGGCCCGGTTGGGGTTTTCGGTCTTCAAGTCGCTCGCGGCCTACGTCGCGGTTGTGCTCGTCGCGCTTGCGATCCACCAGTTCGGGACGTATTCGATCCTCGTTTACTTCCTCGCGAAGATGAACCCGATCACGTTCTTCGGGAAGATCCAGGAAGTCATGATCACGGCCTTCTCGACGAGCTCGTCGAACGCGACCCTGCCGACGGCGATGCGTGTGACGGAAGAGAAGCTCGGAGTGCCGCGCGAGATCACCGGTTTCGTCCTTACGCTCGGATCGACGGCCAACCAGAATGGCACGGCGCTCTACGAGGGCATCACGGTGCTTTTCCTCGCACAGGTGTTCAACGTCGATCTGACGTTCGGCCAGCAGATCACGGTTCTGCTCATGTCGATCCTGGCAGGGATCGGGACCGCCGGCGTGCCCGGGGGTTCCCTTCCGCTCGTGGTCCTGGTGCTCCAGTCGGTCAACGTGCCCGCCGAGGGTATCGCGATCATCCTCGGCGTCGACCGGATCCTCGACATGAGCCGGACGGTGCTCAACGTGACCGGCGACATCACGGCGGCGGCTTATGTGGCGCACGCCGAGGGTGTCGTGCTGAAGACCTGACGGTCGCCGAGGAGTCTACTCCGTTAAGCTCTGTGACTGCGTGCTCTGAGTCCGGCGACGAGTCTGCGATTTCAGCCACCGTCCGTGGGACGCTCGCTACCGCTCGCGGCTCGACGAACGGGAAC
>CAZXLQ010000122.1:0-14219 GCA_964641945.1 uncultured Clostridia bacterium
AGGGCCGACGCAGAGTCGCCGAGAATCAAGACTAACTAGTATGCCCGGGCGAAGATTGCGACCTGGGTCGTCTTCTTCCCGGTGTAGAAACAGACGCCCTCGCCCTCATCCGCATCTTCCGGAAAGCAACGGATCGTCGCCTTGGTCTCTTCCTTGATCGTATCCTCGTCCTCGTCCGAGCCCGCCCAATGCACGCGGATGAACCCTCCATCCCCGTCGATGAGTTGCCGGAAGTCATCGTAGGACGACACGCTTCGCGTGTTCGCATCGCGGAACTCGGTCGCCTGACGAAGCAATCCGGCCTGGATCTCGACGAGCAGGTTGCGCACGGCATCACCAACCTGGGCTGCTGGAATGCCGAACTGCTTGCCGTCTTTTCCGGGAACGTCCCGTCGGCCGAGCACGACAGCGTCGCCCTCGACATCCCGCGGTCCAATCTCGACGCGAACGGGCACGCCGCGCATCTCCCAGTCGTTGAACTTGTAACCAGGCGAAACATCGTCGCGCGTATCGAGCTTCGCGCGCACGCCGGCAGCCTCGAGCGCAGCCTTCACCTTCGCCGCGTGCTCCATGACGAGAACGCGCTCGGGATCCTTCCGCCAGATCGGCACGATCACCGCCTGAATCGGCGCCATCACCGGCGGCAACCGAAGACCCTGATCGTCGCCATGCGCCATGATGGCCGCACCGACCATTCGCGTGCTCATTCCCCAGCTCGTCGTATGGCAGTACTGCTTGACGTTGTCGCGATCCAGAAACTGGATGTCGAACGCCTTCGCGAAGTTCGTCCCGAGGTAATGGCTCGTGCCGGCCTGCAGCGCCCAGCCGTTACCCATCATTGCTTCGATCGCATATGTTTCAACCGCGCCGGCAAACCGCTCGCGGGCGCTCTTGCGCCCCTTGACGACCGGAATCGCCGCGTCATTGATCGCAAAGTCGGCGTAGACGTCGAGCATCCGGAGCGTCTCCTCGACGGCCTCAGCCTCGGTAGCGTGGGCCGTGTGGCCCTCCTGCCAGAGGAACTCGGTCGTGCGAAGGAACGGCCGCGTGCGCAGCTCCCACCTGACCACGTTCGCCCACTGGTTTATCAGCAACGGAAGGTCGCGATAACTCTGCACCCAGTTCGAAAACGACGACCCGATGATGGTCTCGGACGTGGGGCGAACGACGAGCGGCTCTTCGAGCTTGGCCTCGGGGTCGGGTACGAGTCCGCCGTCCGGACCGGCTATGAGCCGGTGGTGCGTGACGACAGCGCACTCCTTTGCAAAGCCGTCGACGTGCTCAGCCTCGCGCGCGAGGAAACTCATCGGAATGAAGAGCGGAAAATATGCGTTCACGTGGCCCGTGGCCTTGAACCGGCGGTCGAGACCGTCGCGAATCGCTTCCCACAGCGCAAATCCGTATGGGCGAATGACCATGCATCCGCGGACCGGGGAGCTCTCGGCGAGCTCTGCGTCGCGAATCACGTCCAGGTACCACCGCGAATAGTCTTCACCGCGGGGCGTAATCTTCTCTGCCATCTTCGAACAACCTCACCTATTGAAAAAGACACCGGATGCTAGCGGCGCGTTCCAGCAGGCGCAAGCGCGAAACCGGCGCACGGTCGCGACCTTGCGCGTCACGCGAGCGCTGGCGCATCATCGCGTGATCGATTTCAACCTGACGCATTCTGTTCCTCGGCGCCCATTGCGTCTTTACGCCTTTGCATGAACCTCCCCGTCGGTCGAGGAGGTTCGCGCGAAGGTGCAAAGGCACAAGGAATCCGCAGAGACGCACCCACTTCAAGGAGACGACCTTCGATGCGCAACTTCTTGCTTGCGTGCCTCGTGCTCGCACTGTGTCCAGCGGGACTTGCCCGCGCGGCGTCCAGTCCGCAATCGGCGGATCGGAAGCCTGCTTTCGATCTCTATTCACGCGGCCCCTACCGATCGGATGTACCGAGACCCGAGTCGGTCCTCGGCTACGAGCTCGGCGCTCGCGAAACGACCTACTGGGAGCAGGAGCGCGTAGTGCGCGCCATTGCCGATGCCGCGACGGATCGTGTGAAGGTGATCCCCTACGGGAAGACGGTCGAGGGGCGTCCACTGCGCATCGTGGCAATCTCATCGCCCGAGAACATGGCCAGAATCGAGACGATACGCGCGAACGCACTTCGACTCGCCGATCCGAGATCTCTGCCTGCTGCCGAGGCGGCGGAGCTCGCGCGCACGATGCCGGCAATCGTGTGGTTGAACCAGAACGTCCACGGCGACGAGTCGACGTCGTTCGAGTCGGGCATGGCGCTGATCTACAACCTCGCCGCGACGGAGGAACCCAAGTTGCTCGAGTCGCTAAAGAACTGCGTGGTCATCGTGAATCCATCGTTCAACCCCGACGGTCACGAGCGATTCGCCGTGTATCACAACTCGATCGGCATGAACGATCCCAACAATGACGCCATCGAGCACGCTCAGCCGTGGGCGACCTACGGCCGTTACAACCACTATCGATTCGACATGAACCGCGACAAGCTCGCAGTCTCGCAGCAGGAAGTTCGTCAGGAAATTGCCGAGTATCTGCGGTGGAATCCTCACGTGTACGTCGATCAACACGGCGAGGTGGATCAGTATTTCTTCCCGCCGGTCGCGCTTCCGATCAACGAGAATGCCGACCGCGCATACCAGGAAAAGTGGCTGGATCGCTACGGCAGAGGCAACGCGGCGGCGTTCGACCGGAATTCGTGGGACTACTACACGCGTGGAATCTTCGACTTCCTTTACGTTGGCTACCTCGACGCCTGGGCGGCGCTCAACGGCGCCATCGGAATGACCTATGAAACCGACGGCGGGGGCAATCTCGGTTTTGCGTGGCGCCGAACCGACGGCACGGTCATCACGCTTCGCGACGGGATCGCACACCACCTCGTCGCGGCAATTGCGACCATCGAGACAACATCGAGTCATCGCGAAGAGCGATTGCGAGATTTCTACGCATTCCGGAAGGCCGCCGTCGACGAGGGCCGGTCCAAGGCGATGAAGCACGTCGTCATCGTCCCGTCGAAAGACCCCGAGAGGGCCGCGACGCTGGTCGCGACGCTGCGGCGAGTCGGAATCGAGGTCGGCGTCGCGTCCGCCGCGTTCTCCACCACCTCCGCGCACGATTACGGAGACGGCGCGAACGCAGCCGGGGTTCAGAAGCGATTCGATTCGGGCGTCTACGTCGTCGACCTGGCTCAGCCGCAGGGCCGAATGGCACGTGCGTTCCTCGAACCGGACGCGAAGCTCAATCCCGAATTCGTGAAGGAACAACTCGCTCGACGAGACCGAAACGACAAGCGGGGCAAGAACACACCGCAGGAGAGCGCGGGATTCTATGACGTGACGGCGTGGTCGCTCCCCCTGACTTTCGGAGTCGAAACGTACTGGCTGGGCGACGCGCCGACTATTTCGGCGGAGCCGCTCGGGACCGCTGTCGATCCGGAGCACGGCCGTCGTGCGCCCTTTGCCCCGGAAGGCGGCGTTTCGGGCGGACGAGGCCAGCAGGCGTTCGTCTTTCCGTACGGAACGAACGCAGCGGCGCGGCTCGCGCTCGCGCTGCTTCGTGAAGGATTCCGGATCGGCGTGTCGCACTACGAGATGAGAGCGGGCGGCCGGACGTTTCCGAGGGGCACGATCGTGGTGCGCACCGGCCGCAATCATGAGTCGCTCGGCGCGCGTATCGCACAACTCGCGCGAGAAACCGGTGTACAGGTGACGGCCGTCGACAGCCAGTACTCCGACGATGTGTCCGTTGGCGTCGGATCCGAAGAGGTCCAGCAGCTGCGCACGCCACGAATCCTCGTGGCCGCTGGTGACGCTGTCAGTCAAACCTCGTACGGGGCTATCTGGTACATGTTCGAGAAGGAGCTCCAGTACCCGTTCACGGCGATGGATCCCGAGCAGATTCCCTACACGGATTTGCGTCAGTTCAACGTGATCATTCTCCCGGACGGCTACTCCGGCGCCTATTCGGACCGCATCGGAGCCGGTGGCCTCGAGAAGCTCCGTCAATGGGTCAACGACGGTGGAACGCTCATCGCGATCGGCGGCGCGACGGCATACCTCGTCGCGAAGGACTCGAAAATGACGTCGGCACGCGCTGTCGGTTCTTCGGAGGACGAGGGAGGGAAAAACGACGACGCACCGGCCGCGGACGACGCTTCGGAAGCGCCGAAGGACGCCCCCAAGGGCAAAGAGACGTCGGCGAAGGATTCAGCGGGCAAAGATGCGACGCCCAAGGATGAGGACAAGAAGAGCCTCGCTGCAGCGAAGCCCGTGCCCGCAACTCCCCTGTACGTGCCAGGCGCGGTCTTCAAGGCCGATGTCGATCACAATTACTTCATGAGCCTGGGCTACGAAGAGAAGTCGCTCTTCGTGCCCGTCAACACCGATCTCTTTCTCCGTCCGAGCAAGGACGGTGCGAACGTCGTTGGATTCCCGAAGAATGCGAAGGTCGTCTCCGGCTTCATCTGGCCGAAGAACACGGAGCAGTTGCTTGCCGGAACGTCCTACGTCGTCGATGAACCGACGGGCGGTGGCCACGTCATCCTTTTCACGGAAGACGTGACGTTCCGGCGGCTCTGGCGCGGGCTGGACCGTCTTCTCATCAACGGCTTCCTGTTCGGTCCTGGTCACTCAGCCGGTACGCCCGGTTATTGAGTCGTTCAGCGGGGACTGTCCGTGCAGTCCCTGCTGAACCATTTCGACTCGGCCCCGTAGTATCCCTGAGGACGCGCGGCGCGTTCGTGGGAGTTCACCGACAATATGCAGCACTTGTTCGAAGCAGCCCGGATTGCGTCGACATCGATCTGGGCTCACAAGCTTCGCTCGTTTCTGACGCTGCTGGGTGTGATCATCGGTGTCTCGGTCGTGATCGCAGTGGCGACGCTCATAGAGGGAGCGAACGTCTATGTCGACGACAAACTCGCTTCGCTCGGATCCGGCGTGTTCTTTGTGACGAAGGCTTCGGTGACCAATGTCGGCGACTTCGAGAAATTCCTCGAGCAGCTTCGGAAGAACCCGGACCTCGACATGCAGGACGTCGAGGCGCTGGCCGAGCAGACTGTAATGGCCGAGCACGTTGGCGCCATCGACGGTCGCTCCGGAGAGGTGCGCAACGATACCGAGCTCCTGCAGCAAGTGGGCATCCAGGGTTGCACCCCGAACATGATCTACATGTCGCAGGTGACGCCCGAACACGGCCGCTACCTCAGTGTTTTCGACCAGAGCAACCGGCGGCCGGTGGTCTTTCTGGGAAGTGAAGTCGCCGACGCCCTGTTCCCCACGATCGATCCGATTGGCAGGGAAGTCCGGGTCGACGGACTGAACTACACGGTCGTCGGCGTTGCCAGGAAGCTCGGGACGGTGCTCGGACAGTCGCAGGACAACTTCGTCATTCTTCCGTTGTCCACGTACCTGAAGGTCTACGGTGCACGACGTTCACTCACGATCTACGTGAAGGCCCGACCTGACGTGACCCTCGAGCGGACGCAGGACGACATCCGGACCCTGCTTCGTGCCCGCCACCAGCGTTCCTTCGACGAGGCGGACGACTTCTCGATCGTGAACGATCAGGCAATCGCCGATCTCGCCGGTCAGATCACCGGAATCGTCGCCGCGATTGCGATCCCGATCACGCTGATCTCACTCGTCGTCGGCGGCATCGTGATCATGAACATCATGCTCGTCGTCGTGACCGAGCGGACGCGCGAAATTGGCATTCGGAAGGCCCTTGGTGCCCGCCGAAACGACATCCTGATGCAGTTCCTCGTCGAAGCGGTGATTCTCTCGGGGGCGGGCGGCGCCATCGGGGTCGTCCTCGCGTATTCGGTGATGAAGTTCGTTTCCTTCGTGTCGCCGATTCCTGCGGCACTGCCGGTTTTCTGGTCGATACTGGCAGTCACGCTCTCGGCTGCGGTCGGGCTCTTCTTCGGCATCTACCCGGCCCTCAAGGCGTCGAAGCTGGATCCGATCGTTGCGCTGCGTGCGGACTGAAATGTCACCGACCCGTCCATTGGTTCGTCACAGAAGACGGCAATTTCCCTTGTGGCAAGGCGCTCGCAATCACAGAACCGCACGCGGTTGCGAGCGGCCTGCGGACGGTCCCGCGAGTGTAGTCCTTCGTGCCTGCCCCATGACCGACGGTGGCAGCCAGGACTCTTGCCTCCATTCGAGATCCTTCTCGGCGGCCACCGTCCGCAGGCCGCTCGCTGCCGCTCGAGGTTCCGTAACTCGAGGCGGCCGACAGTCACTGCCGGGCCGGCGTTACTCGCGGAAGGGAACGTGACGAGCCCATGATCCGCTCTGTATTTGTTCGAAACGACCTGCGAGAGAACCTCGTGCTCGCGCTGACGACGATCTGGGAGCACAAGGTGCGATCGTCGCTCACGCTGCTCGGCGTCATCGTCGGAACGATGACCGTGATCGCCGTGAGCTCGATCCTCACCGGAATGAACGCTCGGGTCGATCAGATTGCCGAGCAGTTCGGACCGAACGTCGCATTCGTCACGAAGCAGAGTTCCGTCGGAATCCGGTTCGGCCGGGCGCCCCAGGACGAACGGACGCGCAAGAACCTCACACAGGCGGATGCGGACGCAATAGCGGAGCTTCCGTCGGTGGCCGGCTCAACACCCACGAATCGGCTCGGCAGCTTTGGACCATCGACGGCGACCTTCAGCGTCAAGTACCGGGACGTCGAGTTCGCGCGGCCCATCGTCTTCGGCGTGTATGCGAACTATCCCGACATCCGGTCGACCGAGGTGAAGGAAGGCCGGTTCTTCGTCGATTCAGAGGCGCAGCGATTCGAGCAGGTTGCGGTGATCGCGGAGTCCGTTGCAGATGCGTTGTTTGCGGGAATCAACCCGATCGACAAGGTCGTCGATATCGACGGTCGCCCGTTTCGCGTCGTCGGCGTCATGAAGCGAGGTGTGGGCGGGCTCTTCGGTGGCGACGGGGCTGACGACCGCTTCATCTACGTTCCGTTTCAGACACTCGAGAAGATGCATCCCGAGCTCGACGATGTGACCGTGACGCTCCGTGCACGCGAAGGGCAGATGGGTGTGATGTTCGACGAGGTCACGGAGCTCCTCCGGCGACGCCGAGGTGTACGGGCAAACGAGAAGAGCGACTTCGCGATCTCGACGCCCGATGCCATCTTCGAGACGATCGGTTCCCTGACGCAGATTCTCGGGCTGATCGTCGTGCCGCTTTCCGGTGCCGGCTTGCTCGTAGGAGGCGTTGGCGTGATGAACATCATGCTCGTATCTGTGACCGAACGGACGAAGGAGATCGGCATTCGCCGGGCCGTCGGGGCGCGCCGTCGAGACATAGTCTGGCAGTTCCTGATCGAGGCGATGTCGCTGACCGGCATCGGAGGTCTCCTGGGGATTCTCGTCGGGTGGTTGATCTCGCTGCTCGTAAACGTGCTCGTCCCGGCGATCCCGTCAGCGGTGCCACTCTGGTCGGTGGTCGTCGGATTCTCGGTCTCTGTCACGCTCGGCCTCGTCTTCGGCCTCTGGCCGGCCGTGAAGGCGGCCAGGCTCGATCCGATCGACGCGCTACGGTACGAGTAGTAGAACTACGAATCGAGTCCATCGCCCGGGCGTGCGGCCTCATGAGGGCAGCATTGACACTCCCCACCCCGCGTGGCCTAATAGCCCGTTCGCGCTCGTCGCGAACAAGGAGCACGCGAGATGTCGATCTTCACAAGCTGGGTGACGTCGCCCGGAGGCCGCAGGCCTCTCGAATTGGAACTCCCCGTCGCACCGGCAGCCCCGAGCACGTCCGTCATCGAGGCCGAGGATGGCCTCTATGTCGATGCGGGCATGGAAATCCCGGAAAGCTACGGCATCGACATCGTACGTGCGCTCGTTCAGGATCCGTTCCACCTGATGGTTTACTGGGAAATTCGGCCTGAGAGCTACTCGGCGATCCAGGGGCTCTTTCCGCACGATGCCGTCGAGACGTTTCGGCCCTTCATGCGCCTGACGGATCTCGACGCCGGCGACGAGGCGTACGTCGAGATTCCGCTTGCCGGCAAGTACTGGTTCTCGGTCAATCCGAGCAGCAGTTTCCGCATCGACGTTGGCGCCCTCTCATCGCGTTTCGGGTTTGTCCCAATCGTCCGAAGCAACGTAGTGCATACCCCGGCGGGCACCGTTTCGACTGCGGTCGACGAGGATCCGCAGTTCCGGGTGGACACGCCGCGGTTCGTGAAGCTGCTTGCGGTGACGGGTTTTGCAACGGATCGCGTATTGACCGACGTCGCCCGAGCCGAAGCCGCGATGTCAGCGGGGCTGCCGATGCCGGAATTCGTATCGCAGCCGTCGCCGGCACTCATCGATGCGTTCTCGAAACTGCCGGAAACGGTGCGGCATGCTGCCGTCCACGTTGCGGAGGGCGAGTTGCTGACCCGATCGGAGATCGACCAGCTCCCGGCGTCGCTTCGGCTGATGCTCGAGAGGCTTCTCGCCTCGGGCGAATATGACGCTGAGCTCCTGACAGCCGCGTTCATGCATCTGTTGCCTCAGCTTCTTCGGAATGCGCTGGACGGAGGAATACTCGACGATCCGGCTCACCCGTTCCACCTTCCGCCTCGGTTCGTGACGCTTGGTTCTTCGGATCAACTCCAGCGGCCGCACGTGGATTGGAGCTGGATGCCGAGTATGGCGGAGTCGCTGACGCGGCGTCCGCCGGTGATTGCGCCGGACGTGCTGGATACCGTCCCTACCGCCTGATCGCTCCTGGTCCGTCATGGAACTCGGACTTCTCTCGATCGTCCTCCACGCGCACCTTCCGTTCGTGCGACACCCGGAGCATCCGGAATTCCTCGAGGAAGACTGGCTCTTCGAGGCGATCTCCGAGACTTACATTCCGCTCCTGCACACGTTTCAGACCCTCGTCGAGAAAGGGGTGCGCGTCCGTCTCACGATGGGCCTCACACCTCCGCTGTGCGAGATGCTCAGCGATCCTCTTCTTCAAGCCCGGTACCGAAAGCACATCGAGAAGATCGTCGAGCTGACCGAGAGGGAAGTGGTCCGAACACGAGGATCGGAGTTTCACGAGGCAGCGCTTGCGCATCACCACCACTTCTCGTCGTCTTACCGGATTTATGACGACGTGTATCACGGCGACCTCGTTGCGGGATTCCGCGGCCTCCAGAATGCCGGCGCACTCGAGATCATCACTTCCGGTGCCACCCACGGGTTTCTCCCGCTGATGAGCCGGGTCGAGGCTCGGCGAGCGCAGGTCGAGGTCGGGAAAGCAAATTACGTCAAGCACTTCGGGCGCGATCCGCAGGGCATCTGGCTCCCTGAATGCGCGTTTGCTCCGGGTGTCGACCAGTTGCTGGCCGACGCGGGCATCCGTTTCTTCTTCGTCGACGCACACGCCATCATGTTCGGCTCGCCGAGGCCGCGCCGCGCGATCTACGCGCCGGTGATGACGCATTCCGGCGTGGCCGCACTGGCACGGGACGTCACCACAGGAGAGCGGGTGTGGTCGTCCGAGGTCGGGTATCCCGGCGATCCGTTCTATCGCGAGTTCTACAGGGACCTGGGCTACGACCTCGATTACGACCTCGTGAGCCCGTACCTCCACTCGGACGGCGTTCGTCGAAATGTCGGCGTGAAGTACCACCGTGTCACGGGAAAGGTCGCGCTGCACGAGAAGCAGCCGTACCTTCCTTCGATTGCGGCTGAGCGGGCGGCCGTGCACGCAGGCGACTTTCTCGCGAATTGCCAGAAGCTCTCGGCTGAGCTAGTGGGCACGCTCGAACGAAAACCCATAATCGTTTCGCCATACGACGCCGAGCTCTACGGTCACTGGTGGTTCGAGGGCCCGCAGTTCCTGAAGCACCTGATCCAGAAGATCCACTACGATCAGGACACGATGCGCCTGGCGACGCCGCTCGACTACATCGACGAGTACCCGGAGAACCAGACGCAGACGCCCTCGGCTTCGACCTGGGGCGCCGAGGGGTACAACCGCGTCTGGATCAATGCCGAGACGGACTGGATGTACTACCACCAGCATCGCGCCGAGGACCGGATGATCGAAATCGCCCGTCGTTTTCCGGCAGCGCACGGCGATCAGCAGAGACTGCTCAATCAGCTAGCCCGCGAATTGCTGCTGGCGCAGTCGAGCGACTGGGCCTTCATCATCACGACGGGAACGATGGTGCAGTACGCGATCAAGCGTTTCCGGGATCATATCGGACGATTCAACGAGCTCTACGAGATGGCGGCTGCGAACCGGGTAGACCTGGTCAAGCTGGCGGACTTCGAATCCCGCGACAACATCTTTCCGGAAGTCGACTACCGGGTGTACCTCTAGACGGCGCAGAGTCTGGCGGGATCTGTGCCCAGGGGACTCGGTGCCTGCGGTGCGCGCAGCTCCTCGTTGGTTTCGAAGAGTTGCGCGCACCGCAGGCACGAAGACACAGAGTCACCGCGCGACGTTAGCCGTTGAGTACCGCCGCCATCGACGCATCCACGACCTCCAGGGCGAAGTCGACGTCGTCGTGGTCGATAACGAGCGGCGGCGAGAACCGGATCGACGAAGAGCCGCAGCTGATGATCAGGAGTCCGCGCTTGAATGCTTCTTCGACGATGCGATCACGCTCGTGCGGAATCGGCTCCATGCCGTCGATGGTCTTGACGATCTCCATCCCGACCATCAGTCCACGTCCCCGAACGTCGACCACGTGATCCGAGTACTTGGCCTGCAACCTGCGCAGACCATCCATCAGGTATTCGCCCTGTTTCGCGGCATTCTCGATGAGGCCGCCTTCCAGCAGTTCAATGGTCTTGAGCGCGGCAGCGATCGCGACCGGGTTTCCTCCGAACGTCGAGGCATGCGCCCCGACGTGCCAGTTCATGAGGTCCTTCCGGGCAACTGTCGCCGAGAGCGGCATTCCCGAAGCGATTCCCTTTGCGGTCGAGAACAGGTCCGGAACCAGTCCGAAGTGGTCGGATGCCCACATCTTGCCGGTCCGTCCCATTCCGGACTGAACTTCGTCGCAGATGATCAGGATGTTCTTCTCTTGAGCGAGCTCCGCGAGCGCATCGACGGCCTTCTGGGGCGGAACGACGTAGCCTCCCTCACCCTGGATCGGCTCCATGAGAATGGCCGCACAGTCCTCCGCCGGAACCGAAGTCTCGAGCACGGTATCCCTGATGAACTTCACGCACTCGACATTGCAGGTCTCGACCTTCTTGCCGAACGGACAGCGAAGGCAGTTCGGATAAGGGACGTGGGTGACATCGAGCACCTGCGGCCCAAAGCCACGACGCTGCACGTTCTTGCTCGTCGTGAACGACAGGGCGCCGAATGTGCGGCCGTGAAATGCACTGTAGAAGCCGATGAACTTGTTGCGGCCCGTCGCATAGATTGCGGCTTTCGCACAGCCCTCGACAGCTTCGGCGCCGGAGTTTCCGAAGTGGACGCGCCGCTCGTGGTCTCCGGGCGCCAGTTCCTCCAGCTTGCTCGCCAGTGCCGGCAGGTGCGGATAGTAATAGTCCGCCGCACAGATGTGCAGGAACTCGTCAGCCTGCTTCTTGATGGCCTCGACGACCTCAGGGTGTGCGTGGCCCGTCGAGCACACGGCGACGCCGGCATTGAAGTCGAGGAACGTGTTGCCGTCGACGTCCTCGAGCATGGCTCCGGAGCCTCTCTTGACGACGAACGGGTAAGGTCGAGTGTAGCTCTGCGAAACCCATCGCTCATCATCGGCAATGACTTTGCGAGCCTCGGGGCCAGGGACCTCAGTGACGAACTTCGGACGCTGTTTCGGTGTCGGGCTGGACATTTCTGCTCTCCTCTACGTGACTCGCCCGGCTCGACCTCGTCGAACGGCGGCACGACAATTCAATATGAAGCGGGGTGCGCGCAATTGGGGAAACAACCGCGCGGAGAATCGTCGCTCGGGCCAGGCTAGTCGCCGAAGAGGTTGCAACGGATCGCCACAGGGGCAAAACACGATGCATGCGGGAGAACTCGGGCCATACAGGGTTTATAGGCCAGTGTCGCGCTCTGGCGCAAGATTGACAAGCGATACCTCGTGTTGCAAGATGCGGGAACGACGGCCATCGGCGGCTTTGAGGTCGATCGATGCCCACCAGCGCAGCCCATCTGCAAGGGGAGTCTTCTCAATGCCCAAGGCCCAGGTCCTTGTCACCGTCACGGCAGAGGCGTTCGTCGATGTTCCGGACGGAATCGAAGACGTCGACGGCTACGTGCGGCAAAGGGTGTCTCTCGTTTGGGGTGATGCCGAAGCGACGGATCTGCAAGCGCCGGCCATAAGTGTTGAGTACTTCCTCGTTCCCGAACCGGAGCCGGAAATCGAGTCGGTTCCAGAGCCGATTCCTGAGCCGGTGGCGTTGACTGCAGAGCCCGAGCCCGCCGTTGCATTGAGCGATACTCTGCCGCTGCCAGTCGCAACCAGTCCCGCCCAGGTTGCCGAATCACCGCGATCCGAGGCGGACGTCGCGAACGCATTCGCGGCGTGGCTCGACGATCCGGCTTCCAGGTCGGTCCTCAGGTCCGCCGTGCGGGACCGTGCGGCCGTTCTGATCGAGTCCGTCGTCGATCAGGTGATCGCGGAACTGGAGCCCCTCCTGCGTCGTCACCGCGACAAGAACGCCGCTGGCGCTCAATAACCCCACCAGATGTCCCAGGATCCGAAGCGACTCGATTCCCTGATCGTCGACGTCGAAGACAGCACGACACTTCTCAAGCTGTATATCGGCAGGTTGATGAAGGCCCCGGCACGGGCGATGTTCTACCCGCCCCTGCTCGAGCACGCATCCGAGATATCGGTGGCCGTTGCCGGTCTCGAGGACGTGACGCCGGGCCGGGAGTTTCTCGTGCGAATTGCGACTGTCCTGACCTCGGTAGCTGCCGAGATCAACGCCACGCAATCGGCGACGTCGGAACGCGTCCTCGTGCTCCAGGAGGCCATCGACCTTCTCGAGGCACAACTCGATCACATGATTCGCCTCGACGACGGTCCGGCAAGGGAAGTCGCTTCTGACCTCGCGCGTCTCGAAGCCCTTGTCCATGAGGCGCCGGCGGACGTGGATCCGGTTGCTCCGAGCCCGTCCGTCCGTACGGACGCGGCGCTCGGCGAGATATTCGAGGAGGACCCGTTCGACGAGTTCGCAATGTCGGACGATTTTCTCGATGAGCTGGTCAGCGGTTTCGACGCGGCCCTCGATGCCTCGATTGCCGAAGCAGCGATGGCCGAACATCCGGCGCCCGACGTCGCGCCCTCGCCAGCGTTCGTGACGGACGACATCGAGCCCGGACATGTGGAATTGTCGCCGGCGGAAGAACAGGCACTCAAGGATCTCTTTGCGCAGATTGCCTCGAGCTATGTTGGTCCTATCACCGACTTTGTCGGAAAGCTGCGCGTCGGACCTGTATCGACGACGTGGGTGGATCTCTGCCATCCGGCGATCACCTCAATGTCTCGGGCGTCCGAGTCCATGGGATATGCGAATGTCCAGCATGCGCTCGACGCCTTCGGGGAGCTTCTTGTCGAGGTCCGGCAGGCGAGCCGCGTTGTCGACGGTGATTCGCGTGTCCGGGTCCTGACGGCTTATCAGCATCTCGCCGAGCTTCTGCCTGCCACATTCCCCGACGTTGCGCCGGATCCGAACGCAGAGTCGGAGTCGATCATCCTCAACTCGCTGCTCAAGCAGATCAAGGGCGTCGGCCGCGTTACGATCGCAAGACTGTTCTCGGCCGGACTGGTGTCGCTCGGGTCATACGACATGGCGGATCCGTCCGATCTGGCGGCAGCCGCCGGGCTGAAGCCGGCGCTTGCGGCCAGGATCTGCGAGTTGTTTCGACAGTACAGGGAAGTCTCGGAGCTCTCTTCGGATTCTGACCTCGTGATGCGGCGCCTCGAGGTGCTCGTGAGCGATCTACGGGCCGCGCAGTTCGAATACAAGAAGGCTACGCTCGAGGAGTGGTACACGCATCAGCCGTCTCGATCGAAGGCGAGGGCTCGACGGACTCGGCAGCAGACCATGTGGAAGGTGAACGTGGCACTCGCGGAGCTTGGAGAAGTCAGGTTGCTCAATGCGTTGAAGGACGAGATCTACGACAAGCGCATCGAACGGCTGAAGAACCTGATCGAAGGTCGCGCAGCAGGCGCATCGGGAGGGGCGGCGACATGAGCCGAGCCCCGGGGAGATCGCG
>CAZXLQ010000123.1:0-14093 GCA_964641945.1 uncultured Clostridia bacterium
CTGGCAGCTTCCGCCCTCGACGCCGGTGGCGCACTGGGCGGATCGGCTCGCCGAGCGACGGGTGGAGCGCGCCGTCGCGGCCGAGCTCGTCGAGCTCGCGCACGAGCTGCACTACCTGCGCTACGCCCCGGAGCTCGCCGATCCGGACGCTCTGCTCTCCGACGCCGTCGCGCGATCGCGCCGGCTGGCGCGCGCCCTGCGGTAAAGCAGTGCACTGGGCCCAAGCCGGATTCTGGTATCTTTTTTTCAGCATCGGAGTCCAGTGAGCGGCGCGACGCCATGATCGACGTCTTCAGCCTCGAACCTCACAAGCTCGAGCAGTTCCTCGAGCGTCGGCGAGCCGCGCCGCCACACTTCGAGCCGGAGATGAGCCTCGCCGACAACCTGGTCGAGGTGCTCAAGAAAGCCAACGAGTTCGTGCCCTCCGAGGCGGGCTCGATCCTGCTCGACAACCCGCGGATCAAACAGGCCGACCGCAGCCGCAACCGCCTCACCTTTCTCGCCGCCTTCGGAGACAAGGCGGATCTCCTGGTCGGTCAGACCCTGCCCGCCGATCAGGGGATCGCCGGTCACGTCTATCTCTCGGGTGAGGCCTACTTCACCCCGAACGCCGGCAGCGACCGCTTCTTCGACGCTCGAATCGACGCGGAGACGCAGTACCGCACCCGCTCGCTGGTCGCCATCCCGATCCGCATCGGCGCGGAGGTCTGCGGCGTCCTCGAGCTGATCAACCGCCACGGCGCCTCGGGCTACAGCGAGAACGAGCTCGACCTGCTGGAGATCTTCGCCGACTACATGTCGATCGCGATCCAGAACGTGCTCGACGGACGCCTGGCCCAGGAGGCCGCGAAGCGCGACAACCTCACCGGCCTGTTCAACGACCGCTACCTGCACTCGATTCTCGAGCAGGTGCTGGTCCGCGGCCGCGCGGCGCACGACGACGTGGCGCTGCTCTTCCTGGATCTCGACTACTTCAAGCGGGTCAACGACCACCACGGGCACCTGGCGGGCTCGCAGGTCTTGCGCGAAGCGGGACAACTCCTGCGCCGGACGGTGGCCTATCCCGGGGCGATCGTGGCCCGCTACGGCGGCGACGAGTTCGTCATCGTGATTCCGGGCATCGCGGCGAGCGAGGCCATGGCGCTCTCCGAGCGGCTGCGCGGCGAGATCGAGCAGGCCACCTTCTGTCAGACCGTCGGAGAGATCCAGCCCGAGCCGCTCCACCTGGCTGGCATCACCTGCTCGATCGGCGTCGCCTCGCTCGCCCTGCACGTGCCGCCGACCTGCGACCTCGCCGCCGGGAAGAGCCGCCTGCTGCGCCTCTCGGATTCGGCGATGTACCGGGCCAAGGAGGCGGGGCGCAATCGCGTGCTCCTCGCCGACCCGGCGCTCGACCTCGATCCCGCGCTGCCCCGCACCGCGGCGCGTTGACCGCCCTTCGCGGCCGCTGTTAGACTGCCCGCGCGGGCCAGCTCGCGCGAGACCTTCCGGCCTGCAGCCCCAGTTCCGCAGCCCCACGACCGCAGACGAGGCGACGATGACCACGACCCTGAGCGATTCGGTTCGTTTCACCCCCGAAGCGGTGCGCGAAGCGCTGGCGCGCCACATCCTGGTGGACGGCTACCATCTCGTCCAGGACATCGAACGGAGCCACGGGGTCTACCTGTACGACGCGGTACGGGGGCGCGACGTGCTCGACTTCTTCGGCCACTTCTCGACCAATCCGGTGGGCTTCAACCACCCCAAGATGACGAACGAGGAGTTCCGCGCGCGCATCCTGCCGGCGGCGCTCAACAAACCGGCGAATTCCGACATCTACACCACTTTCATGGCGGAGTTCGTCGAGACGTTCGCGCGCACCGTGCCGCCGCCGTTCCGCCAGCGTCTCTTCTTCATCGAAGGGGGCGCGGCAGCGGTGGAGAACGCGCTCAAGGTCGCCTTCGACTGGAAGGTGCGCAAGAACCTCGCCGCCGGCCGCGGCGAACTCGGCTCCCAGATCATCCACTTCCGCCAAGCGTTCCACGGGCGGAGCGGCTACACCATGTCGCTCACCAACACCGACCCGCGGAAGATCCAGCACTTCCCCAAGTTCCCCTGGCCCCGGATCGTCAACCCGAAGCTCAGCTTCCCGTTGAACGAGGCAAGGCTCGCCGAGACCGCGGCCCTCGAACGGCAGGCGATCGCCGAGATCGAGCGCGCGGTGGCGACGCACGGACACGACATCGCCGGGCTGATCATCGAGCCGATCCAGGGCGAGGGCGGAGACAACCACTTCCGCCCCGAGTTCCTGCGCGCCCTGCGCGAGCTCGCCGACCGGCACGAGTTCCTGCTCATCTTCGACGAGGTCCAGACCGGCTTCGGCACGACCGGCACGTGGTGGGCCTTCGAGCAATTCGACGTTCAACCCGACGTCTTCTCTTTCGCCAAGAAGACGCAGGTCGGCGGCATCGCTGCCGGCCCGCGGGTCGACGAGGTCGACTCGGTGTTCAAGGTCTCCTCGCGCATCAACTCGACCTGGGGGGGAAACCTGGTCGACATGGTGCGCTGCCAGCGCATCATCGAGATCATCGAAGAAGACGCCCTCCTCGACCGTGCGACCCGCGTCGGCAGCCACCTCTTGGAAGGGTTCCGCGGCCTCGCGCGGCTCTTCCCCGGCAAGGTCACCAACCCGCGCGGACGGGGGCTCTTCGTCGCCTTCGACCTGCCCGACGGCGAAACGCGGAATCGCACCCTCAAGGCGCTCAACGACAGCGACGTGCTCGGTCTCGCCTCGGGCGAGCGCGCCATCCGCATGCGCCCGCCGCTCGTCCTCACCGCGGACGAGGTGGACGAGGGGCTGCGCCGCATCGAGCGCGCCCTAGCCGCCGTCTTCGGCTGAACCCGCGGCGCCCCGCGGGGGCGCGCAGCCGCTGCGCGGAAACGCTTCTGGCAGCGAAGTCGGCAGCTCGGCCGCCGCGGGCAGGCCACGCAGCGCGCGCACCGCGCCGCGCTCGACACGGATGCGAGCGAGATCGGCCGGCCAGGGCCTGCGCCGGAACTGGTGCAGGGAGACCGCGAGCGCCGGCGTGAGGTCCATCTGGGCGGCGAGATCGACCTCTCCGCCACCACCCGGCGGCGCCGCGCGCGCCGCCGCGACGACATCGCGCCGCCACCCAGCGTCGAGCCCCGGCCAGACCGCCAGGCGATCGAGCGCTACGGCGCGCAGCTCCGGAAGATCGCGCCACAGCGTCGCGGCCGCGAGACGGGGCTCGGCGGCGAGAGCACGCGCCGCGCAATCCAGATTGCCGGACAGCTCGAAGAGCTGAAAGGGCGCGAATCCGCTCAGCGGATCGAGCGCCATGGCGCGACGCAGCGCTTCCTTCCGCCAGTCGTCGCGGCCCGCCTCACGCGCCAAGGCACCGGCCCGGTACCAGAGCGCCGCCACACCGACCGCAGAGCGCGCCGCGCTTATCGCCTCCTCGGCCCGCTGTTCCACCGGTCCGCCCGAGGACCAGGCGTGCCGGGCCTGGTAGAGAGGAAACTCGGGGTCGAGCGCCAGGGCGCGGGCGAGCAACGGCTCCGCGGGACTGCCCTGCGGCCGCTCCACCGCCGCGTCGTAACTCCGCTCGGCGAGCGCCAACGGTGCCAGCACGACCCCTGCCGTGGCGATGTAGAGCCAGGCCGGCCAGGCTCGAGCGACGCGCGTCGGCGCTCGCGGTTCCGGGCCTAGCCTGGTGGCCAAGCCAGCGGGCGGCCACCGAGCAGGTGGACGTGCAGGTGGAAGACCGACTGGCCGCCATCCGGTCCCGTGTTGATCACCGCCCGGTAGCCCGACTCGGCAATCCCGCGCTCGCCAGCGACCTTCGCCGCGACCCGAAGCAACCGGCTGAGCATCGCGTCGTGAGCGTCCGACGCCGACGACAGCGAAACGACGTGCTCTCTCGGAATGATGAGCACGTGGTGCGGCGCCTGCGGGTTGAGATCCTCGAACGCAACCACCGCGTCGTCCTCGTGGACGAACGCCGTCCCGAAGGCTCCCGATGCGATCTTGCAGAAGATGCAGCTCGTATCCATCCGACCCTCTCCCTCGGCAACTACTCGCGGAACCGCTCGATCTGTCCGCCAACCGCGCGCAGCTTCTCCTCGATCTTCTCGTAGCCGCGATCGATGTGGTAGACGCGATCGACGATCGTCTCACCCTCGGCTGCAAGTCCGGCAATCACTAGCGAGGCGCTTGCGCGCAGGTCCGACGCCTGCACCTTCGCCCCGGTCAGCCTGCCGCCGCCTTCGACGATCGCCTGGTTGCCGTGTGTGTGGATGTGCGCGCCCATGCGCGCAAGTTCCGACACGTGCATGAACCGGTTCTCGAAGATGTTCTCCGTGATGATCGAATTTCCGGCTGCCCGCGTCATCAGCGCCATGTACTGCGCCTGCATGTCGGTCGGAAAACCGGGATATTCGTGCGTCACGACATCGAGAGCCTTCAGTCCTCCGTTCGCATGGACACGCAACGTGAACTGGTTCGGCTCTTCGATGTGCACGCCCGCCTGCTTCATCTGCGAGATGACGGAACCCAGGTGATCCGGCCGGCAGCCGCACAGCTCGAGCTCACCGCCCGTCAGCGCCGCCGCCGCGAGAAAGGTCCCCGTCTCGATGCGGTCCGGGATGATCGTGTGCTCGGCCGCGCCGAGTTTCTCGACGCCTTCGATGCGGATCGTCGCCGTTCCGGCGCCGGTGATCCGCGCACCCATCTTGTTGAGCAGCTCTGCGAGGTCCTGCACTTCCGGTTCGCGCGCGGCATTGTCGAGGACCGTGACGCCGTCGGCGAGCGCCGCCGCCATCATCAGGTTCTCGGTGCCTGTCACCGTGATCTTCGGAAAGAACACCTCCGCGCCCTTCAGACGGTCGGCGCGAGCCACGATGGTGCCGTTCTCGAGCGAAATCTCGGCTCCAAGCACCTCGAGCGCGCGCAGGTGCAGGTCCACCGGACGCTGTCCGATCGCGCATCCGCCCGGAAGGCTCACGCGAGCTTCGCCAAACCTTGCGAGCAGCGGGCCGAGCGCGAGCACCGACGCCCGCATGCTCTTGACGAGCTCGTATGGCGCCTCGAAAAACTCGATGTTCGAGGCGGTGATCTTGAGCGTCCGCTGCTCCGGCATCAGGACGCCGCTGCCGAGGTCCTCGAGCAGCCGGCGCATCGTGATGATGTCGCGAACGTACGGAACGTTGTGGAGCGTGACGGTGTCGCCGGACAGCAACGCTGCGGCTATGCACGGCAGCGCGGAGTTCTTGGCTCCGCTGATCTGCACACGTCCCGAGAGTGGGCGTCCTCCGACAATTCGAAACTTGTCCATGGCGATAGCGGCGGATGCTACCACATCGGACCCTGGATCGGACGCTGGCGCGGAGGCCCTTTCGAGCCGAACCGCCGTGCTATACTGCGCTCGAGTCACGCTGTTTTCCTCGCGAGGTGATTGTTATGACGATGCGCGCACTGTTGCCCGCCGCCGTATTCGCTGCGTTGATTGTGGCGAGTCCCGCGCTTGCGCAGGATCCGAAGGAAGAACCGCGGGAAGAGCCGGTACCGACGATGACGACGGATGACGTCGTCCCCGTTCAGGTTGCTCCGCCCGATGATGGGCAGAAGGCGGGAACGCCTGCAGCCGATGCTGGAATGACCCCCGAGGAACGGGCCGATGCCGAAGCGTCGATGAAGGCGGCGGCCGGTCAGGGACAGCCCGATGCCGGCGCGAAGCCCGACAAGAAGGTCTCGCAGGAAGAGCTCAACTGGCGATCTGACTATGCGGCCGCCGAGGAAGCGGCGCGAGCCGCCGAGCGGCGCGCTATCGACGCCGAGCTCCGCGTCAATGATCTGAAGAACGCACTGGGAACCGTCTCGACGTCTGCCGAAGCCAACGCCGCCGCCGCTGCGCTCGAGGCGCAGGGGAACGAAGTGCGTCAGGCTCGCGTCGAGGCGGCCGAGGCCCGGGCTCGGGCCGATCGGCTCAAGTCGATTGGTGCGCGCCAGAAGTTCCGTACCGATGCGGGTCCGGCTCCGGTCACCAAGGATGGCGAGATCAACCCCGCGTATTTCGTTCAGGCCGTTCAGAAGGCTTCGACGGACCTTGCCGATGCCGACCGGCGCATCGAGGCCTACCAGAATCGTATCGTGGAAATGCGCGGCGAGATCCTCCGGACCACGGGTTCCGGAGACAACTTCGCCGTGGCGAGAATTCAGGAACAGATCACGCAGGCTGAGGCCGATCTTGCTCGAGCCCAGACCGAGCGCTCCGCGGCGTCGGCTGCTCTCGAAAAGGCACAGAACGAGGCCCGAAGTGCGGGCATTCGGCTTCCGTAACGGAAGCGATTCTCCCGTGTCGGTGATCGATCGCGCCGGGGCGTTGCTTCGAGGTTGCCCGCCGTAACGCTCCGGGACACTGAACGGGAACTGCTCGAATGGCCGACATACTGCTCGTTGAGGACAAGGACAGCCTGAGGCAGATGCTTCGGCTCACCCTCGAGACAGCGGGCCACACCGTCGAAGCAACAGGCGACCCGTCCGAGGCCATCCGCCGGCTGGATCGCGCGCGGTTTCGCCTCGTCCTGACGGACCTGCGTATGCCCGGTGCCTCCGGCCTCGACGTACTTCGTGCCGCGCGCGCCGCGGACGCACTCCTGCCCGTCGTTGTCATGACGGCATACGGCTCGATCGACGAGGCTGTGCAGGCAATGAAGGACGGCGCGTACGACTTCCTTCAGAAGCCCGTCGACAGCCGGCACCTGATGCTCATCGTCGAGAGGGCACTCGAGGCTGGCAGGCTTCGAACCGAGAATGTGCTCCTGCGCGAGGAGTACGCGAGCCGCTATGACTTTCCCCGCATCATCGGCGAGTCCGCGGCGCTGACGCGCGCGGCGAAGCTCGTCCAGCAGGTCGCGAGGCGATCGTCGACCGTCCTGTTGCTTGGCGAATCGGGCACCGGCAAGGAGCTCTTCGCGCGTGCCGTTCACCAATTGAGCGATCGCGCCCGCGGACCGTTCGTTGCGCTCAACTGTGCCGCGATCCCGGAAACGCTCATCGAAAACGAGTTGTTCGGTCACGAACGCGGTGCGTACACGGGCGCCGACTCGCGTCGGGCAGGCAAGTTCGAGCTCGCGCACGGTGGAACACTCTTCCTGGACGAGATTGGCGAACTGCCGCTAGCCGTCCAGTCGAAGCTGCTGCGGGCGCTCGAGAGCGGGCGGGTAACGCGACTCGGAGGCTCACTCGAGCTCGACGTCGACGTGCGCGTCGTTGCCGCCACCAATCGCGACCTGCGGGCAGCAGTCGCGGGGAAAGGGTTTCGAGAGGATCTCTATTTTCGACTGGCCGTTTTTCCGGTCGAAATTCCGCCGCTTCGAGACCGGGAGGACGATGTCTCACTGCTTGCGAGTTACTTTGCCGCTTCGTGCGGCGTCGAGATACGGGGGAAGGCGATGACGCTCGGGCCGGAAGCGCTCACGCGGCTGCGGACATACTCGTGGCCCGGTAACGTGCGCGAACTGCGCAACTGCCTTGAACGGGCGTGCATACTCGCGGATGCCGACGAGATCCGGCCGCAGGATCTGGATCTGCGGGGGCTGACGGGGCGCGACGAACCGGTCGAGACGCTGGCCACGATGGATTTCACCGGTTCACTGCACGACGTGAGCGAGCGCGCGGTGTCGATCGTGGAGCGCCGGATGATCGGCGAAGCCCTTGCGGCGACGGGTGGAAACCGGACGAAGGCGGCGGAGCGGCTCGGGGTGAGTGCGAAGACGCTGACTGCGAAGATAAGGGAGTTGGGGTTGTGAGGCCGGCCAGGGAGACAGTGCCGATCCTGTCTGTATTCTGCGCCTTTGCGAGTCCTTTGCGTCTTTGCGAGAAACTACCGCCAGTCAGTTTCTCGCACATGCGCAAAGGACTCGCAAAGGCGCAGAGCAGGAATGTGAGGACCGCGTGAGCGCCGCCGACACATCGCCAGTGCCGGCAGCACCCATCGTGAGCATCTCCGCCGTCACGAAACGCTACGGTGACCTTGTCGCCGTCGACGACGTCTCGCTCGACGTGGACGGCGAGATTCTCGGACTGCTCGGCGCCAACGGGGCCGGCAAGTCGACGCTCCTGAAGATGCTCGTCGGACTGCTCAAGCCGGACGCGGGAAAACTCGCCATCGACGGTCACGACGTTAGGCTCGATGGCGTCGAGGCGCGCAGGCTTGTCGGGTATCTGCCCGAGGACCTCGAGCTGTACGAGCGGCTTACCGGTCGCGAGTTTCTGAGGTTCGTCACGGGTATAAAGGGCGAACCGCCCGACGACGGGGTATTGGACCTGGCCTTCGACGAGTTCGGAATCCTCGAGAAAGCGGACCACCTCATCAAGGAATATTCGCTCGGGATGAGAAAGAAGACCGGGCTAATCGCGGCGATGGCCGGTCGGCCGCGGCTGCTCGTCCTCGACGAGCCGCTCAACGCGCTCGATGCGCAGACGATGCGGCTCGTGGAGCGGAAGCTCGAGGCGTTTCGGGATGCGGGCGGCGCTGTCATCCTGTCGTCGCACGTCATGGGTTTCGTCGAACGCGTCTGTTCGAGGGTGGTGGTGCTGCGCGAAGGACGCATAGTCGCGAATGACGCGCCGGTGCAGTTGCGTGCGGCTACGGGTCTGGGGGATGCGCCGTTCGACGACGTGTTCTTCAGGTACGCGCTCGGATAGTGGAGCGGGGAGAGGGGCGGGCACTTGCGACTGTCCGCAGGACGCTCCGCCGGGTCCCCGTTCCTCGAGCCGCGAGCGGTAGCGAGCGTCCCACGGACGGTGCCTGAAACCGCAGGCTCGTCGTCGTCCAGGCAACCGAATCTACGGCTCGAGCGCCTCGTGCGATTCGACGAGACGATTCCACGTGTCGCTCGACTCGACCAGCTTGAGGCCTGCCCGCAGTGCGTCGCCGTCGTGCCACACGACCTCGACGATGGCGACCGCATCGGCCGACCCGTCGAGCGCCGCAATCCGCACGACCGTGCCCGGCTCGAGCTCGGCGTTGGCCCGAATCTGCGCTCCGTTCTCCGAGATGTCCTCGGTCACGGTTTCCGTCGTCGAGCCTCCGTCGGTCGTCTCGATGCGCACCGGGATCTGGGCCGGTACGCGATGATGGGCCCGCCGGTCGTCGGCGAGCTGATCGCGCGCCTCCTTGGCCTCGATGAGGAGATCCTCGTAACAGCCCGGGCAGACCGTGCGGTATCCCAGATCCTTCAGCAGGTCGGTCAGTTCGGGATCGCTCGACGCGTCAACGGTGTGATCCGCGACTTCGTTGCACCGGTCACAATACGTGTGCATATCGGATGTTTCGACGACGGACCGCGAGGCGTTCTCCGTCGCGCTCCCATGGCTTGTGGTGTGTGCCTGAGGTTGCTGGAACGACCGAATTCGAAACTGGCGCCCAGTATAGTCAGAAGGCCCTCGCGTCTCAACTACGATTCCCGAGCAATCCCCCGGTCGAGCGATACTGCAATCCGACCGGCGATGCGTGCGTTGTTCTCGAGGAGTGCGAGGTTGGCCGCGAGCGCGCGACCCCCCGTCGATGCCGCGACGCGCGCGAGCAGAAACGGCGTCACTGCCGAGCCGCGAACCCGCGCTTCGGTGGCCCGGGAGAGCGCGTCGTTCACGGCGCCGTCGATCTCGTCGCGGGCGATCGCGTGCGACGGCGGGCACGGGGCAACGACGAGCACCGACGTGCGGCAACCGCTCGCCCAGTGCGCGAGCGCAATGCGGACGACATCCCCTTCCGCTTCCGCACGCGCCGTGACGCCGAGCCCGGTGTCTCGCGAGTAGAAGCCGGGAAACTCGTCTGTCTGCCACCCGATCACGGGAACGCCGAGCGTCTCGAGCATTTCGAGCGTCCGGGGCAGGTCGAGGATCGATTTCGCACCGGCGCACACAGTCACGACCGGCGTCGTAGCGAGTGCCGTGAGGTCAGCCGAGACGTCGAACGTCCGTTCGGCTTCGCGGTGCACACCGCCGATGCCGCCCGTTGAGAACACGCGAATGCCGTGCCTCGCCGCCAGACACGCCGTCGTCGCAACCGTTGTTGCTCCCCACGCTCCGGACGCGCACACGGCGCCCAGGTTCTGGAGGCTGACCTTGGCAACGTCCGTTCGCGTCGCAAGGGCTTCGAGCTCGGAATCGGTCAGGCCGATCCTGACGTTGCCCGCGACGATTGCCACGGTCGCGGGTTCGGCGCCCGACTCGCGGACGGCGGCCTCGCACGCCCGCGCGCTGACGAGGTTTTCGGGTCGAGGCAGTCCGTGGGCGATGACGGTGGATTCGAGGGCAACGCGCACGGCCGAGATCTTGGCACCCGGCGTCGTGGACGGTCAACGCAAGCCGACTCCGGCGACCTGCCTGCATCGCGCACCGTTTGTTATTCTCCGAGCGTGACGAATTACTGCATCGAAGCTGCCGAGGTGACGTCGCGCGCCGCGCGGATCACCCACCTTTTTCTCGACTGCGACGGCGTGATGACCGACGGAGCGATCATCTCGCTGCCCGACGGTCAGGAGGCGAAGCGGTTCGACATTCACGACGGCCACGGCATCGTGCTCTGGCGACGGGCGGGTCGTAAGGTCGGCATCATCACGGGGCGCGGCGGTCCGGCGCTCGAGAGACGGGTCGAGGAACTTCAGATCGAGTACCTGATCCAGAAAACCTACGACAAGCTCGGCGCCTTCGAGGCGCTCGTCGAGCGCGAAGGCATCGAGCACGACGCCATTGCGTACATGGGTGACGACGTCGTGGATCTGCCGTTGCTGCGCCGGGTCGGGCTTGCCATCGCGCCGCCGAATGCGGTGCCGGAGGTGCTCGACCACGCACACATCGTGACGGCGAAGTCGGGGGGAAACGGTGCGGTGCGAGAAGTCATCGAGCTGCTGCTCAAGGTACAGGGCCGGTGGGACGAGCTCATGGCGAGGTACATGCAGTAGGAATCCGGCCGCGTCGGGTGCGCAGGACGGAGCACTATCGGGAGGCTGGTTTCTCGCAGAGACGCAAAGGGCAGACGCAAAGGCGCGGAGTCATTTGTTGGCAGACGCGGGATGAAGGGTCCCATACAAACAAACAATTCTGGATCTTTGCGTCTCTGCGTCTGACCTCTGCGCCTCTGCGAGAAACTCCCCTCTCCCATCCTCCTTGGTCGGAATTTGCCCCGGATGGTAGACTCCCCGGGTTCTTTTGACCTTTCGAATAGGAATCGCATTCTGCGCATGAGCAATACCCCACGGTCCCCGCGATCGCTCCCCGTACTCCGGGAGATTCCGCCGCCACCGCCCTTCGACCCGGCGACCCTGCCGCCGAAGTCCGAGATGTACTGGCAGATGGCGCGAAACGTCACGAAGAAGGTGATTAGGGCGCCGATCTCGATCCACTCGTGGGGAGCACTCCGTCGCACGATCCTGCCGCAGTTGCTGCCTGATGAGCTGCTGCGTCGCTGGAAGCCCTACCAGAAGGGCGAGTGCAACCGGTGCGGCGCGTGCTGCCAGATCCAGTTCCAGTGTTCTTTCATGGTCCAGGAAGACGAGCATCTGACGCACTGCTCCATCTATCAGAGCGATCACGCTCCTCAGGCGTGTCTAGTGTTCCCGGTCGACCCCCTCGATCTCCACATGCTTCAGCGAGAGATCGGGAATGTCTGCACCTTCTACTACGAAGGTGAGCCGGCGCCGATTCCGCGTGCCGAATACGCGCGGATCGTTGCGAAGCACCTGGTCGAGAAGACGCGAAAGAGCTGGCGCAATCGCAAGCGCCGCCCCGTATTCGATTCGAACAACTGATCGCGGTCCGCTCAATAGATCCCCGGTTGACCCGGTGGACGAGTCTTCCAGCGGCGATGGACCCAGAGCCACTGGTCCGGGTCTTCGCGAATCCAGCGCTCGATGATGGCGGTAAAGGCCTGCGTGTTCGAGAGCACATCCGCTTCTCGTGAGCCGGTGCGGACGAGCTCGAGCACGGGCTCGAACGTCTGGACGTAACGGCCTTCCTTCTCGTCCCAGCGCGTGTGAACCGGAATTACGGGCGCGCCGGTCTTGAGCGCGAATACTGCCAATCCGGCAGTCGTCGATGCCGGAACACCAAAAAAATCCACGAAGACGCCTTCGTGCTCCAGCGTGTTCAAGTCAGCGAGGATGCCGACCATCTCGCCGCGAGCGAGTGCCGCGAGCACGGGCCGCGCGGCCTTCGACTTGTCGATCGTCCTGTTGCCGCAGAGGGTCCGGTACCGGTCCGCTAGCGCTTCGACCCGCGGGTTGTCGAGGCGCCGGACGAGGAAGTTTACGGGCGGAGAACCCGTGAGACGCAGACAGTACGGACTCAGCTCCCACGCCCCGAAATGCCCGGTGAGAAACAGCACGCCGTGGCCGGCGGCGAGGGCGGTCATCGCGATCTCGCGCCCTTCGAAGCGGACGGTGCGGTGGGCATCCTCAGCCGTGCGCAGCTTGGGCATCTGACTGAACTCGCCGAGTTGGCGGCCGGCGTTGAGAAAGGCGGCGCGCAGGATGCGCTCGCGTTCGGCGAAAGGCATCTCGGGAAAGGCAATTTCGAGGTTGCGGCGGCCGGAGCGTTTCAGGCCGCCGGCGAGGCGGTAGGCGGAGAGGCCGGCGAGCTTGCCGAGGCCTAGGGCGGTGCGCCGGGGCAGCAGTCCGAGCGTCTTCAGGACCGTCCAGGCGGCGGCGAACTCGACGGTTTCCCGGATGGGGCCTGGTTTCACGACAGGTTGCTCGCAGAGGCGCAAAGGACACGCAGAGACGCAGAGTAAGACTGGTCAGGATTGATTGAAGCTCTGCGTCTCTGCGAAACCTCTGCGTCTCTGCGAGAAACCAGTTCAGCGAGCCGGGAACTCACGTCCGCGCCTACCCGTTCACCTTCAACACCGCGAGGAAGGCTTCCTGCGGGATCTCGACGCGCCCGACGCGCTTCATCCGCTTCTTTCCCTCTTTCTGCTTCTCGAGCAGCTTTCGCTTCCGCGTGATGTCGCCACCGTAGCACTTCGCAATCACGTTCTTCCCGAGCGACTTCACCGTCTCGCGAGCGATGACCTTGTTTCCGATCGCCGCCTGGATCGGCACCTCGAAAAGTTGCCGTGGGATGAGCTGCCGCATCTTGTCGACGAGCAATCGACCTCGGTTGTACGCGCCGTCCTGGTGCACGATTGTCGAAAGCGCGTCGACCTGCTCGCCGTGAACCAGGATATCGAGCTTCACGAGCTTCGACTCGCGGTATCCCTCGAAGTGGTAGTCGAACGACGCGTATCCTCGCGACGCCGACTTCAGCCGGTCGTAGAAATCGAGGACGATCTCCGACAGCGGCAGGTCGTAGGTCAGCATCACCCGGTTCGCCGAGATGTACTCGAATCCGATCTGGATCCCGCGCTTCTCGTCGAGCAGCGCGAGGATCGGACCCAGAAAGTCGTCCCGCGACATGATCGTCGCGCGGATAATCGGTTCGGCGATGTGCTCGATGCGACCGGCGTCGGGCATTTTCGACGGCGAATCGATCTCTATGAGCTCGCCGTTCGTCAGCCCGACCTGGAAGCGGACGTTTGGAGCCGTCGTGATGAGCTCGAGGTTGAACTCGCGCTCGAGCCGCTCCTGGACGATCTCCATGTGGAGAAGTCCGAGGAAACCGCACCGGAATCCGAACCCGAGCGCCGAACTCGTCTCCGGCTCGTAGAAGAACGACGAGTCGTTGAGCCGCAGTTTCTCGAGCGCGTCGCGCAGTTCTTCGTAGCGATTGGACTCGATCGGGTAGAGACCGGCGAACACCATCGCCTTGATCTCCTGAAAGCCGGGGCAAGCCTCGGCCGTCGGCCGAGCCGGCTCGGTGATCGTGTCGCCGATCTGGACGTCGGCAACGGTCTTGACGTTGGCGACGACGAAGCCGACTTCGCCGGGGCCTAGCTCGGCGATCTCGCGCATCTTTGGAGTCAACACGCCGAGCTGTTCAACCTGGAAGTCGCGTCCCGCGGCCATGAACCGGATCTTCTGGCCAGTCTTGAGGGTTCCCTCGAAGACCCGAACCATCACGATCGCGCCGCGGTACGGATCGAACCACGAGT
>CAZXLQ010000124.1:0-14050 GCA_964641945.1 uncultured Clostridia bacterium
AGAGCGGTCCCCGTCGGCCGCAGGCCGGGACGTGCGGTAGGAAGAGCGGTCCCCGTCGGCCCCTCGCAAGGCACTACGTCTCGACGGCGCTCGTCCGCACTCCCACGACGCGACCATCTCGGGCGCGACCGAGCACGAGCACTTCGATCGACCGATCCCCGATCCGGAAAACCCGCGGCTCATCCAGTCGTCGCCGAAGCAGCCGCTCGAGGCGACGGAACCCCTGGGCCATCTCGGCATCCTGACGATCGTGCCAGGCACGACGCCGTCCCAACGGTTCGAAGAACTCGTGCAACGACACCCCGTCGCATCGGGTCGCGGGATCGTGGCCGGCAAGTGCAAGGACGACCTCACAGTCGATCGACGTGCCGCGCGGAACGTGAAAGACAACCGGTGTCACGTCACTGTCGGTTTCGCTCGCGACGACGAGTCCTGCGCACGCGCGGGCAATGGTCTCGACGAGCGGATCGGAACTTCGCACGGCGGTCGCTCCTCCCGTCGCAGTCTCTCACAGGCCGCTCAGGATCGGCGATCGAACGACCGGGCGTCGCATTGAGCAGCGACGCCGGGCCATTCGACTCACACACGTTTCGTCCGCTATGCCGCCGGCTTCGGCGCGGGCCTCTGCCACTTCGAGTCCGGGTTCCAGACAGGCACATCCGCCGCATTCGCTACGCGCAGGGCCACGACGAGACCTATCGACGCCGTCGTGCGAGCGCCTCCCCAATTCCAGTCGTCGCGAACTAAGTCCGTGACCTGATGGTAATCGGTATCCAGCCATGCGCGTGCCCGAGCGATCCACTGCTTCTCGTCCCCTCCCGGGGCGCCCATCAGCATCAGCGCCGGGACGCCCTTCTTCACGAGCTCGTAGTGGTCCGACCGCTGGAAGGCACGTTCCTCCGGCATCGGATCCGGCACGACCTGAGCACCGAACGCCGGAGCGACCGCATTGAGCGTCTGGCCAAGAGACGAGAACTCGGCTCCAAAACCGACGACGCGTTCGACCGGTCCGTAAATCTCGGTGCCGATGCCGTCGAAATTGATGTTGGCGGCTATGTCCGCGAGGGCCCACGTCGGGTGCTCGGCCCAGTACTTCGCCCCCAGGAGACCGTGCTCTTCACCACAGACGGCGAGGAACACGATCGAACGCTTTGGCCGAGGCTTGGCGCTCGCCGCGGCTTTCGCAATCGCGAGCATCTGCGCCACACCTAGCGCATTGTCGGCAGCACCCGCGTAGGCGCGACCGTCGGCCGCGAGTCCGTACGCGTCGTAGTGCGCGGTAAAAACTACAGCCTGCTTCGCAAGTACCGGATCGGACCCCTGCAACACCGCTACCACGTTGCTTCCCTTGACCTCTTTTCGATCGACTGACGCAACGAGCTTCACGTTGACCCCGAGTGACCTGGATACCGGCTCCCCGGCCAGTGCCTTCGCGGCAATCTCGTCATAGTTCGCTCCGGCCGCGCTGAAGAACTTCCGCGCCCCATCCACACCGGCAAGAGCAATCGGCGGCAATGGAAACGGCATGCCGGGACTGCCGGCAAGGCTGACGCTTCGCCGCGTAAGGTAGTCCGCGATCGCCGAGAACGGCTTGCCACCCGCGTTGAAGCCCACGACGACGACTCCGGCAGCCCCCCTCGAAATGATGTTCGAGAAAACCGTCATCTGGCTGCTCGCCTTCGCCCAGACCTTCTCATCGACACCAGCCGGACGGCCACCGATGAGCAGGACGACCTTTCCCTTAACGTCTATTCCAGCGTAATCGTCACGCTTGAGCTCTTCGCTGACCACGCCGTAGCCTGCGAGCACGGCCTCGGCCTCGACTCGCTTGACCTCATCGGGCATCGGGGGCGCCAGGACAAAGTCCTTGCCAAAGGTGAGAGGTCTTCCATTCACCTCGAGCGCCGTTTCCCCGGCAATCGATCGTGACACGAACGGTACCTGCTGAAAGTAGGTGTTGTTGTCACCTGCAGGTTTCAGCCCCGCCTTGGCGAGATGCGCGGCAATCGCCGCGGCTGCACGCTCACCGCCGGGAGACCCGGTGGCGCGACCCTCCATCGCCGGCGCCGACAGTTCGATCGTGATGTCGCGAATGTCGCGCTCGGTGACGTCCTTGGCGGCACTTGCCTCGGCAGACGAAAGCACGGGAGCTGCAACCGGTCGTGCCGCCGATTGCGAATGCACCGCCACCATCGGGATGGATAGCGAAAGAGCGGCGAGCGCCAGCATCAGCGAGCGCGTCGACGGACGATATCGAATCATTGCTGAAGTCTCCATGCGACAAAGGTGACGGATGCATACGAGTTGGGCGAACGAGAGTTGCCTCGAAATTCACTCTGCAGCCGGGTTTCGTACCAGTCCAGCTTGAGCCGCGAGCCGCGAGGCGGCATCCTCGTCGCGATGGATCGATCACCAAGCCAGTGGCAGGCAGCCCTCTTTCCAGAGATCACGACACTTGATCCGAACCTGCTTTCCGAAAAGACTTATGTGCTGCGCGACCTCGGCGCACGCTCGACCGGCGATGCACAGCGGCTCGGATACCTCTGCATACGGCCCGATCGTCCCCGCAAACACCCGGCACTGTTCATCCGTGCGGACGACGTCGAGGAGTTCGAGAAGGCTGCCGAGAGTGTTGCGGAACATCGGAAGGCGAAGCGACGAGTCGAGGCCGAGCGCCTCGAGCGACGGCGTCTCGAGATCCGGCGCTTGCTCGATCCGTACCCGTGGCTCACCGACGACGAGCGGACGTCGTACGCCAAGCGGCTGGAGGGCACGGACGCCAGAACGCTGACGCGCGAAATGATCGAGCAGATGCTCGTTCCGAAGCGTCTCGTCCGTGCGCTCGACGGTGTTGCCGGAGTCCGGCTCGGCACTACGAACATCCTGGTGACGGGGGACGTGCGCTTCACTGCATTTGGCGTGGAGGTCGTTCAGCGCGGTGTCGATCTGGCGACGCTGGAAGTTGACGAACCGCTTCGAACGCTCGTGATGGCCACCGACCTCGCGGCCTTTCGGGAAGCCGTCACACGTTCCGCCGCCGAACTGCGATCCGGGGCGACGTCCGTCCTCCGGCAGACAATCTACGCACGCGTTGCCGAGGCTGCGCAGCTCATCGACGAAACGGCTTCCGTAGTCGGAGGCGACGATGGCGAGGCGGTACGCGAAACGCTCACCGCATCGGCCATCGAGCGATTCGAGAAACCGGGAGGCCGCGCGCTCGGACGTGTGCTTCCGGCACTGCGCGAGTTGGCCCTCGACCTCGTCTGGGCTCGTCGAAAGGAACAGCTGCGTTCGGGTCGCGAGACTAGAGCCGGATCATGGACGCTTGGCGGTGAACGCAAGGCGCCACTGCTCGGCTACGGACTGCGTCTCGAGTACTCAGTGCTCGACACTACCGTGACAGCGCTGCTCACCCGCAGGATCGACTTGCCCCGCGACCTTCGCGATGCGGTGCTCGGGCAGCCGCTCGACGTGGCAATCGCCATTGCCGATGCGCTCGTCGCAGAGCTCATCGACGACGAACGCGCCGAGATAGCCAGGACGCTCGATCGCGTGACCCATCAGATCTCGCGCGGCGATGGCGTGCCGGGCTTCGATCGCGGAGCCGTCGTCGCGATGCTTCGCAGTGAGTTCGCATCGAAGGCATTCGACGCCGAAGCGCTGCTCACCCGCGTCAAGACGCTCGTCGAGCGTCTGACTCGACAGGCCAGGGAAACCGAGGCGGTCCAGACGCTGCTGACCGAGGCGAACTTCGCCCGGTACGCCGATTTCTTCACGCCCGCCCGCTCGATGCACCGCACGCTCGAGCTGATCGTCGGCCCGACGAACAGCGGAAAAACCTACCAGGCACTCAATGCGCTTGCCGAAGGCGAGTCGGGAATATACCTTGCACCGCTGCGTCTGCTGGCGCTCGAGGGACAGGAGGAGCTCGAGAAGCGCGGACGCACGACGAGCTTTCTGACCGGAGAAGAGCGCGACCTGCGGCCCGGCGCGACTTTCTGGAGCAGCACCATCGAGATGATGGACATGAACCGGGTCGTCGACGCCGCGGTCATCGACGAGGTCCAGTTGCTTTCCGACTCCGATCGCGGTTGGGCGTGGTCGGCAGCGCTCATCGGTGCGCCCGCCAGGCGGATCATCATGACCGGATCGCCGGACTCGGTGCCGCTCGTCGAAGATCTCGCGCGGTACCTTGGCGAGCCGCTGTCCATTCGGCATCTCGAGCGGTTCAATCCGCTTGCCGTGCTCGAGTCCGCCGTTGACCTCGATCACATCGAGCCGGGGACGGCGGTCGTGTGTTTCTCGCGACGCGACGTGCTCGGACTCAAGCAACACCTCGAACAGCGAAACAGGGTGTCGGTCATATACGGCAACCTCTCGCCGCCGGTCCGTCGCGAGGAGGCACGACGCTTCCGTAGCGGCGAGACGAAGGTCCTTGTCGCCACCGACGCCATCGCGCTTGGGCTGAACCTGCCGATCAAGACGGTCGTGTTCTATTCGACGTGGAAATTCAACGGGCGCGAGGAGGTCCGCCTCAGTCCGTCCGAGATCCGACAAATCGGCGGCCGAGCCGGACGATATGGAAAGCACGACGCCGGTTACGTCGGCGCCCTGACGCACGCGGACCTCGCGGCCGTCCGCAACGCGTTCGAGGAGTCTCCCGACCCGCTGCCTATTCGTGCGCAGGTGCGCCCCGGTCTTCAGCACGTTCTCACGATGAGCGAGGTTCTCAAGTCTAAGAGCCTCGCCCGGCTGCTCGATCTATTTCGCCGCCGGATTCGATTCGACGCCACGCAGCTGGTCGCCGCAGTCCCGGACGAAATGCTCGAGCTCGCGGCGCTCGCAGATTCGACCGGCATGCCGCTCGACGACCGCTTCGTCTTTTCGTGCGCTCCGGTCGACTCACGCAACGCCTTCATCATGCGGTCGTACCAGCTGTGGATGGCCTCATTCGCCGAAGGGCGGCGCTCCAGGCTCGAACGGCTGCCGACGCGATACGAACACACGACCGGCGAGTCCGACCCGGAGGCGTTCTACCACGCCGAAGTGCAGGTAAAGCTGCTCACCGTCTACGCCTGGCTCGCCTACCGGTACACGGATCTCTTTCCGGACCTCGAGGAGTGTGACCGGCAACGTGCGGTACTCAACGGTTACATCGAGCGCACGCTGCGGAAGCGCGGCCGGCTGCGTCGCTGCAAGCAGTGTGGCGCGGCCATGCCTGCACTTTCGACGTACGCACTATGCGACGGATGTTACAAGGGGCGTCGGAAGTGGTAACCGCCGGTGCGATGGCCGCAGGCTCGATCGCCGTGGTAGCCTCCGCGGTCGCGTCTGCGGCAAGCGCGGCGTCGAGAAGGAGATGAGAAGCGATGAGCACGGCAAAGACTGGCGACACGGTTCGCGTCCATTACACGGGTTCGTTCGACGACGGCACGATCTTCGACTCCTCGGTTGGAGGCACGCCGCTCGAGTTCACCGTCGGCAGCGGACAGGTAATCCCGGGATTCGACGTCATGGTCACGGGGATGGCGACAGGCGATCGAAAGACGCAGCGCATCCCGGCCAGCGAGGCGTATGGAGAACGAATGGACGGCCTGGTATTTACCGTGAGCAAGTCCCAGATGCCCGACCACCTCGTGCCGGAGGTCGGACAGATGCTCTCCATTTCGCACCCGAGCGGAGAGACAATTCCGGTCACGATCACGGGAGTGTCGGAGACGGAGCTGACGCTCGATGCGAACCACGAGCTTGCTGGCCGTGACCTTACGTTCGAGATCGAGCTCGTCGAGATCGCCTGAGCCTGGCGTTACAGGGCCGCTCGTGGCCGTGTCACGTGACTGCATGATTGATGAGCACGCTTGAATCGCGTGCCCCGCGGCCGGTACTGATGCGTCGACCGCCCGTCCTCGAGCCGGGTCGTGACGAACCTGTGGTCGTCTCGACAGGTGCTCGCGATCGCAGCTTCGGTTGAAACCGCCCGGGCCTCGTCTCGTATCTCCACGCGTCGAATTCCCCTCTGGAGCTGAGAACCGATGAATGACGAGACCGTGAACGACGCCCCTAGCCTCTCGGATGACAATCCCATTCCGATCGCGACCGACGAGCCGGTGTCCTCCTACTCGATGCTCGAGCCCAGGATGAAGAAGGTATACGGCGCCTACTACAAGGAGCTCTACTACACTCCGGAACGGCGCGTCCTCGATCCGAAGGTCCAGGAACTGGTCTCGATCGCGGCCTCGCTCGTAGCGAAGTGCGAGGGCTGCATCGACGGGCACATAAAGAAGGCTCTCGATCTCGGCGCCACGAAGGAGGAGATCAGCGAAACGATCTGCATCGCCGCGGCCATCAACGCCGCAGCGGTCATCGATCTCACCGACCGTGCCGCCGGAAGGCTCGGGCTGAACCACTTCCCGATGGCGCGCCAGGGCTGATTGCGCCGCACGTACTCACCAGAGCGCCGTTCAACCGGAGCGCCGAATCCTGGCGCTTCCAGAGATCGCGCGACCACACCCACTTCCACTCCAACTCGCTTTTTCGCGATGAGTCTGTGTATAAATGAGGCCCCCACCGAGCGGAGACAATCGTGAGCGGCAGAATCAAGGACCTCGTCGAAATCACCCCCGTCGGGAATCCTGTGGTCGATGGCCAGTCGGCACCCGAACGCTCAATTGCGTCGTTTCTGCTGACCTACGACCTCGGTGACGCGCTCACACGCGTCGTCGAACGCCTCGCGGGCCTTACCGGTCAGCCGAAGAACTGCCTGATAGTCGGAAGCTCCGGGTGCGGGAAGAGCACGCTGCTTTCCGTGGCGGCGAGCCTGCTCGAGGTTGATCCGAAGGCGGAGATGCACTCGCGGCTCACCGAGATCCGTACCGGTCTCGGAGACCTGACGGCGCACGTCGTACGTATCACCGACACGGGAAAGACCAAGCGGCTCGCCTCGACCATCGAGCGTTCGATCATCGACTACTTCCGATCGAGCGGATTGTCTTTCCGTTCGCACGACGACACCGACAGCTCCGGAGCCTGGCTCGACATCATCGCCGAGGCCGCCTTGTCGCTTCCCGAGAAACACCGGCTGATCATCGTTATTGACGACCTCGACGGATGGCTTCGCGGTGCGGGTCGGTACGCGTACGACAACCTTCAGACAATGGTCCGGCTCGGGAACATTTCGAGGACCATGCCGCTGTCGACGTGCTCGGTTGCCGGTAGCGGCCTGCTGTACGACGATGCAAACTCGGCGGATGGACAGGGCTGGATGGCGGCCCTGCACGCGGATTTCCAGATTCAGTACCTGCCCGCGCATACCGTGCGAACTGCGACTGCAAGCCGCGTTCTGCGAAAGAATGCCAGGCAGCGCCGCGAGATTCTCGAAGTGCTCGGCCGTCTTCGCGAGAAACTCCCCGAGCTCAACTACAGCGACGACGAGTTCATCGAGCTCTATCCTCTCGAGGTCTCGACGTGGACGATCGGCGGTCACCTGCATCGGTGGATCGAGGACTATTCGTTTCCCGAATTCGCTGCACGCGCCGCTGAAAGCGTTCGGGGGAGACCTTCGCAGAGCCTTTTTGCGCTGAACGACATGTTCTCGCACTACGAACCGCAGCTTCGCCGCGTCGAATCGCTGGGCCCGATCTTCGCCGCTTACGACCACCTGGTCTCGGAGGCGCTTCCAAAGCTCGGGCAGTCGCAGAGGCTATGGGGGCGTCTTGCCCTGCAGTCGACGATCATGCACACGATCGCCGACATTCCGGTGGACGTGATCACGCTAACGAACAGCGTGCTGCTCTATTCGCTGCATGGCAGCGGTTCGAGCTACGTTTTCATGGCGGCTGTACTCAAGCAACTCGAGTCGCTTGGTCGCGGACAGATCGTCGCAAGTGGCGAGGGCATGCTGCGACGGTATTCGCTCGTTTCGGGCCAGCGCGAGGCGATCCAGGCGCAGATCGACGAGCTGGCAGACTCGATCGACGACGAGGACGAGATCAGCTGGGCGCTGCTCGGATTCGGAGGGCAGTTCTTCGCGGACTGGCCACTCGGCTCGCTCACGGGCGGAAGCGGTCGATCGGACCTCTGGGACATTTCGCAGCGAGCAGGCTACGTCGCTCTCAAGCCGCGGCTCGCCGATGGGTCGGTTCCCGATATGAGCGACCGGCCGCGTCTCGTGATCCTCTCGCCCGGGAGGTCCTGGTCCGAGGCCCGCGAGGTCGTTGGTGAATCGGCAAACACGGCGTGCTGGATTGGCGCGGCACCGACCCCAGCTGGCCGGCTCGTGCTGAAACAGTGGCTGGCCGTCACGCGACTCGAGACAGACGACCGGACGAACCGATTCTCGGGCCTCGCGGATCTGCGTCGCGATCTGAGCGAGCAGGCCGCTGCCGTTTTCAGCCGCGTGTACATCGAGCGCGGAATGCTGGTGACACAGGAACGCTCCGACCCGATGGGGCAGGTCGTTCAACCAGTGCGCGACGAAAACCTCGTCGTCCGGCTGATTCCCGCGGAGGTGCTTGCGGCGGTTGCCCAACCGGTTGCCGCCGGCGACGCGGCGGCCGGAATCGATCCGTCGGCGCGAATCGATCGACTGTGGCTAGCGCACCTGTCCGCAGAAACGCCAGCCGAAGTCGACGACATGATGCTGATTCGCGACGAGCAGAACTGGCTGCAGCGGCTCGAGACCTGGTACGCCGCAGGCGTGGCGCGCGACGTCTCGGCCCCCGTCCGGCTCTTCGGCGAGCGGGGGTTCAAGAGCGGCGACATCGCGGCGGCGCTGGAGGCAAAACAGCAGTTTGACGTTGCGCTCTTCAGCGTTCGGCGAACGCTCGGCGCCGGCTCGCTGCAGGGTCTCTCGGAAGCGCTCGAGGCCGTCTTCGAATCGCACGACCGGCTCTGGGAGGCGCGAAGGCGTCTCGAGTGGCTCGAACGCTTTTCGACGTGGCTCATCTCGACAGAGTCTTTCCGGCGTTACCTAGCCGAAGCCGAATCGCTCGAGGATGCCGACGTCGAGACGCTTCGGGGAACGCTGATCGAATGGCTCGACAAGCCCGAGAGCTTCGTCGACGAGGCGCGCCGCATCGCCTTCAACGATGCATTCGACGCTTATCGCACGGAGTACATCCGCTACTACGCCGCGGAGCACGACCGAAGCGTAAGCGCCTCGGTCATAGATCGCCTCAGCAATGCACTCATCGAGTCGCAGTCGTGGCGAGCCCTCGAGGGACTCTCCGCGCTGTCGATCGGCAATCCGAGCTACCTCGTCGAGGTCACGAACCTGATCTCGACGCTCCGAGAGACGCAGTGCGACGCAGACGTCGAGGCACTGCTCGTCGACCGGCCGCGATGCTCGTGCGGATTCAAGTTTGGTGATCGAAGCCGAATCGCCGCGATGGCGGCCAGTGCGAGCGAGCTCATCCAGACTGGCGTTCAGCATCATCGACGCCTGTTGAACATTCGCCGGTCCGAGTTGCGCGCGAAGCTCAAGGCACGCAAGAACGCATATGCACTCGAGACGATCAAGACGATCGCCGCGCTGACGGGTGACGAAGAGATGCCGGAGATCGATGCCGATACGGTGAGCGCCCTCAACGACCTGCTCGCAAGCCGATCGTAGGGCTCGCGAGATCGTTCGTTCCGCGGGGAATTGGCTTCGCGTACAGAGAGCACAGAGGCACGGAGATCACAAAGCCTGTGTTCTCTGTGCCTCTGTGCTCTCCGTATGCGAAGCCAATTCCGCTAGTCTGTTGCATTCACAATTCAACCCGAGTCGTGCGACAAGGAGTCCCCGGAATCGATGAGTTATCAGTACATCTTCACGATGCAGAACCTGCGGAAGGTCTATCCTCCGAACAACGAGATTCTCAAGGGCATCTACCTCTCCTTCCTTCCGGGCGCTAAGATCGGGGTGCTGGGACTCAACGGATCCGGCAAGAGCACCATCCTGAAGATCATGGCCGGCATCGACACGGACTTCTCCGGTGATGCACGACCGGCGGACGGCGTACGTGTCGGCTATCTGGCCCAGGAACCGCAGCTCGATCCGACGAAGAACGTACTGGGCAACGTCGAAACAGCCGTTGCCGAGGTCCGGGGCCTGCTCGACCGCTTCGACGCGATCAACGAGAAGCTCGGAGAACCTCTCGATGCCGATGAAATGACTGCAGTTCTCGATGAACAGGCGGCAGTTCAGGATGCCATCGAGGCCGCGGACGGCTGGGACCTCGACCGCCGGCTCGAAATCGCGATGGACGCCCTCCGACTGCCGCCGGGCGACGCCGACGTATCGATCCTCTCGGGCGGCGAGCGGCGCCGGGTCGCGCTCTGCCGGCTGCTGCTCGAGCGGCCCGACATGCTGCTGCTCGACGAACCGACGAATCACCTGGACGCCGAATCCGTGGCGTGGCTCGAACGGTACCTGCACGAATACCCGGGAACGGTCGTAGCCGTAACTCACGACCGGTACTTTCTCGACAACGTCGCCGGGTGGATTCTGGAACTGGATCGCGGGTCGGGCATCCCGTGGGAGGGCAACTACTCTTCGTGGCTCGAGCAGAAGAAGAACAGAATGGAGCTCGAGGAGAAGCAGTCGACCACTCGCCGCCGGACCCTCGAGCGCGAGCTAGAGTGGGTGCGGATGGCGCCGAGGGCGCGCCACGCCAAGAGCAAGGCACGACTTCGGGACTACGAGTCGATGCTGAGCTCGGAGCAGCAGAAGCTGCCCGAGTCGGTCGAAATTTTCATTCCGCCCGGTCCACGACTCGGCGACGTCGTGGTAGAAGCCGAGAACGTCTCGAAGGCCTACGGCGAGCGTTTGCTGTTCGAGAACCTGTCGTTCCGGCTGCCGCGGGGCGGCATCGTCGGCGTCATCGGACCGAACGGAGCCGGCAAGACGACGCTGTTCCGGATGATCACCGGCCAGGAAGAACCGACGAGCGGCACGCTGCGAGTGGGCGAAACCGTCAAGCTCGCGTACGTCGATCAGAACCGGGATGCGCTCGACCCGAAGAAGAGTGTGTGGGACGAGATCACCAACATGAACGAGCAGGTCGAACTCGGGACGCGAAAGGTGAATTCGCGATCATACGTCGCGCAGTTCAACTTCCGCGGCAGCGATCAGCAGAAGAAGGTCGGAGAGCTGTCGGGAGGCGAGCGGAATCGAGTTCACCTGGCGAAACTGCTCAAGGAAGGCGGCAACCTGCTGCTGCTCGACGAGCCGACGAACGACCTGGACGTCGACACGTTGCGCGCTCTCGAGGAGGCGCTGCTGGACTTCGCCGGATGCGCCGTCGTGATCAGTCACGATCGGTGGTTTCTGGATCGCATCGCGACGCACATCCTCGCGTTCGAGGGCGACAGCACGGTGGAGTGGTTCGAGGGGAATTACGCCGAATACGAGGCGGATCGCAGAAAGCGCCTCGGCTCAGCCGCCGACCAGCCCCACCGGATCAAGTACCGCAAGCTGCACGCGTAGAACGGCAGGCTCGGCGATTGTCAGTGTCTTTGCGTCTCTGCGAGTCCTATGCGCCTCTGCGAGAAATCTGTTCTCAAATCGGTTTTCTCGCAGAGGCGCAGAGGACTCGCAAAGGCGCAGAGTAGCGGTCTCTATCCAGAGCCTACAGGTTCTCCAGGATGAAATCCGTCACCATCTGGTTGAGGTGCTTGACACGCATCGGATTCGTCACCCCGTGCTGCGACTGCGGGTAGAGCATGAACCGGAACTGCTTACCCGACTTCTGAAGCGCGTCGATGAGTCGCACCGAGTTCTGCGGATGCACGTTGTTGTCGACGGCTCCGTGAATCAGCAGCAACTTGCCGTTCAGTTTGTCGGCCGCCTTGAGGACGGACGTACGGTCGTACCCTTCCGGATTCGCCGACGGCAATCCCATGTACCTCTCGGTGTAGATCGAGTCGTAGAGTCGCCAGTCCGTCACCGGCGCGCCAGCCACTCCGATCTTGAACGTCGTCGAATGCGTGAGCGCGAACGACGCCATGAAGCCGCCGTAACTCCAGCCCCAGAGGCCGATCCTGCTGCCATCCACGAACGACTGCGTCTTCAGCCACGCAGCGCCGTCCTCGAGATCGCTCAACTCCTGCACTCCGAAGTTCCGGAAGACGCCCTGCTGCGACACGACACCCTTTGCGCTCGCCGACCGGTTGTCGCAGACCCAGACGACATATCCGTTCTGCGCGAGCAGGTGGTACCACATGATCGTCGTCCGTCCCCAACGATTGCGCACCGACTGCGCACCGGGACCGGCGTAGCAGAACGACATCACCGGGTACTTTTTCTTCGGGTCGAAGTCCGGCGGCTTGATCATGGCGGCGTCCATTGTGACGCCGTCGCGTGTCTTCACCTGGTGGAACGATATCTCGCCGAGCGCGTACTCCTTGAGCACGGCGACCGTGTTCTTCTCGATGACCCGAAGCACCGCGCCAGAGTTCGATCGCAGACTCACCTGCGGCGGCGTGCGGATGTCGCTCGTCGAATCCACGAACATCGTCATCTTGCTGTTGAAGTTGGCCGAATGGTCGCCTGCCGTGTCGGTCAGCCTCGCCATCCCCGTGCCATCCAGACGGACTCGGTACACGTGGTTCTCGAGCGCGGAATGCTCGGCGCCCTGAAAATAGACCCAGCCGTCGGTCGCGGCGCCGTACAACTCCCGAACGTCCCAAGAGCCCGACGTGACCGCACGGTTCAACGTGCCATCGGCCGCGTAGTGATAAACGTGACGGAAGCCCGTCCGGTCACTGATCCAGAGAAACGAGCCGTCCGGCAGCCAGTGTGGATTGCCGATGACGTCGACCCAGAACTTGCTCTCTTCCCGGAAGAGCTTCCTGGCAACGCCGCTGTCGCGGTCTGCCGCGACGATGTCGAGCCTGCTCTGAATGCGGTCCTGAACCTGGAACACGACGTTGCGACTGTCCGGAGACCAATCAACTCGTGAGACCAGTCTGTCAGGAGCTTCCCACCACGAGAGGTCCATCCAATTCGTGGGTCCGCCGAACGCCGGCACGACTCCGAGCGTGACGATCGGATTCGGGTCTCCGGCTCGCGGGTATCGCGTCATTTCGACGTCCTGATCCGGCTTCGCATCGTCGACGATCGCGTAGAACGGAACAGGAGTCTCGTCGAAGCTCAGGAACGCGATGGAGAGCGAGTCCGGGCTCCACCAGTAGCCGGTCGTCTCGCCGCGTCCGTAGAGCTCCTCCTCGTAAACCCAGTCGAGTCGTCCGTTGAGTCTGTTCGGCCCGCCATCGGTGGTCAGGCGCCGTTCGCGCTGCGTCGCAACATCGGCGCAATAAAGGTCTCCGTTCCGCACATATGCCACGAACTTTCCATTCGGGCTGAACGACGCGTTCGTCTCTTCACCGGGCGCCGAGGTCAGCCGCACTGCCTTGCCCGCGCTGGCGTTGTAGACGATCAGGTCGTCGCCAAGCTCGGACACGATCGTCGAAGTATCGGCGTGATACGTGAACCATCGTTGTCCGGCGACGCTTGCGGCATCTCCCGCCGAAACGCCGGGCAGTTCGCCGATCGCATTCGCCATTCGAGCCACGTCCAGGAACGGACGCGACGAACCGCTGGCGGCATCGACAAGCAGAATTCCCTGCTCCGTTGAAGCGGGCGCATTTCGAAGAAGATACGACGCTCCGTCGGGCATCCAGGTGATCGACGGCACGGTGCCCGTGAAATTGACCCGGCGCGCCGGGTCGAAGATGTCGTCGATCGAGAGCTTCTTCGTCTGGGCCTGGACCGGCAGCGCTGCCATCAGCAGCACGGCCATTGCGCAGAGCACGGCACGCTTCGTTTGCATTCGAACCTCGTGACTTCGTTGGAGTGGGTGTTGCGACCCCGCGTACTCGACGCGCTGGCAACTCTGGAACCGCGTAAAGATACGGACACGCGCGGCTGATGTCCACCATCGGCCCTGGAAGGGCCGCCGACCTTCATTCGTGATTAGTTCGCGATTGCCTCGCAAATCGGGGTAGACTGCGCGCGCGCCGGACCCGTCGTGCAACGATCCGGCGCTCCCAACGTTCAAAACACCACGCT
>CAZXLQ010000125.1:0-13979 GCA_964641945.1 uncultured Clostridia bacterium
CACTGCGTTCGCGGTTCTGGGACGTGCGGTAGGGAGCGCGGTCCCCGTAAAGGCCCGGCCAACGGCCCGGCTCAGTTCATCCAGAGGCCGGTTCGATTGCAGACCGTCAGCATCTGTCGCGCGCCGTTGATCACGGCACGGAGCGGATCCGCCGCAGGCTTGACGTCGAGCTGGGTTTCCTTCGCAAGGAGCTCTGCAAGCCCTGGAAGTGCGGCACCGCCACCGGTCAGGCACACCCCGCTCTCGATGACCTCGCACGATGTACCGCTCGGTAGATCGGCTACGACACGAAGCACGGCTCCGATGATCGTATCGACGATCGGATCCATCGCGGCCGATACTTCGCGGTTGCTTACCGTGATTCGCGTGTCTCGCCCCGTTCTGCAATCCGCGCCCCGCGCCGTGTGCTCACGGACCGGTCGCTCTCCGCGGGCGACGCCGACCGTGCGCGTGAGGCGCTCGGCCTCCCGCATGTAGAGCCACGCACCGTGAGAGTCGACGATCGAGCGCCGAACCGCAGTATGAAGGTCGCTACAGGCAGTTCGTACCGCGGATGCCAGAATCACCTCGCCCGAGCAGATGACGGCAATGTCGGTCACGCCGTCGCCGACGTCGACGATCATCTGGGCATAGGGGGAAGAGACGTCGAGACCCGCACCGATCGCCGCAGCCAACGGCTCAGGCGCGATCGTCACTGACGCGGCGCCCGCTCGCGATGCTGCTTCGACGATCGCCGCGCGCTCTTCATCGCAGGCATCGGTCGGCGCACAGGCGAGAACCCGAGGACGAATCAATCCGAAACGCTTGGCGCGCCGGAAGAGTGGTGTCAGCAGTGCGGCCGCCGCGTCGAGGTCTTCGATGACCCCGGCACGCAACGGAAACACCGACCGGAAGCTCTCGTCGGGATTCGTGGCCAGACTGGCCGCGCGTGACCCGATGGCCTCGACGAAGCCGGTCTCGGCACTGATTCCAACGACGGACGGTTCGTCAGCAAGAAGCCCCTTTCCTGCTGCGTACATGCGGGTGTTTGCGGTTCCGAGATCAATCGCTAGATCAGGGTCCGCAATCCGCCGGCGAATTCCCGGGAAAATCGAGAGAACTCCCACGCTGTTGGTGTGTCCTTAAACCTGGCTGGTTGGGGCAAACCGCACTGTACGCGAGACTTGACGCGTTGCGCAAGAAAAAATCGCGAAAATCTTCACATCGACACGAGATTGAGGACGCGGAGCGATAGGCGATAGGCCGGATTGCCTATCAAACATGGCGATGCATGCCGGACGAACCGACGGAGAGACCCGAGCGCCACCGCGCCCGGTACCGATGCTCGACGCTCGTGTGCCAGCCGGTCAATCCTGGTCGTGCCCGCTGCGTGTCTTTGGAGACGCGAGCGTTGTGTATCAGTACCGGGCGCGGTAACGCTCGGGTCCGGCTCGAGATCCGCGGCGTCCGGCCATCACGCCGTCGCCGCGCCGTCTCCTCACGGACAGATACCGCTCCGGCTCCGGCTCAAACGTAACAAATGTAACTCTCTCGTAATCAGCGGTTTACAGAAAATCTGATTCTCGGATTCGTTCATATTTCTGGTTGAGCTTCTCGGTTTCGATGGGTTTGCCGGAATCCGCAAGTCTCCTGAAATCAACGATCGACACCGCTCGGTCCGCTGGAACACTCGTTGCACCGCTGCTGTGGAACAACGTGCTTTCGGAATTCGAGCACGTGCGAATCCAGCAAGGGTCGGGCTTCACAGGGTGGAAGCCGAGAGTAAGGAGATTCCCATGAAATTTCACTTCACTACGCGCAGGATGGTGGCCCTCATCGCACTCATCGCGACGTTTGCCAGCGGTTCCGCCTCGATCGGGTCGGGACGGGCGATGGCAGCGCAGGGCTCCAACGGCAGCCTCATCGTCACGATCAAGGACGAGGCCGGTGCGACCATCGTTGGTGCAACGGTGACCGCGACCAACCTCGGCACCGCACAGTCCTCCACGGCCGTCTCGAACGAGACCGGTGTCGCGACGTTTCCGCTGCTTCCCGTGGGGAGTTACACGGTGACGGTCGAGGCCGCAAACTTCCAGACGTCCAATTTCGAACAGGTCGTGATCGAGGTCGGCAAGTCATACGGTCTGGTCGCGGAGCTCGCAGCCGGCGGCGTATCCGAGAGTGTTACCGTAACCGCTGGCGAGAACATCGTCACTTCGACGAACGCCGAGCTCACCAATACCGTCACTCCGAGGCAGGTCTCGGAGCTTCCGCTCGACGGCCGCAATCCACTTCAGCTCATTCAGCTTCAACCGGGAGTCACCGTTCCGAACGGCCGCGCCGGTGTCACGATCAACGGCCAGCGCAGCTCTTCGGGTGTGATCACCCAGGACGGCATTCCGATTCAGGACTATGCCGTGCGCGAAAACGCACTGTCGTTCTCGCCGAATCGGACAACGGTCTCGGGTGTCAGCGAGTTCTCGGTCACGTCGCAGAATGCGTCGTCAGACCAGTCCGGCGCCTCGTCGATCCGGCTCGTCACGCCGTCCGGCACGAACGATCTGCACGGAGAAGTCTTCGAGTACCACCGCAACGACGCCTTCGGGGCCAACGACTGGTTCAACAACGCGGCCATGCCGCGCATCGAGCGGCCGCAGCTCATACGGAATCAGTTCGGCTTCGCCGTGGGCGGTCCGGTGTACATCCCGAACCTCTACGACGGCCGCAACAAGTTCTTCTTCTTTGGATCCTACGAGGGATTCCGCGAGCGCTCGTCGACGCCGTTCACGACAACCGTGCTGACTCCGGAAGCGCGCTCGGGCGTGTTCCAGTATCTCGATTCGGTGACGAATCAGGTGCGCTCGGTGAACCTCCATCAGCTCCGCGACTTTGCGCTCGATCCGATCACGCAGTCGCTGCTCGCCCAGGTGCCGCTGCCCAACAGCGACCTGGCCGGAGACGGACTGGTCACGTCGGGCTACAGCTTCAACAAGTCGACTCCGACGAATCGCAACCAGGGCACGACACGGCTCGACTACGTCATAAACGATCGTCACAACCTCGAAGCGGTTTACCAGTACACAGGCGAGCGAGACGCGCGCGCCGACATCGACGGCAGCTTCAATGAAGTGGCGACCGGGTTCACGACGAGCTCGGTGCACTTCGGCGTCGTAGGGTGGAACTGGAACGTGACGGACCGTCTGACGAACGACCTGCGCGCGGGAGTCAACAATTCGTCGGTTCTGTTCGGCGTCGATCAACCGGAGGACATTCCGTACTTCGTCGTCTTCCCGCTCAACACCGATCCGCAGGTCGCCTTCGATCCGCAGCTGCGGCGAACCATCGTGACGTCGGTCATCGACGACGCCTCGTACATCACGGGCGACCACTTCCTGCGCTTCGGGTTCCGCGCCGATTTCGTCAATCTCCGCAACGTGAAGAGCTTCAACCTCATCCCGCGGATCGCCATCGGGTCGAACACGGCGACGCCGGACGCCTTCGTCGTCGGCTCCGGCGACTTCCCGAATCCGGCGGGCGCATCCCCGAATACGGTTGCGAACGCCAACGCGCTCATCGCTACGCTCGCGGGCATCATCGATTCGGCGACCCGCGAGTACAACGTTCCGTCCAAGGACAATCTCGTTTTCCAGCCGATCCAGCAGCTCCAGGAGAACGTGATCAATCAATACGCGCTCTACGTGTCGGATACGTGGCGTTTCAATTCGCGCCTCACGCTGAACCTGGGGCTGCGATGGGACTACATCTCGCCACTGCGCGAGACCGAGAACCGCGGCCTGCTGCCGACGGGCTCCGGCGGCATAGGCTCGGCGATCGATCCGAACGGCACGTTCGACTTCGTAGACGGTTTCTACTTCAAGCCGGACAAGAACAACTTCGGACCAAACCTCGGCGCCGCCTGGGACGTGTTCGGCGATGGAAAGACGGTGGTCCGCGGCGGGTTTTCGATCGCGTTCATCAACGACGAGTCGGTCCGCGCCGTCCAGCTCGTCGCAGAGACGAACCCGGGACTGAACACGAACATCGCAACCGGCGACACGTTCGGTCTGCTCGCGCGCGACATCAACACGGTGCTCAACACCGAGCTTGCTCCGCCGGACGTCCAGATACCGCTTTCGTATCGTGAAGCGTTCGCCCAGAACAACCAGCTGTTCATCGCGGGGATCGATCCCGAGCTCAAGACGCCGTATTACCAGCAGTGGAACGTCGGCATTGAACGCGAGCTCGGCTGGGATACAGCCCTCGCGATCCGCTACGTCGGCAACCGCGGGCGCGACCTGCTGTCGAACATCAACTACAACGACATCAACGTCATCTCGAACGGATTTGCCGACGACGTCGCGCAGGCGCAGCGCAACGGCTACCTGGCGCAGGCAAGCACCGGCGTGTTCGATCCGCGGTACAACCCGAACATTCGCGGCAGCCTGCCGCTTCCGGTCTTCGCGTCGCTCCAGGCGGGCGGACTGCTCACGAACTCTACGATCCGACAGTTCATCCAGCAGGGACGCGCGGCCGATCTCGGGCAGATCTATTTCCTGAACGGATTCGGTGGCTCGGACATCTTCGTCCAGAATCCGAGCACGTTCTTCTCGCTCGTGCTCGGCAACGAAGCGTTCTCGAACTACAACGCGTTGCAGGTGGAAGTGCGGCGCCGCTTCTCGAAGGACCTCGGATTCCAGGCGAACTACACTTTCGGCAAGGCCTACGGGTTCGGCGTCGGCACACAGCAGCAGCGCCAGGATTTCCCGTTCAACATCAACAACCTCAACTACGACAAGCGCCGGCTACTCTTCGACACGACGCACAACTTCAAGGCGAACGTGATCTACGAGCTCCCGTTCGGCGAAGGCAAGCGATGGGATCCCGAAAACTCAGTTCTCGAGCATCTGGCGAGCGGGTGGACGATGACGTCGATCCTCAACTGGAACAGCGGTGCCCCGATTTCGGTGAACTCGAACTGGGGCGTGTACACGCCGGGCTCGACGCAGGTCGACTCGTCGCTGACTCGCGACCAGATCAAGGATCTGTTCGGCATTCGGAGAACACCGAACGGCGTGTTCTACATCGATCCATCGGTCATCGGTCCCGATGGCCGTGCGGTGGCGCCTCCGGGACAGGATCCGTTCCCGGGCCAGGCGTTTTTCCTGCCGGGGCCGGGACAACTGGGGTCGCTTCAGTTCCTGCAGTTCAACGCGCCCTCGAACTTCAACTGGGACGCGAGCCTGATCAAGGACATTGCCGTGACGGAGCGCGTCAGCGCTCAATTGCGGTTCGAGTTCTTCAATGTCCTGAACACGCCGGTCTTCTTCATCACGTCACAGGATGTGAACAGCGTCAACTTCGGACGTGTGACGCAGACTCTCAACGCGCCACGCGTCGTGCAGTTTGCAGCCAGAATCTCGTTCTGAGGTCCTGAATCGCCACTCTCCGGAGGCCCTCGGCTTCCGGAGAGTGCGTCGTTGCCGCATCTGTGCCTTTGCGTGAACTCTGCATCTCTGCGAGAAACTCATGCTCAACGCCGGAGATTCCCGCAGAGTCTCAGAGGTCTTGCAAAGGCGCAAAGGCTCACCGTACTAAGCTGTTGACCAACACCGCGCTTGCGGGCATTCGTGCCGAACTTGGGTTAGAGTGGCGGCCGCACACTCCACGGCCGAGAAAGGATCCCCTCTTGCCCGCAACTGTTGCCCACGTCGCAGAACACATCCGCACCGAGATGCGAAAGGTCATCATCGGCCAGGACGCATTCATCGATCAGGTGCTTGTCGCTCTCTTCGCCGACGGGCACGTTCTCATCGAGGGCGTACCCGGAACGGGCAAGACGCTTGCCGTCAAGGCACTGGCCCGGATCCTCGGCGCTGGCTTCAATCGCATCCAGTTCACGCCGGATCTCATGCCCGCGGACGTGACGGGAACGAACATCTTCAATCTCGGGACCAGTGCGTTCACGCTGCGCCAGGGGCCGATCTTCACCGATGTGCTTCTTGCCGACGAAATCAATCGAACGCCTCCGAAGACCCAGGCCGCGCTGCTCGAGGCGATGGAGGAGCGGCAGACGACGATCGACGGCGAGCGGCACCCCCTGTCACCGCTCTTCACGGTGCTGGCGACCCAGAACCCGATCGAATACGAGGGGACCTATCCACTTCCTGAAGCTCAGCTCGATCGCTTCCTTCTAAAGATCCTCGTCGGGTATCCGACCGAGCAGGAGGAGCTCGAGGTAGTCCGTCTCTGGCAGATGGGGTTCAATGCGCGCCGGCTCGATGCCGTGGATCTGCGACCGCTTGCGGACCCGGCAGCCGTCGGTCAATGCCGCGCAGAGGTCCGCGGCGTTCGAGTCGAGGAGGGAATCGGGCGGTACGTCGTCAACATCGTCCGGCGCACGCGGCAAGCTCCGAACATCGCCTGGGGAGCGAGTCCGCGTGCCTGCGTCGGATTGTTGCTCGCGTGCAAGGCGATGGCCGCGATGCGCGGTCGCGAGTTCGTCGTACCTGATGACGTCAAGGAGATCGCACTTCCGGTCCTCCGCCATCGCATTGTTCTGAGGTCCGAAGCCGAAATCGAAGGCCAGACGTCGGACCAGGTCCTGACCGGGTTGATCGCAGGCGTCGAGGTGCCGCGCTGAGGCGCGGGTCTAGACACTCAGGCCACGTTCCATACCGAGGAGCCGATTCGACATGCCTTTCGTTTTCACGAACATGTTCTTCCTCCTTCTCGGACTTGGCTTCGTTCTGCTTTCGATGGCCTGGGTCGGACGCGAGTTTCTCCTCGTAGCAATTCTCTACGATGCCGTGCTGATGGGCTCGGCCGTCGTCGATTACTTCCTGACCGAACGCAACGATCGTATCGACGTCGAGCGCCGGGCCGACGAGCGGATGTCGCTCGGCGCAGACAATGAGGTCGTCGTTCAGGTGACGAACCGTGCGCGCCGCCCGCTTGCGATTCGCGCAAAGGACGAATACCCGCACGCGATGCGGCTCAACGGGTCGAGAGAAGCGTCGCTGCGCCTCCGGAGCGGGGGGACTGGCGACTTCGCGTACGCGCTCCATCCGACGAACCGCGGAAGCTACGGATTCGGCGACGTGCTGGGGCGCGTGCGGGGGCCGCTCGGCCTTGTCTGGCGCCAGGTTAGATGGCCCGCGGCGCGGGACGTCCGCGTCTACCCGAACATTCGCGAAGCAAAGAAGAACGAGCTCTACGCATTCCGCAACAAGCAGTTGCGACTCGGGCAGCGACGCATGCGGATCAAGGGGCAGGGCCGCGAATTCGAGTCCATGCGAGAGTTCGTCAACGGCGACGAGATTCACCACATCTCGTGGACTGCTTCGGCGCGGAGAGGAAAGCTGATCACGCGCGAGTACACCGTCGAGCGCAGTCAGAATGTGATGATAATGCTCGACACGGGCCGACTGATGACGGCGCGCATAGGTGACCTCACCAAACTCGATCACGCGATCAACGCGGCGCTCTCGATTGCTTTCGTGGCGCTTGCCGGACACGACAACGTCGGCATGCTCACGTTCAGCCGGAAAGTCCTTACGTACCTGCCGCCGTCGCACACGCGTGACCAGTTGCCGGCGATTCTCGAGGCGCTCTACGCGATCGAGCCGGCCATGATCGAGCCTAGTTATGCCCGCGCCTTCAACCACCTCGGAACGGCGTGCCGGCGGCGCTCGCTCGTCATCATCCTGACCGATCTCGTCGACGAAGAAGCGTCCGCCGAACTGCTCGCGTACACGCGGCTCCTGATTCCGCGACACCTTCCGCTGATCGTGACGATAGGTGACTCGGATCTGCGAGCCGTCGTGAGCGACGTCCCGACGACGGTCGCCGACGTTTATCGACAGTCGGTCGCCGAGGAGCTGCTTCGGCAGAGGGAGGCGGCGCTGCGACGGATCACGCACGCCGGAGGGCTCGCGCTCGACGTGCCGGTTGGCCGGCTCTCGCTCTCTCTCGTCAACAAGTACCTCGAAGTGAAAGAGCGAGGAATGTTGTAACGGGACGGACGCGCGCCCGTCCCGCTGAGCCTCACGCGGCCGGTTCCGGTGCGGGTTCGGCGACGACGTCGGACTCCAGATCGCCGCGATCAGCGGCCGTCTGCGCGACGATGCCGGCGATGCCGGCAACGACGTACGAGAGCACGCCGAAGAGCACGACGTTGCGAGTGCCCATCGTCAGGCCGATGATCGCGGCAGACACCGAGGCGGCGATCGATGCGGCGCCGTTGATTGCCCACATCTTCTGGACCGCCCACTCGCCGGTCGGCGCGACGTGTCGGACGCCAGCCGGGAAGGCGAAGCCGAGGACGCCGCCGATGACGACCAGCATCGCGCCGATGGCGCCAAGGCGCAGTCCGTACGACCCAATCGAGTCGAACGAGGGAAAGAAGGGAATCGCGAGCCAGAGCAGCACGAGCGTGCCGACGAGCACGGCCGCGACCCTTCGCATGTCCGCAGTCGGGAAGAGCCGTCCCGAGAGCGCGGCACCCAGACCCGTCCCGAGGAGCATGGAAAAGAGCACGACAGAGAGCGCCAGCGTCGGATGTCCGAGGATGATGATGAGTCGCTGATGGAGACCGAGTTGAATGAGGATGTAACCGAAACCGATTCCGAGGAAGTAGAGGCTCATCCACCGGTAGACTCGGCGGCCCTCGGCCGTTGCGTGCGATCCCGGCAGTGTGAAAACGGTCAGCATCAGGACCGCTATGACGAGCAACAGAGCGCACGCCCCGAGGATCATCATCACGCGCACCCCGTTGAACGTGATGTCCGTAATGTGACCGAAGTCCGTTCGTCGCAGGTTTACGAGGTCGGATGGCCGGATCTGCAGGAAGAAATACGGCTGCATGTCGGTAGGCGGGGCAATGTTGAACACGCTGGCGTCGATCGCCTGCTGACGCGTCGCCGGATCCAGGATCCGATCGAAGACGGGGTCCGACGACGGCACGCCGGGCCCGGCGAGCAACTCGCCGCCGATCGTGTCACACCAGACACGCAATCTGTTGATCTCGGCCACGTCGAACGGCGTTTTCGACACGAGAATCGTGCCGTACGTAGAGACTTCACGACGCGTAAAGGCTATACCCTCCTCGAGCTTGGTCGACCGAAGGAAAACGATGTGTCCTCGCGGATCCGGAACACCGGCGTCCGCAAGACTCTCGGCGGCAAGTGCGAGCAGTCGGTGAGTCTCGGCAGGAGCATCCGCGATATGCCACCGCGTCATTGTGAGGATGCCGTTGTCGGTCAGGTGCGAAAGGAACACCTGCCAGCCCTCGCGGGTGTACAGCCCATTTTCCGACAGCACGAATCCGCCGCTGGCCGTGGCCGCCCACGTGTCTATCATCGACGCCTGGATGACGTCGTACTGTCGGCCCGAGTGGGCGATCCCGACCCTGGCTTCACTGTGAATGAGGTGCACCTCGGGGCGGGCGCCAAGCGAGTTGAAGTCCTTGAAGTCGGTCTGTATCAGGTCGATGAAAGTCTTGTTGAGCTCGTAGCCGTCGATTCGCTTCGCTCCGTACCAGACTGGAGGAAGCAGATCCTGGCCGCCGCCGACTCCGATGATCGCGACATTGTCGAGCTTTCGTTCCACCGCATAGACCGGAAACTGGGCACCCTTGCGCCAGGCCGGATCCGGCTCGGGAAGTGAGCCGTCGGGTTTCAACGGCATCGATCGCATGTACGTAGCGGCCGCCCGGTCGATAATGAGTTCGCGGGTCGCCGAGTCGTCCTTGAAAGCTATGATCCGGCTGTGCTCGTTCCAGCGTTCGAGGATTGGCTTACGAAGGCCCTCTGGCGTGATCCTGAAGAGCGTGTGCCCGCCTGAGGCGCTCACGGCGATCATCGCGACCGAGAGTGTGACAAGGGCGACACCGGCAATCTGCTCACGACGGCCTCGTGCCAGTATCAGCGCACCAACAGCCGCAATGAGTGCCGGAGCGAGCAGGACCACCGGGCCCTGCAGCAGCCTGAGGAGCGCGATGGCCGAGAGACATGCCACCGCGGCCGCGACGAGGTCCCACGCGTAGAGCGTGCCGATCCACTCCTTGTTGCGCGCGAAAGCCATCGCCAGAAACGAGCCTGCCGCGATGAGTCCCGGAAGGAAGATGAGTCCGTACAGGGCCACCATTACGAGAGACGGCGCTCCGCCGATGTCAGGCTGCGTGAACGTGGTGATGGCGACCAGTGCAACGATGATCAGAGCGGAGAACTGGGCGCTGAGCACCGATAGACTCCGTTCGAAGAACTCTTCCGAGCCTTCGCGCGGATCCGTGCGCGCTGCGAGGATTCCGCCGATCACCAGGCCGGACATCACCAGTGAAACGGCAAAAAAGGAGAAGTGGTAGTAGAACAGTACCGAGAAAAGTCGGGTGACAATGATCTCGACGAGCAGCATCGCGGAGGCCACGCACGCAACGGCGACCGCGAGCCGCCCGGGCGGCATGGATCCTCGAATGGTCATTCTTTAAGGTGTCCCTGTCCGCGCGAGTGCGAGGACGGTCTTAACGGAGATTCCGGCCCGTCAAAGATAGCAGACGAAGCTGAATCGTCTATCGCTCGAGGACGAACTGCCCGACGTGGGCTCCCGGATTGTTCAACGACGTTCGAAGTGCAAGCTCGAGTGCGGCGCGAGTCTCGCCCGGCAGGATGATGGCGTCGGCATAACCTCGAGCCGCCGCGTATTTAGCGTCGAGTTGGTGCTCGTAGTCGGCCCGCGTTGCGTCCATCGCAGCCTTTAGCTTGTCGTCCGGTTCCTTTCCTTCCTTCTTCAACTTTGCGAGTTGCGTGCCGTATGTCGCGACGACTGCCGACTCTCCTTCCATCACTCCCATACGCCCGGTCGGCCACGTGAAGATGAAGTCCGGATCGAATCCCTGGCCCGCCATTGCGTAGTAGCCTGCTCCCGAGGCGTGATTGAGCGTCAGCACGATCTTGGGGACGAATGCCGTGGCCATCGCTTCAACGAACTGCGCCCCCGCGCGAATGATGCCGGAGTGCTCGGCGTCGGTGCCGACCATGAAACCCGAGACGTCCTGGAGGAAGAGCAGCGGGGTACCGTGCCGATTGCAGGTCTCGATGAAGTAGGCGACCTTCTCGGCGCTTTCGGTGTACACGATTCCACCGAATCGCGGCGGCTGTCCGGACGGGCGCTTGATGAGGTTCCGCTGATTCGTGATCACGCCGACCGGCAGTCCGTGGATGCGGCCGTGCCCCGTGATGATCTCCTTCGCGTAGTCCGCCTGAAACTCGTCGAGATGCCCGTCGTCGAGAAGGCACGACAACACGTCATACATGTTGTAAGGCTGGCGGTGGTCGGCCGGCAGGATATCGAGAATGTCCGACTCTGGCCGTTTCGACGCCGCAGGCGCGGCCAACGTGACCTTGAGCGGCGGCGCGGGCGGGAGTTCGGTCACGATCTCGCGGATCTTCTCGATGCAGGCTTCGTCAGTTGCGAGACGGTAGTGCGCGACGCCACTGATTTCCGTGTGTGTCCTAGCACCACCGAGTGTTTCGCCGTCGACCGTCTGGCCAGTCGCTCCCTTTACCAGATTCGGTCCGCCGAGGCCCATGAACGACGAGTTCTCGACCATCAGAATCACGTCGGAGAGCGCCGGAAGGTACGCGCCGCCGGCAATGCACTGTCCCATGACCGCCGAGATCTGGGGCACGTGCAGGAACCGGCGCATGATCGAGTTGTAGTAGAAGATGCGCGCGGCGCCGTATTGTCCGGGGAAGACTCCGCCCTGATACGGAAGGTTCACACCTGCGGAATCCACGAGATAGACGATCGGCACCCTGCAGCGCATCGCGACTTCCTGCGCGCGCAGCATCTTCTTTATCGTCTCGGGCCACCACGAGCCTGCCTTGACGGTCGCGTCATTGGCAACGACCACGATTTCGCGTCCACCGCACCTGCCAATTCCGGTCACGACGCCGGCGCCAGGCGCTTGGCCGTCATATTGATCGTAGGCGACGAACAGTCCGATCTCCTGAAAGCGCGAGCCGGGATCGAGCAGAAGGGCGATCCTCTCACGCGCGGTGAGTTTTCCCTGACTGTGCTGTCGTTCGATCTTGTCAGCACCACCGCCGAGGCGAATCGTCTCTTCGAGCGCCGAGATCTCGGCGATGAGGTGCTCGAAGTGGGAGCGGTTCTCCGTGGTCATCATCGATCTCCTTCAAGCGGTGTCCGCGGGCGGCGCCGGAGAATACCACGTGGCTTTCGGACTCGTCAGGTCGCAAATCCGAGCGGGAGGGGCTCGATGGCGCTCCGCCCCAAGGCCGCCGGTGCCTCATTCGGACCGACCTGCAGGACGATCCGCCGCGCCGTGCGGTATGATCGGCCCGGCGCGCTTCCCCCGACGCAGCTGTCCAGATTACGGCCTTCCCCAGGGCTCGATGCATCGGAGACACCGTTCGTGAACTTCCTCGACGTACCATATCGCTACCCGGCGCGTTTCGCCGTTGTCGACGGATTCCGCCACGCCTACGTCGACGTCAACGAGTTCGCTGGCGAGCCCGTGGTATTCCTGCACGACGTTGCCAGCGACCTCGACGCCTTCGCGGCGGCTTATGAGCGCATCGGCGCGACGCGTCGCGCCATCGGCTTCGATTTCCTGGGGTTCGGCAAGTCCGACCGACCTCCGATCGATGACGCCGTCGTGCTCTACACGAATCTGCTTGGAGGATTGCTGACGACGCTCGATATCGACCGGGCATCACTCGTCGGCCACGGACTCGGCGCGGCTGTGGCGGTGCGATTCGCGTCCGAGTATCCGGAGCGCGTGGACCGGCTCGTCCTCTCGGCGATTCCCGCGGTCGACCGTTTGACCGAAGCCGAGATGGCCACGGCCATGGAGCGCTGGACCAGCGAGGTGCTGGTTGGCCTCGATCGGGCGGGGCGCCGTGCCTGGTACCAGGCGCTCGCCGCCGGATGGAACGACCTGCTCGAGGCGGAGCTTCAGCTGCGTGAAGAGCTCGCGCACTGCGTCGCCTACCGCGCGTGGGCGAGGTCCGTCGAGGATGCGATGACGTCGTTGCTCCACCATCCGGTCGGGCATCGTCTTGCCAGGATCACTGCACCTACGCTCATCATCTGGGGCGCCGATGATCCTGTGGTTTCGCCGCTCGCGGCGACTCGCGCGCACGAGGAACTGGCCCGGGCCCGCGTCGAACCGTTGGAGCCCTGCGGACACCTGCCGACATTCGAGCAGCCGGAAGCTTTCGTGGACGCCATAGACGGGTTCCTGTCGCATTCGGCGAGCGGGACTCTCGACGGCTCGATCGCCATGCGCATCGCCGCGGACGTCGAACCGTGGCCAGGGCTTTCACCTGGCGTCGGCCGCCTGGCCCGCCGACTGTTCGAGCAGCGAGACACGCTATCGGACGTCACGGACGGTCTGACGCTCGATGACGTCGTCTGGCGCCCATTCGATGGAGCGCCTGCGATTGGTTCGCTGCTGCTCGAGGCTGGCGCAGCGGTCGTTCGTGTCCACCACGAGGTTCTCATGGGCTCGGCCGTGCCGGATGAGATCTCGACGCGCTTCGGGTTCAGCACGCCGGACCTGGCTCCTCGAAAGAGCCCGAACCGGCTGATTGCAGAGATAGCCTGGGCGCACGGTCAGTTCGAGTCCTGGTTGCGTGAGCGAACCGACGCGGATCTCAACCGCGGATTCACACGCGAAGGATCGACGGAAACGCACACGCTGCGTTGGTTGCTGTGGCAACTCATCGAGGACACCGCGGCCATTCGAGGGAAAGTGGAGCTCCTCCGGCAGATGTTGGCAGGTCGGACCTGAGGTTTGCGACCATCGCGGCACGTGCCGGAAGGCCTGGAACCCCGAGCGCAGCTCTGGCCTCTGCAAGGACTCGATTCGGCTGTTCACGGGCAGTTGCGTCGTGGCCTTGCGTTTCCCGTCCAGTGGTGGGTCCGCACGGCCGACCGCTCACTGCGGTGGCGGGTGCGGGGCGGCCCGGGGGCCCCGGGGG
>CAZXLQ010000126.1:0-13832 GCA_964641945.1 uncultured Clostridia bacterium
GTTGCACTCGCCCCCGCGACCCACGGCTATTTCCTTCGACCGCTCCGCGGTCGACCAGTCCCGACATCTCGAATGCATCGAGCCTTCAGCGATCCACTTCGTCGAGCTCAGACGGTGCCATCGATGTGAATCGGGGGACTAGTCCTTCGGCGCCCAGTATCCCGGCCGCGTTACGACTACAGCTGAGCTGGCCTCCGGCACGTGGACGTTCAGTTTGCGCCAGGAACCGTCGTGCCGGTTGTTCGTGGGGTAGTAGCCGATCGAATACCGCGTTCGAAGCTCCGATGCGATCGCCCGGTAGGCAGCTCCCGCATCGGCGAGACTTGCAACCGGATAGAGTCGGCCCCCGGTTTTGGCAGCGAGCACCGACGCCTGTTCGCGAGCCAGCGAGTAGAGCGATCGATTGATCTCGAGCCGCTCGAGAACCGTGTATCCCGACGGACTGCGGCCACGGTCGGGGCTGTCGGGCGCGAACGTCTCGTAGAAGCGGGAGAGCTGGCTCTTCGAGAAGTTGATGCGGTCCTCATCGCCGTCCGGCTGCGTCAACAGTCGCTCCGAGAAACTTTCGGTATCGAGGAGGACGACGTAAACCGAGATACCCGAACGCTCGGCCACCTCGACGACTTTCTCGAAGTCGAAAGAACTCGTCGAATCCACGCAGTCCGAGAACACGATCACCGCGCGGCGGCGAGACGACGTGTCTATCGACAACGGACTGTCGGTGAGGGCGAGCAGCACGGCGTCATAGAAGGACGTGCCCGTGTTGGAGTCGAAGCGGCTTGCCCCCGGATCGCGCGCCTTCGTCGGACCGATATCCGCGACGTGTCTCTCGAGCAACGAACGATTGCTCGTAAGCTCGTCGGGAAACTGTATGCCCCGGCTGAACGACCCAATGCCAAGCCGGTCAGTCTGGCCGAGATTGGCCACGAATTCGCCGGCAGAAGAGCGCATCCGTCCGATGTCGTTGAGCGTGGAACCGCTCGTATCGAGAAGAAGCAGCAGCGAAAACGGGTCGCTGACGGGCTCGAAGAACTCGATCTTCTGCAATACGCCGTCCTCGAGGACGCGGAACGATTCGGGCCGGAGTCCCGTCACCGGCCGACCGGACGGGCTCGTCACCGAAACCGTCAGGGTGATGAGATCCGCACGCAGTTGGAGGGGACCATCCTGTCCGTCCAGGCCTGGAGTGACGCGCCGGGGTCTGTCCACACCATCCTGCGCGCGTACGGTCGCGGAAGAGCCGACGGCGAGGGCAAGCACGGCGAGAAGGCACCAAAGTCTCATCTTGGCGAATGGTACGCAGCCTCTCGAGAGAAGGAAAGTACCTATCGATCCGTTCATTGGTTCAACACAGAAGACAACAACTTCACCTGACGCAGATCGCCTGCAGTTACAGAACCGCGGGCAGTACCGAGCGGCCTGCGGACGGGTCTCATCCAGGACTTTGTGGTGGCGGAAGGCGGATCGGACGCGAGGTACAACCACTTGCCGTGAGATGCAAGGCTGGCCGCTCACTGCGTTCGCGGTTCTGGGACGTGCGGTCGGAGAGCGGTCAGGCCGACCCGGAACCGCAAATGTAGCTAGCGGCCGGCCGTGCTGAGTGCTCGAGTTGGTGGTGTTGATTTCACGAGTGCTTCCGACAAGACTTGCGGGCACTGGACGGATTGGCACGCCGTGGCGACGTGGGATAGGGTACGCGCCAGTTTCCGACGGTATGAGATCGAATTCAGGACAGTCGCCATCCCTTTTCGGATCGCCACGGGTGTTCCGTGGCGATCGAAACAGTGCAGCGGGTCTGTCAACATGACCTGCCGTACTGGAAACTACAATGACGACGCGCCGGACGATCTCTGCCTCGTCACGACGTATTTCAATCCGGCTGGATACACCAAGAAGCGACAGCGTTATCTAGACTTCGCCGCGCGCTGTGAGGTCAGTAACCTGACGCTCTTCACGATCGAATGCGCCTTCGGGAATCGAGCCTTCGAGATTCCAGAGGCGGAGACAGTTCTGCGTGTGCGGGCGCGCGACGCAATGTGGCAGAAGGAGCGACTGCTCAGTCTGGCCACGGCGCACATACCCGCGAAGTTCACCAAACTCGTCAGCATCGACTTTGACGTCATCTTCGAGAATCCGCAGTGGGCAATCCTGACGTCGCAGCAACTCGACATCGTCCCACTCGTGCAGCCGTTCGAAACGGTCGTCTGGTTGCCAAGGGATGTGGTCTCGGACGACGGCTCCGGCCGAGTGCTTTCCGGGTTCGCTGAGCGCCACGCGACCGATCCGTCATTGCAGGTCACGGGCGACTTTCTGCGTCATGGAGTGCCGGGATTTGCGAGGGCCGCGCGTCGTGAGCTTCTCGAGGCGCATGGCCTGTACGACGCGTGCGTCGTGGGTGGCGGTGACCACCTCGTCGCGCACGCGGCGTGCGGAGACTGGTCGTCGCCCTGTTTCGAATGGAGTGTCGGTGTCGGCTCAGAGCACCATCGGCACTTCGTTCGGTGGGCCGAGCCTTTTCACCGAGACGTTCGGGGTCGTTTCGGGTACGTTCCCGGAAGGCTGCTGCACGTCTGGCACGGATCGTGGAGAAGTCGAATGTACTCGTCGCGGCATCGGTTTCTCATGGACTTCGACTTCGATCCGGATCGCGACCTCGTCATTAGTAGCGACGGTTGTTGGGAATGGTCGAGCCCGAAGCCGGGGCTCCACGAAGCCGTCGCGTCGTATTTCTCGCTCCGTCGCGAAGACGGCGACGAGGAGTGATGGAGTTGCGCGGCTCGATGTATGAGGTCGGGGCATGACGACGCATCGATCCCGGGACTTCGACGCGAACCGTGCTGCGCTCGCTGCGCTTCTCAACGACCGCACGGACGATGCCGCGCAGGCATTCGCGCGGATCGATTCGGTGTCGGTGGCGGCCTTTGTCACGGCCAACAAGCTCGAGTTCCAGATATCGCCTCTGCTTGGCAATCCGACGCTGCAGCGCTCCTTCGCTCCCGAACACGTACGCGCCATCGAAACGCACCGTGAGGAGCAGCGCGAGAGACAGGGACATCTCCTCGACGAGTTGTGGTTTCTCGCCGACACGCTCGAGGCGGCCGGCATTCCGTTCATTCTGCTCAAGGGACTCTACTTTGCCGACGTGTTCTATGGAGGCATCGAGAATCGGTTCTCGTGGGATCTCGACGTGCTCGTGCGCACGGACGATGCACGGCAGGTCGATCGCGTTCTTCGACGCCGTGGCTACTTTCGCCGGTCCGCAGTGCTCGTGAGCCGGGCGCTCACGGCACGATTCACGCACGCTTTCGACTACGGTAACGTGCGGCCGCGATTCTCGGTGGACCTGCACTGGCTTCTTTCCCGACATCCGTCGTTTCGTGTGGACGAGGCGGCAATCTGGGCCAGCCGAAAGCCCTACACGCTGTTCGACCGTCGCTTCGACGTGCTCTCCCACGAGTACGAGATCGTATCCAATGCGTTATCGACGTTTCGCGACATCCAGCGGGGCGCGATTCGGCTACGTGCGTTCGTCGACCTCTTTCGGGTGCTCGAAGTGGCGGACGGGACGATCGACTGGAACCAATTCCTCGTGCATCGCCGTAATGAGCGCATTGCAGCCGTCACCGTCAACGTGCTCGCGCTCGTCCTCGACCTTCTCGAGTGTCGCGACCGATTTCATGGAGCCGCCGGAATGGTCGCCGCCGCGCGAGACCTGGTCGTCCCGCTTCCCGACGGCGGAGCCGCGACGTTCTTCGAGCCGGGAACGGCCGCGATGGCGAACCGGGACTGGACGTCGCGCGTTTACGAGTGCTCACGATTTCGCGTCGCGACGTGGTGGCTCTTCTCGCTTCCGTTCCGCATGGCGGTGTATCGCTCGGGCCGGCGTTATGCGATCTTCAAGAGGAGGCTTCACGTGTTGAAGGCGAGGGCTCGCGGACGGACGCTCGAAACTGCACCCGTCGTGCGAAGGCCAATGAGATGATCTCGGGAGATTCGTACCTGACGTTGTCTTTCGATGGGCTGACGATTGCGGCGAACTGTGGATCGTCCGGCAATCGAGACTGGCTGCAGGAGTTTCTCGTCCCGGACTTTCAGCGGGTCGACAGTAAGGCTGTCGACTGCGAGGTCGATGTTGTCATCGATGCGGACCGGTACGATGCAATCCTTGGCGGCGCCGCAACCGGCGCGCTACTCGATTGTTTCGCACTCGACAGCAGCGTTGTCCGTCTTCCGATCGTTCATCGAAACGGCACGGCCACGACGGTTGACGACCGGCAGTTCGAGTGCGTGTACACGATCGAGCCCGATCATCGGCGCGTCACGATCGTGACGCATCCTACCAACCTACGGGTTCGCGCATCGCTGCTCCGGGTCGTTCGCGAATTTGCGATGAACTACCTGCACGGACGAGGGCTCTTTCTTCACGCTTCGGCGATCGCCGTTGGTGAAGGAGGCGTCGCGTTCGCCGGCCACAAGGCCGCGGGCAAGACAACGATGCTCACGTACCTCCTTTCGAGCGGAATGGGACGCTACCTTTCGAACGACCGTGTTTTCGTCGGAGACGGCGACGCGCCAACACTCCGAAACATCCCGACGGTAATCTCGGTGCGGCCGGGGACCCTGGAGCTCTGTCCGGACTTTGAGACTCGCTTTTCCGACTCAGGTTTTGCCTCGTACCTGCGAACGCTCGACGAATCGAATCCATATCGTGGAGTCGCCATCGAGAAAAACGCCTTCGGCAACTACTTTCTGAGCCCGGCGCAATACCGGCAGATTCTCGGCGCGTCCCAACAAACGTGCACAAGGGCATCCGCACTCGTCTTTCCGGTCGTCGATGAAGCGGTCAACACGTTCGCCTTGCGGAAGCTTTCAACCAGGGAAGCGCTCGACCGCATTCCCGATGCGCTGCTCGGCGCGGGCTCGTGGCGAAAGGGGGCGGACGCGTTCACGATCCCGGTCGACCAGTCCGCGCCACCGGCCGACCTGCTCGCGGAACGCTCGCGGCGATTCTGCAAGCGGACACCGTGCTACGAGCTCCGCCTGGGACCGCGATCCTATGTGGATCGATCGCTCGCGCAGGTTATCCGCACCCTCGTTCCCGAGGGCGCGGACTGAATCCGGGCGCTGGAAGTTTCAGTATTCCGAGAGCACCGGTATGAGGTGCGATTGAATCGGGAGCCCAGACACGATGGCGTCGTTTTCGGTCAGGTAGACGTCGACCTCCGACCGGATTCCGAATTTTCCCGGAAGGTAGACGCCCGGTTCGATCGAGAAGCACGTGTTCGGCACGAGTCGTCGCTCGTCGCGAGTTTCGAGATTGTCGATGTTGGCCCCATTACCGTGCACCATCTCGTGAATGTTGTGACCGGTCCGATGAATGAAGTAGTCCCCGTAGCCCTCGGAGGCAATGGCGGAGCGAGTCGCGTTGTCGACCTCCCATCCGTAGACGGCCTCTCCGGCGCGAGCCCGCTGCTGGACGAACGCGATGCCCGCATCGCGTCCGCCTCGAACGACGTCGAAGACGCGCGCGTTCTCTTCGGGCACGTGGTCGTCCATGAAACACGTCCACGTGATGTCGAAGTAGACCGAATGAGGCGTGTCGAGCTTCGCCCAGAGGTCCGTCAGCAGGAGTTCCCCGCGCTTGAGCGGAGCCGACCCGTGCTCCGGCGGCGAATAGTGGGGCATCGCGCTGTTCGGTCCGACTGCAACGATCGGCGGGTGGTCCGTGATGAGGTTGGCCTTCGCGTAAAGCCCCATCATGAAGTCCTGGATCTCGCGTTCGAGCGTCGGGACGCCGTCGCGAATCCGTCGGGCAACCTCGGCGTACGTCGTGTCCACGATAGCCCGCATAGCGATGGCAGCGTCGAGGTGACTCTGTAACTGCTCCGGTCGCATGACGGCCTCGAACTCCTGGACAAGGTCCGCCGAACCGACGACCTCGGTACCGAACGATCGGATCAGCTCGACCGTTCCGGCATCGACGCGAGATATGTAGGGAATCGCGTTCATAGGCGAATACTGCATGGCGACGCGTTTTGCTCCGGACAACGCGTCACGGACGTGGCCGTGCAGCTGCTCCCACGGGAGATAGACTTTCTTCTCTCCGGGAAGCGAATCGAGCGCTTCGCGTTCAATGGAATGCACGATCTTCGTAGGTTCACCTGACGCCGGGATGAAGTAGAACCACCGTCGCGTAGCGTGGCCTTCGTGCAGGCCGAGGATGTTCGTTGCGATCGGGTCCGAGCCGCGGAAGCTGTAGAAGAGCCAGCCGTCCAGGTCGCGCTGCGAAAGTGCCGATTGAATGTGCGTGATGTCCATGGTTCTCTGGTTCTGTGCCGGGCGCCGGTGATGCGCCGACGGCGATGCGACGGGGCGTAGTGACCCGATCGCCGGTGGTTTACTTCGTGATGTTGGCGTTGAGTCTGAGGATCTCGAGGACCACGTCCGCGGAACGGTACATGTCGTTTACGTCGAGCCATTCCTTGACCGTATGGATCGCCTGCATGCCCGTGCCGAGGTTCGCGACTTCCAGTCCGCGCTTGTTGAAAACATTGGCGTCGCAGCCGCCTCCGGTCGCAAGTGTCTGGACCTCCTGGTTAAGGTTGGAGGCCGCCTGCATCACCAGCTGCACGATGGTCGAATCGTCAGCAACGTTCATTGCGTGATACTCGCGTGTGATGTGTTCCTCGACACTGGCGGTCACGGCGTTTCCATCGACGACGACCGTGTGTCGGGCCGCGGCTTCGTGCAGCGCCCGCCGCATGTGCTCGGCCTGCGCATCGAGTTTCGACGAGTCGTGACTCCGGGCTTCAGCCTTCAGCACGACCCGATTCGGAACGATGTTGGTCGCCGCTCCGCCTTCGATGACGCCGATGTTCGCGGTCGTCTCGAAATCGATCCGGCCGAGCTTCATGGCCGAGATGGCTTCTGCCGCCACCTGGATCGCCGAGATGCCGTTCTCGGGACAGACGCCGGCGTGAGCCTCGAGGCCGTGGATCGTGTATTCCATGTGATCAGCGGACGGCGCACGCGTGAACAGGTATCCGACGTCGTCGCTGTCGAGTACGAGGCCGTACGTCGAACGCAGTCCGTCCATGTCCAGATGTTTGGCACCTAGCAGGCCGACCTCCTCACAGATGGTGAAGACGGCGTCGATGTCCGAATGCGGCAGATTCTGTTCCTTGAGAGTCCGCAGACACTCCACGATGATGGCGCATCCCGACTTGTCATCTCCGCCGAGGACGGTCGTCCCGTCGGTACGGATGATGTCGCCATCGAAGACCGGCTTGACTCCCTTGCCCGGCACTACCGTGTCCATATGGGCGGCCAGAAAGATCGCCGGTGCTCCCGGAACGGTGCCCTTGATCTTCGCAATGACGTTGCCGGTGTCGCCTCCGACGGCAACTCCGGCGTCGTCGACCGTGACCTCAATTCCGAGGGCCTCCAGGTCGGCTCGGATGCGGGCGGCCACCTGGCCTTCCTCCCGCGAGTGGCTGTCAATCTGAACGAGGTCGAGCAAGTACTGCCGAAGGCGCTCTCGGTTGATGTACGACATGGCGCTGTGACCGGAATCCTTTTGAGTGTCTACGAATTAGGTTGTCGAACGGGTGAGCGCAAATGCTAGTCGCCGGTTGCCGGCACTGTCAATGCAAGCCAAGGTTGAGTGGCGAAACGCCACTAAAGATCGCCCGCGATCGGCCGATACACCGACATGACCACGTCCAAAACGCGTTCGTCGCCCGTCAACGAAAGCCGTCCGGGAAGACTCGGCGAACCGGAAATGCAGCGAAACGCCAACATGGGGCCCAACTTGTCACTCTGAACGATTGCTTCTACAATCGCGGCCAGCCTCGATTCAGGCCGGTTTCGTCCTTAACGCACACTCACTCTGTTCGCATTGTCACGGCGATTCCGTTCCGGTATTCGCAAGAGTCGGATGTCGGCGGAGCATTGTGTTTCACACTCAACGAGGAAGAACGATGACTGATACCCGCACTGCTGTCCTTCGTCGGCTCGCGGTCGTCTCATTGATCTTGGGCATGCTGACGGCCTGCGGATCCGATCCCGGAATTCAGGCGGAGAAGCGCGACCCGATTGCCATTCCGCAGAGCGCCCTGACCGTTCAGGGTCAACCCGGGACGTTTGGCGGAACGCTGACCGTTGCGCTCGATGGCGAGCTGTCCACGTTCAATCCGTATGTCGGATCGGATGCGGCGACTCGCGAGGTGCTGCACCAGCTCTATGCGCCACTGATCGGCCTCAATCCGGTGACCGGGAAGATCCTGCCGCAGGAAGGACTGGCTCAGTCGTTCGAGGCGAACGGACGAAAGGTGACGATTCGGCTTCGGGAAGGTCTGTCGTTCTCGGACGGGAAAACCATCACCGCCGATGACGTACTCTATTCGTTCAAGGTTGCTCTCGATGACGACGTGCGTGCGCCGATCTCGGACATGCTGCGGGTCAGCGGCCGGTTGCCGGACGTAGCCAAGATCGATGCGTCGACCGTGGAGCTCGAATTTTCGGAGTCGTACCCGGCCATAGGATACGTGCTCTCGCAGATGCCGATCATCTCGGCTGGACCCGATCCGCAGGCGCTCATCGACAAGGGTCGGTACGAAGAGGCGCTCAACATAGACGTGACGGCTACTGGCATCGCGAGCTCTGGACCGTTCGTGGTCAACGAATTCCAGAAGGGCAAGCAGATCAAGCTGAAGTACAACCCGAACTACTGGAAGGTTGACTCGCAGAGTCTTCGTCTGCCGTACCTCGATTACATCGTCTATCGATTCGGAGTTGCCGACGACGAGATCGTCAAGGGACTCGAGACCAATCAGATCAACCTCTCGTCCGCCATCGATCCGAAGCGATTCGTCACGCTCGGCGAGGGCGGTGCGACGTATCAGACTGTCGACCTTGGTGTCGGCTACGGAACCTGGCAGCTTTTCGGCCAGCTCGACCACAAACGGTCCGCGGACAAGGCGAAGACCGGCTGGTTGCTGAACCCGAAGTTCCGTGAGTTCCTGTCCCGCATCGTCGACCGCGACACGATCGTCAAGGACGTATTCGCGGGCAAGGCAAAACCGGCGTTCGGCCTGGTGACCGCGGCAAATGCGGCCTGGTACAACGAGGCCATCAAGAAGTTCCCGTTCGACGCCACGGCGGCGCTCACTGGGCTTGGCGCGGACTTCCACGTGGCGGAGCGTGAAGGCAAGCCGCAGCTTCTGGACATCGTCGACCGTGTGGTGAAGTTCAACCTGTACTATCCAAAGAACGACGAGGCTGAAGCGATCCAGAAGATCATCGTGGATCAGCTTGCGAAGGCTGGCGTGCCAGTCAAGGCGGTCGCCGTCGAGTCGAGCAAGCTGCTCACGCAGTACATCGTTCCGGGCAAATACGAGCTCGTGCTCTGGAAGATGGACCGCTTCGGTCCTGACCCGATCTCGTACATGCCAGCGCTCATGCAGGACGGCACGATGCACCTGTACATGAATACGCCGGCTGGGACGCTCAGCTCGCTCGACTTCGAGGTAACCGTTGGAAGGCTAATGCGTGCGCAGCAGGACAAGGTCCTCGACGCCGAGCGTCAGCGCGAGTTCAACGAGGTCCAGAAGGTCTGGTCCGAAGGTGCTCCGGTTACCTACATCGTTGCCGAGCACGTGCTGGTGGCGCACGACAAGCGTCTCGGCAACTTCCAGCCCGTGACAACGGTCCCGTTCGCTACCTGGAACTCGGAGTTGCTGTTCTTCAGGCGGTAGGGAGATAGCTCAGCCGTTCATCGTGGCGCGCGACCGGACCAGGTCAGTTGGACCTCGTTTCGGAAGCGCGCCGCGATACGTTTCCGACCGACGCCGATGAAGCAACCGAAGTCCGTCCAGGTCGTCGTCTATCGCGAGTCGGCGGGCAATCGCCAGTACCTGCTGCTGCGTCGCCATCGACCCGGCTCGGAGGACTTCTGGCAGCCAGTCAGCGGGTCGCTCGAGGTTGGCGAATCTTATTCCGATGCGGCGAGCCGGGAGCTCGAGGAGGAAACCGGCATCGGAGATCCCACTTCGTTGATTGACATCGGACTCGTCGACCGATTTGCCATTGCGGACGCCTGGCTAGGCCTCTACGAGCCGGGCGTGACCCACAACGTCCAGGCCGCGTTCGCTGCGCGAGTTTCTCGCGAAGACGTGTCGATCGATCCGGGCGAGCACAACGATTTCTGCTGGACGACGTACGACCGGGCACGGTCACTCGTGAGGTACGAGCCCAACCGAAGGGCGATCGACCTCGTCGAATCAGGTCTCGCACGATCGCGTCGCCGGCCGTTCACGCTGGAGCTTCCGAACGGGCGACTTGTGCTCGGTGATCGGACGCTCGTGATGGGCGTCCTGAACGTGACGCCGGATTCGTTCTCGGATGGGGGCGCTTTCGAGACCGTAGATGCGGCCGTCGAGCGGGCACTTCAGCTGGAGCGGGACGGCGCGGACATTCTCGACGTGGGTGGCGAGTCGACGCGTCCCGGGGCCGCGTCTATCGATGCAGCCGAGGAACTGCGGAGGGTAATGCCCGTCATAAGGGCCCTCTCCGGCAGGCTGCGCATCCCGATTTCGATCGACACCATGCGTTCCGAAACGGCTCGCGCTGCCGTCGATGCCGGAGCGGCGATCATCAACGACGTTTCGGGACTCGCGTTCGACGCGGAAATTGCCTCCATTGCGGCCGAGGCGGGAACGGGGCTTGTCCTGATGCACATGCGAGGGACGCCGGCGACGATGCAGAAACTGCCTCCCGTCGAGAACATACTGGACGACATTACGTCGAATCTGCTCGAGTCCCTCTCGCTCGCCGAGGAACGCGGCGTCGATCGCTCGCGTTTGGCCATCGATCCCGGAATCGGATTCGGCAAGTCCGTCGCTCAGAATGTCGAGATCGTGGCGCGGCTCGATGCCGTTGCCGCGCTCGACCGGCCGGTCCTCATCGGGACGTCGCGCAAGTCGTTTCTTGGAGCATTGACCGGACGGGGACCGGCCGACCGCGCACACGCGACGACGGCGAGCGTCGTGGCGGCGGTCCTTCGCGGCGCGCACATCGTGCGAGTTCACGACGTCGCGGAGGCCGTCGATGCGGTTCGAGTCGCGGATGCGGTCCTCGAGGCGCTCGGTCAGCTCGACCGCGCAGAGCTGGCACGGCCGGTTCGTTGACAGCGCCGGAAGCCGCAACCTAATATCCACCGTTCGGAACGTTTGGATTACCAGTGGCTTAGCGGCGCGTGTGCGTCGCGCCCGTGACGCCGAAGCGTTCCCGTTCGAGCGAGGAGGAATCGAATGAGCACGACCAGGAAGCCAGCGTCCGTCCGTCAGGAAGCAGACGAGCGATGGAGAGAAGAGACTCTCGAACCAACGCTCCGCAAGATGCCCGAGCGGATGGAGCAGTTCACGACGACGTCGCTCTATCCGATCAAGGGGCTCTACACGCCAGCAGATCTCGAGGACATCGACTTCGACGCCGACGTCAACTATCCGGGCCAGTTTCCGTACACACGCGGAATTCACGCGACGGGGCACCGGGGCCGGCTCTGGACGATGCGGCAGTTTGCCGGATTTGGCTCGGCGTTCGACACGAACAAGCGCTTCAAGTACCTCCTCTCGCAGGGTCAGACTGGCCTGTCGACGGCATTCGATCTTCCGACGCTCATGGGGCTCGATGCGGACAATCCTCTGTCCGAAGGGGAAGTCGGCAAGTGCGGCGTTGCCGTATCGTCGCTCGCCGACATGGAAGCACTCTTCGACGGCATTCCGCTCGAGGACGTGACGACGTCGATGACCATCAACGCGCCGGCGTCGATGATCCTGGCGATGTACCTCGTGGTCGCCGAGAAACACGGCGCGAGCTGGAAGAAGATCTCCGGGACATTGCAGAACGACATCCTCAAGGAGTTCATTGCGCAGAAGGAGTGGATCTATCCGCCGCGGCCGTCGATGCAACTCGTCATAGACACATTCAAGTTCTGCACGGATGAAGTGCCGCGCTGGAACTTCGTTTCGGTCTCGGGGTACCACATCCGAGAGGCGGGCTCGACGGCCATCCAGGAACTCGCCTTCACCCTTCGCGATGGAATGGAGTACGTCCAGTGGGCCATCGATGCGGGCATGGACGTGGACGCCTTCACGCCCCGGATCTCGTTCTTCTTCAATGCGCACAACGACTTCTTCGAAGAGATCGCCAAGTACCGCGCAGCCCGGCGTATCTGGGCGCGAGTCATGCGCGATCGATTCGGCGCAAAGGACCCGCGATCCTGGCAACTGCGGTTCCATACTCAGACCGCCGGCGTGACGCTGACGGCGCAGCAGCCGTACAACAACGTCGCCCGGGTTGCAATCCAGGCGCTGGCCGGCGTTCTCGGCGGGACGCAGTCTCTGCACACTAATTCGCTCGACGAGACGCTTGCGCTGCCGAGCGAGCACGCCGCAACGATCGCGCTGCGTACGCAGCAGATCATCGCGCACGAGACCGGAGTGACGAACACCGTCGATCCGCTCGCGGGTTCGTACTTCGTCGAGAAGCTGACGTCCGAGATGGAGGCCGGGGCGCTGGAGTACATCCGGAAGATCGACGAGATGGGCGGCATGGTCGAGGCAATCGACCTGGGGTTCCCGCAGAAGGAGATCCACGAGTCGGCCTACGAGTTCCAGCGCGCGATGGAGCGCGGCGAGAAACTCGTCGTCGGCGTCAACGCCTACACCGACGTTTCGGACGAGAACGTGCAGCCGCCAATGCTCGTCATCGATCACACGACCGCGGAGCTTCAGTCGCAGCGGCTTGCGGATCTGCGCGCGACGCGCGACCGGGATCGGGTGACGCAGGCGCTCGACCTGCTCGAGAACGGGGCGGCCGAGGGGCGCAACACGATGCCGCTGTTGATCGATTGCGTGCGCGCGTATTGCACGCTCGGCGAGATGTGCGACGCGCTCAAGGAAGTCTACGGCGAATACCAGGAACCCGTTTTCTAGAGGCCGACCATGGAACGAAAGATCCGCATTCTCATAGCCAAACCCGGTCTCGACGGTCACGACCGCGGTGCGAAGGTCATTGCGAGGGCACTGCGCGACGCTGGAATGGAAGTCATCTACACCGGTCTGCGCCAGACTCCCGAACAGATCGTGGCCGCGGCCGTGCAGGAGGACGTCGACTGTATCGGTCTCTCGATCCTCTCGGGCGCCCATATGACGCTGTTTCCGCGCGTCCTCGAGTTGATGCGTGCTCAGGGCCTCGAAGACGTGATTCTTTTCGGTGGCGGGATCATTCCCGACGAGGACGTGCCGAAGCTGAAGGCGATCGGCGTTGCCGAGATCTTCACGCCCGGTGCTTCGACTCAGGCGGTCATCGAGTACCTGCGGGAGCATGTCCGGTCGGCCGCCTGACTCAGTCTCGGTCGATCGGGAGTCCGACGCTGTAGTAGTCGTCACGATCGACCGGGCGGACCGATTCAACACGCTCAGCATCGAGACTCTCGAGGCGATCGATGACGTTTTCGTCGGGTTGTCGACGGATTCGCGTTGCGTTGCCGTGATCGTGACCGGCTCCGGTGGCGAGTCGTTTGCCGCGGGTGCTGACCTGCGCGAAGTAGGCTCACTGACGTCGCGCAGTGCGCTTTCGTTCGCAGCACGCGGTCAGCGCGTGTTCGACCGAATCGAGAGGTCGCCGCAGATCGTTCTTGCGGCCATCCAGGGGTACTGCATGGGCGGGGGACTCGACCTCGCCCTCGCTTGCGACATTCGTCATGCATCGCCGGACTCGACGTTTGCGCATCCGGGCGCCCTGCGCGGCATCGTGACCGGATTCGGCGG
>CAZXLQ010000127.1:0-13824 GCA_964641945.1 uncultured Clostridia bacterium
GTGCAACTACGTTCACGAAACGGCGAAATGGCGCAACGGCGCGAAGCCGCAAAGCCGCAGAGGCGCAATGGCGCAAAGGCGCCAAGCCGCAAAGCCCAGGCTAAGGCCGGTACACGATCTCGACCTTCGCCAGCGTCGACGGAGTCTCGAGATCCTTCGGATCCGAGTCCGTCACCGCCACCAGGTTGATCTCCAGCTGCGGCGTGCGGCCGATCCATCGCGCCGAGACGATCGACAACCCCTCGACCTTCAGACTTCCCGCTCCTTCGATGCCGCCAAACGGCGCCATCACGAGCCTCCCGTCCGGTAACTCGAGCACGATCCCCGCTTCGCTGGTGTATCCGTCGTGCACCGCCGACTTCGTGTGCTCCACGACGACCGACATCAGGCGAATCTCGCCACGCATTCCACGCGGAGCGCCCGGCAGCGGCGGCAACGTGATCGCGTCGGTGATCCCGATGAGCTCGCCGTCGTCCGTACGTCCCAGGTCGTAAGCCGTCCGGCGCTGGAATCGCACCGTGAACGGAGCCGTCGGGTCCTTCTCGGCGCGCACGAGGTAGCCGAGCAGCGCGTCGAGCGGCACGTCGACGCTGCCGACGACCGAGCCCTTCCGCCCGTTTCCGCGGTTGTAGAACCGCAGACAGGTCGAACCGCGCACCAACGCCACGCCCTCGATGTTCAGCTCGCCACCGGTGCCCACGAGCACCGGCTCGCGCCGCAGTGCGTCGTAGAAACCCGACGCGTGCACCGCCACCACGCGGCTGTCAGCCACTGGATCCGTCGGAAATATGAGCGCCATCCGGTCGCGAAGCACCGCCTTCGAGCCCGATCCGACGAGCAGCACCGACTGCACCGCAGGCCGGTTCCGCGGGACGGCAACACCGAAACGCCGCGCCAGCCCGGCTGCGACCGGCACAGTCAGGGCGGCTTCGAGGTCGGGCTTGAGCTTCTTGTTGCCAAGAACTTCCGAGAATCGGTCCGAACCGTCTACGGACGGAAAGACGCGCACGGCCTCGAGAGCTCCGTCCGTGCCCTTCACCGCGACGAGCGTGCTGTCGTCCTGTGCCGCGAAGAGCCACCAGTCGGCCTGTGTGATGCCCGATCCTGAAGTGATCGCCGGAGTCCGCTCGGTCGTGCCAGGATCGGTCTTGAAGATCAGGCGCGTCGAAATGACGCGCGCCGAGACCTGCGCCGACCGCTCGGCCACGCGCTGAGGCGGAGCGCCCGACACGGAAACTTGCGCTGTCAGGAAAAGCGCGGCGGCGGCCAGCGCCGGCGACATTCGTCGAACCAATGCTCGCATGGTGGTCACCCTCCCGTCCCGCCGTGGTGACGCGGCTGGAACTGGCTTCAAACACGAGCATAGGTGCGTTCAGGCAGGCATGGAATTGGACCTTGGTCCCACACGGAGACCGCGATGCGCGACAACGCGACTGAGAAGAAGGGCCACGGATCTGTTCGGACCTGCGCGATCCGCTTCATCCGCCCAACCCGCGTTGCTGTTCCTTCTTCGGTTACTGCACGTCGAGCGTGACGGTCGCGGAGCGCACCCTCCCGTCAGGATCCGTACCCGTGAATGTGAACGACGTCGGTCCGAGTGGCGCATCCGCCTTGATCTTGAACTTCAGCACGGTCGAATCGCCGGGCACCGTCGGTTTCTTCTTCGGCGACTTGAAGCCCGGCACCTGCGCAGGCGGTGTGATCTTCACGTTTCCCGTGAACCCTCCGACGCGTTCGATCAGCAGCGGCACGCTCACCTTCGAGCCGCGCGAGACCTGGATCGTCACGGGGTCGAAGGACAGTGAAAAGTCCGGCGCGTCCGGGAAGGGCCCGACCGGCGAGATCTTCACGAGGAACGCGTCGTTGCGGCCCTTGGGCATCGACTGGAATGCCCCAGGTGTCGTCGGGAACACCGTCGACAGCGTTGTCAGGCCCGCGACGAAGATGTTGCCGTCCGCGTCCGTCGTGATGCCGGTCGGCGTGTCGAACCCGTCGCCACCAAGGAACGAAACCATCGCCGGCTCGAGCGTGCCCGGCGCGAGCACCGCCACGACGGCGTCGTCGTTGCCGCCGTACTCCGGCTGGAACGGATTCACGGCTGTCAGCCGGTCGGCGAACAGGTCGCCCGCGATGTAGACCGCGCCGTGCGCGTCGACCGACGGGAAGTCCACAAAGAACTCGTTGAGCAGCGAGAGGTTCGCGAACTCGGTCTCGTCGAGGTCCGGCGCGTACCTCACGAGCGAATTGATATCGTCGCACCGGCCGTTCGGCCCCGGATGGCAGAGCCCTTCGGCGATCATCACGATTTCCTCGTCGGCACCGCGGCGAGGACCCGGTGTGTCCGAGATCGCGTCGGGGTACCTGAGCAGCATCCCGCGAGTCAGTTTCCAACCGCGCAACTCGGGATGGCGAAGGGCCTCCCGAACCTGCGGGTATGCGCCGAACAGCAACTCGAAGAAGATCTGCGGGCCGTGCTGTTTCGCGTCCGGCACGCCAAGGCGCGCGATGAACGCGAGATCGTCTTCTTCGTTCTCGTCGGCGGACTCGGCCGAGCCCGAGACGAAGACGTCCGACCGGCCGGGCAGGACCCGAACGGCGAACACCACGTCGCGCCCAGGCGCGCCGGTGCCGGACCGCTGCCGCATGTCGAGCAGCGTCGAGGCTACAAGCTCGTGCCCGTCAGCCGACAGCAGACTGACGAATGTGTCTGACGAGCCCCCGGCGTATGCCGGCTGGACGGCATTGACAGTCGGGAACGTCGCCGATCCACCCGACACCGGCATGACTTCGCCCGCGACGAACACGCGTCCCGAAGCGTCGATGGTCAGATCCCTGACGTCGTCGGTCCCGTTTCCTCCGAGATACGTGGACCACACGATCGTGGACCCGTCCGGCGAGAGCTTCGTCACGAAGGCATCCGTGAACGCGCTCCTTGTGGACTGGTAAGCGTTCTTGATCGGAAAGTCGTCGGAGTTCGTCGAGCCCCCGACATAGATCGCGCCGCTCGCATCGACCGCGACCGCGGCGGCCGAGTCGTTCTCGTCGCCGCCGAGAAAGGTCGAGAAGAGCAACGTGCCGTCGGGCGCGAACTTGGCGACGAAGGCGTCCGAGTTGCCCTCGAGTGAGTCCTGAAGCGCGTTGCGCGTAGGGAAGTCGCTCGACTCGGTCTGACCGACGACCACGGCGTTGCCGCCTGCGTCGACCGTCACGTCAGAGGCGCCGTCGTAGTTGCCCTCCGCGCCGCCGAGCAGCGTCGAATACACGACGTGCGGCGCCGTTCCGCGTTGCCCTCTCGTCGGTTGAGCGAGCGGCGTGATTCTCGACTGAGCGGGGGCGGGAAGGCTCCCGAGCACGACGAAGAAAACGGCGGTGACGGTCAAGATCTGCAGAGAATGGCGATTCGCGCGGGGCGTCATCACGTTGACCTCCGTGGCAGACGGACAGGTTGCCGGAACGATAGCACGTCGTGGAAGACTGCGAAGGAGTGAAGACGGGCCACGCTCAGATCTGTGTCTTTCCGTATGATCCGTGAAATCCGCGGCCCTTCTTCCGTTCCAGTCCCTCTGCGACCGTGAACCGGCCAATGGTGCTTCGTCGATCGACCACCTGTACCGCGAGCAGGGGCGAGCGGGTCCCGTCTCATAAGATGGCAACCTCTTCGCAACCGTGCACGGTACCGATGTGCGAGCACGTTCCCTCGAAAGTGGCTACTCTTCCGCCCTCCTTCACTGCACGTCGAGCGTGATCGTTGCACTTCGCACGCGCCCGTCCGGATCCGCACCTGTGAAAGTGAACGACGTCGGTCCGAGTGGCGCATCCGCCTTGATCTTGAACTTCAGCACGGTCGAATCGCCGGGCACCGTCGGTTTCTTCTTCGGCGACTTGAAGCCCGGCACCTGCGCAGGCGGTGTGATCTTCACGTTTCCCGTGAACCCTCCGACGCGCTCGATCAGCAACGGCACGCTCACCTTCGACCCTCGCGTGACCTGGATCGATTGCGGATCGAACGAGAGCCTGAAGTCCGGCGCCTCGGCGAACGGGCCGACCGGCGAGATCTTCACGAGGAACGCATCGTTGCGGCCCTTGGGCTCCGACTGGAACGCTCCGGGCGACGTCGGAAACGAGGTCGAAAGAGTCGTCAGCCCGGCGACGTAGATGTTGCCGTCGGCGTCGGTCGCGATGCCCGTCGGCGTGTCGAACCCGTCACCGCCGAAGAACGAGACCATTGCCTTGGCGAGCGTTCCCGGCTCCAGCACCGCGACAACGACGTCATCTCCGCCGCCGAAATCGCGCTGGACCGCATTGACAGTCGTCAGGCGGTCCGAGTTGATGTCGCCCGCGATGTAGACGGCACTCTGTCTGTCGACCGTTCCCGCGTCGAAGAAGAACTCGTCCAGCAGCGCGAGATTCGAGCCGCCCGTCACCGAAAGCTGCGAATCGAACGTCGCCACCGTCGCGGGTGCGTCGCACGCACCCGCGGACGGTCCGGGGTAACAGTAGCCGTCGACAACGCCGAGCACTCCGGCGGCTCCCGTGCCACGACGCACGCCAGCAGGCCGGCCGAAGCCGCCGAGGCCCAGCAGCCACAAGATCGGGAGCTTGGCCGCACTCGCAGGTACGAAGTCGCCCGCACCGATTATCAGGAGCAGTATGACGAGGAATACCACCTGCGGGTCACGCGACTTCGTCGCCGCGGAAGGCGCGAGTTTCAGCACGCCCAGGAAGGGGGTCTCGGGCTCGTTCTCGTCGAACTCGACGTTTCCGCTGAGGTAGACATTGCCGGTCGGCGAGTCGACCAGGACTCGGGATACACGCTCACGGCCCGGGCGCTCGTCGCCGCCTTGAAGTCCGCCGTCGAGCAGCGTCGAGAAGAGAATCGCGTTGCCGACCGGAGAGAGCATTGATACGAACGCATCCGAACCGCCGCCGCCGTACCCGGCCTGGACTTCGTTGACCGACGGAAACGACGCCGAGCCGCCCGAGACCGGCGTCACCTCGCCCACCACGTAAGCGCCGCCCGACGCGTCCACCGCGAGATCGCGAGCGCCGTCGCTCCCGTTGCCTCCAATCCGCGTCGAATACACGATCGCCGAGCCGTCCGAGCTGAGTTTCGTGACGAACGCGTCGGACGCGCCGCCGGGCGTCGACTGCGCGGCGTTCACGAGAGGGAAGTCGTTCGAGCCGGTCGTGCCCGCGACGTAGATCGCACCGGTCGAATCGACCGCGACTGCCGCCGCCGAGTCTGATTCGTCGCCGCCGAGGAACGTCGAGAAGAGCAGCGTGCCATCGGGCGAGAACTTGGCTACGAATGCGTCCGAGCTGCCCTCGAGCGAGTCCTGCAACGCGTTGCGCGTCGGGAAGTCGGTTGACTCGGTCACGCCGACGATGATGGCGTTGCCGTCTGCGTCGACCGCCACGTCCTCAGCGCCGTCGAAGTTGCCGGCCGCGCCGCCGAGCAGCGTCGAGTAGACGACGTGCGGCACGTTGCCTTGAGGTGAAGCCGCCCGATCGGCGAGCGGTGCCAGCCGGGTTCGCGCCGGTACCGCAATGCCCGCGAACATTACCATGACGATGGCGGCGAGTGTCATCATCCGGACGGCGAGGTGTGGAGCGCGAGGCTGCATCACGTGGACCTCCGTGGCGGACGGTTTGGCCCCGCAACGATAACACGACATGGCAACGTGCCTGGACGTGAAGAGGGGCCACGGATGATGCTCCGTGGCCCTTCTTCGAGCTCTTCAGCATCATTGACCGAGGTCGCGACTCGACCGGCCTGTGAGCACCAGCTTGTTCGACTGCACGAGCCCGATACCCGGGGCGTAGTACTTGAAGTCCTTCACCGACGGCTCGAGCGGCGTGGTCTCGCGTACCTTCAGGCAGTTCACGAACGTCCCCGCCGGCGTCTCGACGAGTTCCGTCGAGCTCACGTTCTCCGCCCGGTCAAGCGCGATACCCGGCGCGACCTCCTGGTAGTACCGCGAGCCGAGCAGGAACAGACCCGGAAGCAGCACGCCGTAGCGCGCCCCGTCGACGCCCGACAGCCACGTGCCGTTGTGGTTGATCACCTCGCCGTTCGCGTAGTTGTCCACGTTCTCGCCGAAGTAGTAGACCGTCCCCGTCCGCGTCCCGATCACGAAGTAGTTCAGCGCCACTTCGACGAGCTCTCCATCGTCCACCTGCCGCTCCTCGACCACTCGCGTCTCGACGCCGTCCACCAGCTTCGTCTCGTCGAGCACCGTGATGGTCAGCACGGCCGTGGCGCCGTTGTCCTTTCCTGTCAGCTCGAGCGTGTACCCCGGCTCGAGCACGAAATATGGCGTCGATCCGGTGTTCGTGAACTCTTCAGCTGGAAACGTCGAGCTCCATCGCTGACTGACGCCGCTCTGGCTTCTAGCGGGTCCGGCGAGAATCCCGCACACGGCGACGAGGCTCAATAACACGGGCACGATCGGTTTCCCTGACTTCATGGTCACCTCCCAAAACTGTCGCGTCGCACTGCGCCCCGATGCGCGCTCAAGGGTTCAACTTCTGGACGCCGTAGCGGACGAGCCGCAACGAACCGTCCCGGATAATGCCGATCCCGGGCGCGTGCACCTTCGTCTCACGCTCGCCGGATTCCAGCGGATTCGTTTCCACGACCTGCACGCACCGGGTGAATGCCCCGGCCGGCGTCTTCTCGCTGGCCGTGACGCTCACGATCTCCGCGCGGTCCATCGCGCGGCCGGGTGAGTGCTCCTGGTAGTAACGCGCGCCGACTACCGGCGTGCCCGGCATGAGCATCCCGCGCTTCGCACCGTCGACGCCCGCCCGCCATCCGCCTTCGTGGCCGACGACCTCGCCCCTGGTTCCGTAGTCGTCCACTTCTTCGCCGAAGTAGTACACGTTGCCGGTCCGCTTGCTGATCGCCACGAAGTTGCGCGACACCTCGACGAGCTTGCCGCCGACCCACTCGCGTTCCTCGACTACCCGCGTCTCGACGCCGTCGACCGTGACGGTCTCGTTCGTGACGAGAATCGTGACCGAGACGGCGCGGCGACCTTCCTTGCCGGCGAGCTCGATCGCGTAGCCGGGCTCGAGGATGAAGTAGTCATTGCGTCCCGCCGTCGCGAGGTCAGTGGCCGGCTCGGGCTCCGGGATCGCCCAGTCCCGGGTCTGGGCCGCCGCGCCTCCAACGAGGAGGAGGAGAATGAGAGTGGACAGGATTACGGGATTGTCAGGCTTCACGGGATATCTCCATTCGCAAGCGGCGACGTTTCGATCATCAGCCCGCACCTTACGCCGATACAGATAAACCGACGATTACAGAGACGACTCACGGCCGGATCGCTTCCGCTCTCACTTCTGAAAGAAGGGCTCGCCCTACGATCATGCGGAGCCTCTTACGGGACCGCGAGCGGAAGTGTCGCGACGAACGTGCTGCCCGAGGCGTCCGAGCGCTCGAGGACGAGCCGTCCGTCGTGCGACTCGGCAATCCAGCGCGCGATCGGCAACCCGAGTCCGGCACCGCTACCCTCGCCGCTCGACGGGCGCGATCGCGCCGGGTCCGCTCGATAGAACCGCTCGAAGACGTGCGGCTGTGCAGCGGCGGGAATGCCCGTGCCGGTGTCCGTGACACGGATGATGTACTCGTCGTTCTGGCGCTCGACACCGACGGTCACGGCGCCTCCCTCAGGCGTGTGCTTTATGGCGTTGTCGAGCAGGTTGACGAGCATCGCGCCGATCAGCCGTTCGTCGCCGCGAAACGGCATTTCTTCTCCGCCGTCGTGAAGGAGCTTAACGTTTCGCTGAGCCGCAAGCGTCCGCATCGCCTGCGCGGCGTCGGCGACGGACTCGCCGAGATCGAAGTCTGCAGTCTCGATTGGCAACTGGCTCGCGTCGGCGCGCGACAGCAGGAAGAGGTCATCGACGATTCGCGCGAGCCGGCGTCCCTCATCGTGAACGATGGCGAGCGAATCGCGGTAGTCGTCCCCCGGACGATCGGACCGCGACAGGGCGACCTCGGCCTCTCCGCGAACTATCGCGACCGGCGTGCGCAACTCGTGCGACGCGTCCTGCATGAACTGCCGTTGCAGCTCGAATGCGGTCTCGATACGTTCGAGCATTCGATTGAAGATTCGCGCGAGCCGGCCAAACTCGTCGTCGGACTGAACGGCGAGCCGGTCGCCAAGATTCGACGCGCCGATGGCCTCGGCCCTGGCGCCCATTTCCGCGACCGGAGCCAGGCTCTTGCGGACGAGCAGGAATCCGCCTACCGACGCCAGCAGCACGGAAAACGGCACTGCAAGCGCGTACGAACGGCGAACTCGGGCAAGGGATGCTTCGTGCTCGTCGAGACCGCGCGCCGAGATGACCGTCACCCGCCGTCCCGCGAACGTCAGCGCATCCGCGCGGATGCGAAGGCTGCTCACGCCGGCCGGGATCGAGGCGACTGCCATGCCTGACACTCCAGCCTTGTCAACGAGCTCACGAAGCTGCGGATGCCGGATCGGCGTGCCGTCGGCGGCGTCGCCGGGGAATGCGCCTCTCGACGCCAGTACGACCCCAGCGTCGTCAAGCACCTCGAGGTCGAACTGCGGGAATGGCAGCTCGGCCGTGATCTCGGCAATAGTCGCCCGTTCCCAGGCGCGAGGGTCGGTTTCGAGACGCGACAGCGCTTCGTGTTCGTCGTCCTCATCGGGATCGACCGGCTTGACACCACCGACCAGGTCCTCCGCTGCGAGCTCGACGGCGAAGGCGCGCGATGTAGTCTCGAGCGAAGCGTCGATAGCCGCCAGCGAGGCTCGCGCGATCACCCCGTAGCTCGCTGCCGCAAACCCGACCACGACGATCGCAAGGATCGTCGAATACCAGACTGTGAGCCGCAGCCGGACGGACATCGTCACTCCACTTGCACCGACGAGCGGCTCGCGCCACTCCCGTGCAAGGACGTGAGCACGTAGCCGGCCCCGCGGCGCGTGTGTATGAGCGGGTGTTCGAACGGCTCGTCGATCTTCCGCCGCAATCGGTTCACGTAGACCTCGATGACGTTCGTGAACGGATCATACGACTCATCCCACACGTGCTCGGCGATCTCAGCCCGACCGACGACTCTCCCCTCGTTCCGCACGAGGAACTCGAGCAGCGCGTATTCCCTCGTCGTCAGCGGAATCTCGCGGTCAGCACGCCTGACCTGTCGGGCGCGGGTATCGACGAGCAGATCGTCGACCGTGAAAACTGGCGGACGGAGCTCGCTCGTGCGCCGCAGCAGCGCGCGGATGCGCGCGAGAAGCTCGCCGAATGCGAAGGGCTTCGTGAGGTAGTCGTCTGCGCCTGCGTCGAGTCCGGCAATGCGGTCTTCCACGGCATCGCGGGCCGTCAGCATGAGCACCGGCATTCCAGCGCCGTCGGCGCGAAGACGCCGACAGACCTCGACGCCGTCGACCTCCGGGATCATCAGGTCGAGCACGACGACGTCGTACGCGTTGACCGAGGCCTGGTACAGCGCGTCCGAGCCGTCCGCTGCGACGTCGACGGCATAGGACTGCTCGCGCAGGCCACGCGCGACGAATCCGGCCACCCGCCCGTCGTCCTCTACCAGAAGTACTCGCACAAATCCTCCGTTGGCGGTCTACGGTCCGACATCCGGATACCACAACGAACCTCAATGCGAGATTACAGCCTGCCGACGGGGACGCAGAGACAAGGGGCCACGGATTTCACGGATCTTACCGATCAGCACCGATCTGAGTCCGAATTCGGATCCGTGTCAATCCGCAAGATCCGTGAAATCCGTGGTCCTTCTTCTTCCTGGTCTCGCGCCGCGGTCGCTCTCCCGGCACAATCCGGCGATGCGGATTTCGCTCATCGCCTATGGCACACGCGGGGACGTCCAGCCGGTGCTCGCGCTTGCCCGCGAGCTCGTACGGGCGGGTCACACCGTGCGCATGGCGGCCGGGACGGACTTCCGCGATCGCATCGCCGAGTGTGGGGTCGAGCCCGCGCCATCCTCGATGGCAGCACGCGACCTGATGACCTCCGACGACGGCCGGTTGTGGGCGGACCTCGGCACGAATCCGATCCTGCAGGTGCGCGTCATGCGCCGTCTCGTCCTGCGGACCGCGCGCGCCATGATGGACGAGGCTTGGGAGGCGTGCCGCGACGCCGACGTCATTCTCGGGACGTCGTCCGCCGAGCCTTTCGGTCCCTCGTTTGCCGAGAAGCTCGGTGTGCCGTTCATCACCACCCTCCTGCAACCGGCGTTTCGCGCGACGCGAAGCGGCGCCGCGACCTGGATGGCGCCGGTGCCCGGTCGCTCGAGCCTGCTCAACTACGCAGCCGGCAAGCTGCTCGTCGAAGGCGCCTTCCACTGGATGTCGCGCGACCTGATTGACACGTTCCGTGCCGAAAAACTCGGCCTGCCGTCGCAGAGCACCCGACGGTTCCTGGCAGCGGCCGGGTCGCGTCCGGTCCTGATGGGAATCAGCCGCCACGTGACTCCGCACCCCGAGGACTGGCCGCCGCCTTATCACACGACGGGATACTGGTTCCTCGACGACGCGGAACCGTGGAAGCCGTCTCCCGGGCTCGGGGCATTCCTCGAGGCTGGCGATCCCCCCGTCGCGATCGGCTTCGGCAGCATGACGACGCGAGACGCCGCGGCTTCGACACGGATGGTTCTTGAAGCAGTCGCGGCGTCGGGTCGGCGCGCGGTGCTGCTGTCCGGGTGGGCGGGACTGGGCGCGCCGGATCTGCCCTCGAACGTCTTCGCCGTCGACTCGGCGCCGCACGCGTGGCTGTTTCCGAAAATGGCCGCGGCGGTGCATCACGGCGGATCGGGTACGACGGCCGCGGCGCTGCGCGCGGGCATCCCGCAGATCGTCGTGCCGCACCTCGGCGATCAGCCGTATTGGGGACGGCGGATGCACGAGCTCGGCGTGGCGCCGAAACCGGTCCTCAAGCCGAGGCTTACCGCAGCGAAACTCGCAACAGCGATCCGCGACGTCACGGGCGACCCTCGTTACGCCGCAAACGCGGCCGCGCTCGGCAAACTGGTCCGCAACGAAGACGGCCTCACCGCCGGCGTCGAGCTCGTGGAGCGGTACGCCGGCGAGAGGGTGCAGCCGATGGACCGGGGCTGACGCCAGGCCGAATCTGACGACGGGCGCGTGTCGCGCCCGGTCGAATGCGGGCGCGCAACGTGCCGACCAAGTGCGATGGCGCGACGCCGGCCGTTCAATACGTTCGGGGTTCCGGGTCAGCGTGCTGCCGATGGTGAGACCGTGCGCAAGGATGCATACCCGGCGGCGTTGCACGGTGTGACCTCTGTGCCCGCCGAATCCGGTTTTCGAGGAGTTCCCCCATGCGTATCCCGTTGACCGCGCAAAGACTCGCGGTGGTCGCCATCGCCTTGCTCACAGCCGCATCGGACGCCCCGGCACAGCGCGTCGCACCGTCCGACGCCTCGGATCGGATTGTGCTCTCCGACAATCTTATCGTCCCGCAGGCGCGCGTCTTCACGTCGCGAGGTCGCACCTCACCCGTTCGCATTGCCGGGGTCTCAGCCAACGTGTCGATCCTGCAACAAATCGCCACGACGACCTTCGAAATAGCCGTCGAGAACCCCGCAGCAAGCCAGCAGGAGGCTGAGTTGCTCGTACCGGTGCCCGATGGCGCCGTCATCCGCTCCTTCACCTTCGACGGTGCCGGGAGGGAATCCACTGCACGACTCCTGCCAAAGGCCGAAGCCGTGGCCACGTACCAGGCGATCGTCAACAAGCTGCGCGATCCGGCACTTCTTGAGTTCGCCGCCTACAACGTCGTCCGCTCGAGCGTGTTCCCGGTGCCGCCAAACGGCAAGCAGCACGTCCGCTTCACATACGACCACGTTCTCACGGGCGACGGCGATCGTGTCGACTACGTGCTGCCGCGCAGCGAATCGTTCGACAGCAGCGCGACCCCGTGCACGATCTCGGTCAGCATTAAATCCCCGAGGCCGGTGGCTGCCGTGTTCTCGCCGAGCCACGTGGTTTCGACCGAACGGCGAAACGCAAATCACGTTGCCGTAACGGCGACCGGGTCGCCGGGCGTCGCACCCGGACCCTTCCGACTCTCGTACCTCGTCGAGGGCAACGGTCCCGCAGCGTCACTGCTCGCATACCCCGACCCGACGATTGGCGGCGGGTACTTCGTGCTGTTTGCAGGTCTCCCAACGCCGGTCTCGGTCAATGCCGCACCAATCAAGCGCGAAGTGACGCTTGTCATCGACCGCAGCGGCAGCATGGCCGGCGGCAAGCTCGATCAGGCGAAGGCCGCCGCGCTGCAGGTTCTCGAGGCGCTCGACGAGGGCGAGGCCTTCAACGTGATCGACTACTCCGACACCGTCGCCTCGTTCGCCGAGCGACCCGTCGTCAAGGACGCATCGACCATCGGGGCTGCTCGGGCCTACGTCCGGGCTCTTCGGTCCGATGGCGGGACGAACATCCGGGACGCGCTCGTCGAGGCCCTGCGACCCGAGCCGGCAGCTGGGATGCTTCCACTCGTCCTCTTTCTCACCGACGGGCTCGCGTCGGTTGGCGAGACACGCGAGTTCGCAATTCGCGATTCCATCGCCAAGGCCAACGAACACCACCGCCGCGTGTTCAGTTTCGGCGTCGGCTACGACGTCAATGCGCCGCTTCTCACGGGTATTGCAACGGCCACGCGCGCGACGAGCACGTTCGTGCTGCCGAACGAGAACGTCGAGGCCAAGGTCTCGCAGACGTTCCGGCGGCTGGCGGGACCCCAGCTTGCGTCGCCCCGGATCGAGGTGCTCGACGCAACGGGCAATGTCACGACGCAGGCCGTTCGCGAGCTGCTGCCGACCGAGATCGGCGACGTCTTCGAAGGCGATCAGATCGTGTTGTTCGGCCAGTACAGAGGCGAGGGGCCGCTGACGTTCCGCCTCGAGGGCGATGCGCCGGACGGTCCCCGGAGTTTCGCTTTCGCGTTCGACCTCGACAAGGCGTCGACGCGCAACGCGTTCGTCCCGCGCCTCTGGGCGAACCGCAAAATAGCCCGGCTCATTGACGCCATTGCGCAAGGAGGAGCGGACGGCCCGTCGAAACTCGGCGAAGAGCAAATGAAGGAGCTCACGAGCGAAATCGTGAGGTTGTCGCTCGAGTTTGGCATACTGACCGAATACACGGCATTCCTTGCAACCGAAGGCTCGGATCTCTCGTCACGCGAGGTCATTACGGTGCAGGCGGGCGACAATCTCCGCAACCGCGCGCAGAACGAACGCTCGGGCATCGGCGCCGTGAACCAGCAGATGAACAACAACGACCTGGGCACCCAGGTCGCGATGAACCGCTCGAACGTGTATCTCGACCAGAACATGAACCGGGTCGAGACGACGAACGTCCAGCAGATCCAGGATCGGACGTTCTACCGCCGCGGCGATCGTTGGGTCGACGCGCGTGTCGTCGAACGCGAGAAGACGGTCAAGCCCGACCGTATCGTCACGTTCGGTACGAAGGCGTTCGACCAGCTCGTCGAACAACTCGTCGCGGAGGGGCGGCAGGGTATCCTCGCCCTCGACGGCGAGATGATGCTCGTCATCGACGGGAAGGTCGTGCTCGTCAAGAAGTGACCGGGGCGTCCGGCGGAGCCTGGAACGAAGTAGGTACGCCGATCAAACGGATTGTGCGGATCAGCCTGGGTCGGATTCTCCCTTCGATCCATAATTGATCCGCACAAGTGGTGGGTCCTGACGGCCGGCCGCTTGCGTCCGCCAACACCAACGTGAGCGCTCATCACGGCCGGCCGCTTGCGTCCGCCAACACCAACGTGAGCGCTCGTCACGGCCGG
>CAZXLQ010000128.1:0-13704 GCA_964641945.1 uncultured Clostridia bacterium
GCGCGGCTCGCGGCGCGGCGGCCCGCCCCCCCCCCCCCCCGCTCCCACCCCGCCCACGCGTGGTCGGGCCCGGCCCTGCATCTCGTGCCAAGTAATTGGTCCGAAGCACCGATGCGTCTCTCATCGGAAAAAACTCAGAAACGCTGTCAAATTATCTTCTTGTCGAAGTATGGGCTTCTCGGCGACTGTCATGCGGACCGTGCGGGCGGTCATTTGGTGTAGTGACAAGGGGGGACGGCGATGAATCGACTCAAGACCGCGATGCTGCTGGCGGCGCTTACGGCGCTCGTTCTGGGGCTGGGGCACGCGCTCGCGGGTCAGGCTGGCCTGATGCTGGCGCTGGTTTTTGCCGGAGTGATGAACTTTGGCGCGTATTGGTTCTCGGATCGCATCGTGCTGCGAATGCACGGCGCGCGCGAAGTAGACGAGCGGCAGGCGCCTGAGCTCCACGCGATGGTTCGCGAGCTGGCTGCCGGGCAGGGAATGCCGATGCCGCGCGTGTACGTGATGGACGAGGTCTCTCCGAACGCGTTTGCGACGGGGCGCAACCCGAAGCACGCAGCGGTGGCAGTTACCGAAGGCCTGCTCCAGATGCTCACGCCACGCGAGCTCAGGGGCGTGCTCGCCCACGAACTGGCGCACGTGCGCAACCGCGACACGCTGATCATGACGGTGAGCGCCGCGTTTTCGGGCGCGATGGGAATGATAGCCAACATGGCGCTCTTCTCGGGACTTATGGGCGGCAACAGCGATGACGAGGAAGGCTCGCCTGCGGGCGGACTGCTCGGGCTGATCCTTGCGCCGATCCTGGCTTCGATGATCCAGCTCGCGATCTCGAGGTCGAGGGAGTTCCTGGCCGATGCGTCGGCGGCGAAGATGACTGGCGATCCGCTGGCTCTTGCCAGTGCGCTTCGGAAAATCGAGGGTGTGAGCGCGCGGGTGCCGATGCACGCGGGATCGCCCCAGACGGCGCACCTGTTCATCATGAACCCGTTCACCGGCGGTGGGATCGCGAAGCTCTTCAGCACACATCCGGCGACGGACGACCGCGTTCAAAGGCTGGAGGCGATGGCCGGCAGGACGGTTTCGGGCGCTGGAGCCACTCGCGGGATGTCCGCGTTCCAGATGGGAATCAGATGAGGTCTCGATTGCACATAGCGGTCGGGATCGGACTTCACGGAGCAGCAGTGCCGGCGGCCGCGTTTGACGCGTGCTGCCGGGCACGGCTCCAGATCGGCGCCGCCGCGCACCTCGGCCGCGACCACTGATTCGGTTGCTCGCTTGCGAGCGACCGAAACCGGTGGCGAGGTGTGCGGACGGCGACCGCTATTGCGGGGGCAAGGCGCGGGTCGGAGATCCGGCCTAGCGCCTTTGCGAGTCCTTTGCGAGTCCTTTGCGCCTTTGCGGGAAACTAGCGTGCGCACGCGTTTCTCGCAAAGGCGCCAAGGACTCGCAAAGGCGCAAAGGCGCAATAGGTGCAGTTTGGCGTCCGGTGGTAACCTGCCGACGACGCGCCGTCCGGCCGTCGGATTCCTCTTCCCACAGGACATGTGCATGATCGTTTCGCGACGCCTTTCGCTCGTTGCCACCCTGCTGGTGGTGCTCGCTTCCTCAATCCCTGCAGACGCTCAACGCCGAAAGAAACCCGCGGAAGCTCCGCCCTCGCCCGCCGCCTCACCGGTTCCGGCGCCTGCTGTCCCGATCGTCACGCCCGCCCAGTTGAAGGCTGTGAAGGCGCGCTCGATCGGTCCGGCGATCATGTCAGGGCGAGTCTCGGACATCGCCTTCGATCCGTCGAACCCGGCGACCGTGTACCTCGGAATGGCGACGGGCGGGGTGTTTCGAACCGAGAGCTACGTCGCGCCGTTCACTCCGATCTTCGACGATCAGGGTGTCGGCTCGGTCGGAGCCATCGCAGTCGCGCCGTCCGACCCGAAGGTGATCTGGGTGGGCACCGGAGAGGCGAACGACCGGAACAGCTCGGGCTGGGGAAAAGGCGTCTATCGCTCGACCGACGGGGGCGCGACCTGGACGCACGCGGGACTCCGCGACAGCCGGACCATCGCCCGAATCGTCGTGAAGCCCGACGATCCGAAGACCGCGTGGGTCGCCGCAATGGGCGATCTCTGGTCGCCGAGCGCCGAGCGCGGCCTCTACAAGACCACCGACGGCGGCGCGACCTGGCAGCGCGTGCTCGAAGCGTCATCGCACAAGGACCTCACCGGATGCGGAGACGTGGTCATCGATCCGTCGAACCCGAACGTCGTCATCGCGACCCTGTACGCACGTCGCCGGACGCCGTGGTCGTTCGAGTCGGGCCCCGCGATTACCGGCGGCGAAGACGTCGGCGGCATCTTCAAGAGCGTCGACGGCGGTGCGACGTGGAAGAAGCTGACGAACGGGCTCGTCAACAACACGCAACGGATCGGCCTTGCAATCCAAGCAAAGAACCCACGGATCGTCTACGCCGTGGTCCAGAGCTCGGAGGGCGGAGCGTCCGGCATCGAAGACGTCACGAGCCGGAAGGGCGGAGTCTTCCGTTCCGACGACGGCGGCGAAACCTGGCGACGGATGAGCGCGCTCAATCCGCGACCGTTCTATTTCAGCCAGATTCGCGTCGATCCGGCAAACGACAAGCGCGTGTACGTGCTCGGATTCGGCCTGCACGTGTCTGACGACGGCGGCGCATCGTGGCGCGAGGACCTGTTCGAGAAGGTCCATCCCGATTGCCACGCGCTCGCGATCGACCCGCGCGATCCGAAGCGGCTCGTGCTCGGGACCGACGGTGGCGCGTACCAGAGCTTCGAGAGCGGAAGGAACTGGTACCACCTCAACAAGTTCCCCGCGGGACAGTTCTACCGAATCGCCGTCGACAACCAGGTGCCGTACCGCATTGCGGGCGGGTTGCAGGACAACCTGAACTGGGTCGGAACGAGCGCGACGCGTTCGAAGGACGGCATCACCAACTTCGACTGGACCAACATCGGAGGCGGCGACGGCTTCTACTGCATCTTCGACCAGGACGACCCGAACATCGTCTACGCCGAATCGCAGGAGGGTTTCATCCACCGGTTCAACCTCGCGTCGGGAGCGCTCAAGGTGCTGCGGCCCGAGCCGAACGAGGGACAGCAGCGGTTCCGGTTCCACTGGAATTCGCCGTTCATCCCGAGCCTGCACGCAAAGGGAACGATGTACCTCGCCGGCAACCGGGTCTTCCGGCTGACGAATCGGGCCGAGGAATGGAAGCTCATCAGTCCGGACCTGTCGTCGAACGATCACGCGAAATACGTGGCCGTAGGCAGTGGCGCCGAGAACTACGGCGTCGTTTACGCCCTCGCCGAGTCGCCCATTAAGGCCGGGATGCTCTGGGCCGGCACCGACGACGGCAAGCTGTGGCTGACCGAAGACGAGGGAGGAAGCTGGACGGACCTGAGCGCGAACCTTCCCGAGCCCGCCCGCGGCCAGTGGATGAATCGTATCGAGCCGTCGCATTTCGACGCGAAGGTCGCGTACCTGGCGGTGACGGCGTTCAGGTCGGGCAACTATGCGCCCCTGCTCTACAGGACGGACGACGCGGGCCGAACGTGGCGCAGCGTCGCGGGGAATCTGCCAGAGGACGGTCCCGTCCGGGTCATCCGCGAGGATCCGTCGAACCGGAACCTGCTCTTCGCGGGCACCGAGTTCGGTCTGTTCGCCTCGTTCGACGGAGGCGCAAATTGGACGCCACTCGGCGGACTGCCGCCGGTGATGGTCGACGACCTCGTCATCCATCCGCGTGATCGGGATCTCGTCATCGCGACGCACGGCCGCAGCCTTTACGTAATCGACGACATCCGTCCGCTCGAGGAACTCACGCCGGCGACGGCGGCGCTCCCGGCGCATCTGTTCGCGCCGCGGCCGGCGCACGCATTCGTGCCGCTCGACGGATTCGAGCTGTGGACGGGACGGGGAGACTTCCGGGGTGAGAATCCGCCGGAGGGCGCAATACTCTGGGTCTGGGTGCGTGAGTACACGGGCGATCCGGTGAAGCTGACGGTGACGAACGCGGCGGAGCAGACGGTGGCGAACCTGACGGCGCCCGGAACGCCGGGTCTCAATCGGGTGGTGTGGGACTTGAAGCCTTCGAACGACGTGTTGAACTCGTACGGCGGAGAAGGGCGCAAGTTCGTGAAGGCAGGGGAGTACACGGTCACGCTGACGCAAGGGAAGTCGACCGTGAAGCAGAAACTGACGGTGACGGTGGGTCCGGGGATCGAGACGCGGTAACTGCGATCCCTTTGCGCCTCTGCGAGTCCTTTGCGCCTTCGCGAGAAACCTGGCGTGCGCACGAGTTTCTCGCAAAGGCGCCAAGGACTCGCAAAGGCGCAGAGCTCAGTACCTTGGTCCCGCCAATCCGATTGCGACACCCCACACGTAGTCGCGTCCAGATAGCCAGTTCAATCGACGGCGGTCAGGCACGAGGGGCGGCCTCCACACGGATGGCCGTAACAGGTCCACCTCGCGTCGCGGAAGCTGGCACACCCAGGTCACCCAATGGAGAGAAGCATGAGGCGCATCGGTTTCGTTCTTGTCGTTGCAATCTGCCTGGCGGTGCTAGCGCCGCCAGTTCTCGAGCGCGTGCCAGCGTTCAACCACGCTCTGACGGCGAGCGCCAACAGCGCCGCCAGCTTCCCTCCGGGGACGATCTTCACCGTCTCGGTTACCAACACTCTGGAGCGTTTCAACGTATCGGCGCCCGGCGTACGGCTGGGATCGGTCAACATCACCGGACTCAATCCATCCGACGACATCGTCGGCATCGACTTCCGACCAGCGACAGGCCAGTTATACGGACTTGGCAGGCTCAGCCAACTGTACGTCATCAATGTCGTGACGGGCGTGGCGTCGCCAGTCAACGGCGGGTTTACGCCCGCGGTCGACAATGCCGTTTTCGGGTTCGACTTCAATCCGACCGTCGACAGAATCCGAGTCGTCTCGGACACGGAGCAGAACCTGCGGCTGCACCCTGACACCGGCCAGACGGCCGGCGTTGACTCGAACATCAACCCGGCCGGCAGTATCGTTGGATCGGCCTACACGAACAACTTCGCCGGGGCGACGACCACGACACTGTACGGAATCGACTCGGGCTCGAACTCTCTCGTCATCCAGAACCCGCCCAATGATGGCACCGTGACGCCGGTCGGTCCGCTTGGGGTCGACTTCGACCTCAACGCGGGCTTCGACATCGCGCCGGGCTCGGGAATCGCCTATGCGGCGCTCTTCACCGGTACTCTTCCGTCGAGCCTATACACGATCGACCTCGCTACCGGCGCTGCGACGCTCGTCGGGGCGTTCGGCGGTGGAGGAAGTGCAGTGCGCGGGCTCGCTTACGTCACCGGGCCCGAGACGGTCTTCGGCGTCACGACCTCGAACAACCTCGTCCGCTTCAACAGCAACTCTCCGGGAACGATCGTCTCGACTTCGCCGATCACGGGACTGCAGGGCGGCGAGAACATCCTCGGAATCGACTTCCGTCCGGCGACCGGACAGCTCTATGGCCTCGGCAGTACGAGCCGGATCTACAGGATCGACCCGGCCAACGGTGCAGCGACGCAGGTCGGCGCGGGGACGTTCACGCCGGCGCTTTCGGGCACGGACTTCGGATTCGACTTCAATCCGACCGTCGACCGCATCCGCATCGTCTCGGACGCCGAGCAGAACCTGCGCGCGCATCCCGACACTGGCGCGATCGTGTTCACGGACACGAACCTGACGCCCGCCGGCAACGTCGTCGCGGCTGCGTACACGAACAACTTCGCCGGTGCGACAACGACGACGCTCTACGACATCGACTCGAATTCCGACCTGCTGCTGACCCAGAACCCGCCGAACAACGGGCAACTCAACGCAGTCGGTCCACTCGGGGTCAACGCGACAGGGGCGTCCGGCTTCGACATCGCGCCCAGCGGCATGGCGTTCGCGTCGATCACGCTCCAGGGCGGATCGACGACGAACTATTACAGCTTGAACCTCGGCACCGGCGCGGCGTCGCTCATCGGTACGATCGGCGGCGGCGAGGTGATTCGAGACACGGCAATTCGCGTCTGCACGGAGGTCGCCTACGGCGTCACGCAGGTGGCCGGACCGGCGTTCAACCTCATCAGCTTCAACGCCGCGACGCCTGGGATCATCGTCTCGACGGTGGGAATCACGGGGCTCCAGGCCGGTGAGCTCGTTCACGGCATCGACTTCCGGCCGGCAACGGGGCAACTCTACGCCCTCGGCAGCACGAGCCGGCTCTACAGGATCAACCTGATGACGGGCGCGGCAACGGCCGTTGGCGCGGGACCGTTCACGCCGACGTTGAGCGGGACCGCGTTCGGGTTCGACTTCAATCCGACGGTCGACCGAATCCGCATCGTGTCGGACGCAGAGCAGAACCTGCGCGCGCATCCGGACACTGGCGCGATCGCGTTCACGGACACGAACCTCAACCCGGTGGGCAATATTGCCGCCGCGGCTTACACGAACAACTTCGCCGGCGCTCTATCGACGACACTCTACGATGTCGATTCGACGTCGAGCCAGCTCTTCACCCAGAATCCGCCGAACAACGGAACGCTAAACCTGGTCGGATCGCTGGGAATAGCGGTCTCGAGCGCCAACGTCGGGTTCGACATCGCGTCGGGCAGCGGGAACTCGTATCTCTCCGCGTATACGGGCGGCGCAAGTCCGGGCTTCTACAGGCTCGATCTCGCCACGGGTGCGGCTACCCTGATCGGCAACGTCAACACGACGGACGCACTGGTCGACTTCTCGATCCGGATAGAAGGCTCAGCGATTGCCGGTGCAGACACGCCGGCAGGCTACGACATGACGACCGGCGCGTTTTTCGAGCGCAACTCGAACACTCCGGGTGGCGCCGACAACACGTTCGTGTTCGGAGCGGGCGGGGCGACGGTCGTTCCGATCAAGGGCGACTGGGATGGTGACGGAGACGACACGATCGGAATCTACGACACGACGTCCGGCGCGTTTTTCCTTCGCAACGGCAACTCGAACGGACCGGCCGACGCGGCCGTGTTCACGTTCGGCCCGGGCGGGCTGGGTTTCGTGCCGATCGCGGGTGACTGGGACAACGACGGCGACGACACCGTCGGGCTCTACGATCCCGTGACGGGGAACTTCTTCCTCAAGAACGCGAACTCCGGCGGAAATGCCGACCTGGTGTTCACCTTCGGCGCCGGCGGAGCCGTTCCGATCGCCGGCGACTGGAACAACGACAACACCGACACGATCGGGATCTACATCGCGGCGTCGGGGACGTTCTTCCTTCGCAACTCGAACTCGAACGGACCGGCGGACATTACATTCTCGTTCGGCGCGCCGGGCGCCACGCCGCTCGCGGGCGACTGGAACGCGGACGGGACGGACTCAGTCGGTATCTACAATCAGGCAACTGCCGCGTGGTTCCTGACGAACACGAACGGGGTCGGCGCCGTTGCCGACTTCGTCTTCAACTACGGCACGCCGGTGCTTGGCCCGCTTGCGGGAGACTGGGACGGCCGGTGAGCACGGACAAACGTTGATCGGAGCGGATCGCACGGATCTGAATGTAGAGTTCAGATCCGTGCAGGTCCGTCGGATTGTTGGCCCTCTTTCGAAAGCGTTGGGCTCAAGCCCCGGCGAACACCGGGTTCGAGCGTCGGCCGTTGCCCACGAGCACGGTGATCCCGTGATCGGCCGGAACCGCATAGGGCGGTTTCACCTTGATGACCGTGGTCGGCTTGGGTACCGACGGCACGATCGAAACAGGGGCTCCGCCGACTTCGACCCTTTCGGCAGCCGGATTGAAGTTGTTGCCGATGACTTTCTTGAGCAGGCCCGCGGGGTTGAATTTCAGCCCCGTGATGTGCGGTGAGGCAGTGCCGTCCTGCAGCGAAACGCTGATCACGTAGACGTGGAACGGGCTTCCTGAACCCGAATAGTCGGACAGCCTCAGGAAGTACCGACCCGTGTATGGCAGGACGAGGTTGAATCTCGTGTCCTTTCCGTCCATGTCGTCGGCCGGGAAGAGCACGAGCCCATTCGAGGCGAAGATCTCGACCACGGAGTCGAGCGGCAAGTTGTAGATCTGGGAGTGGACGTCGACCACGACCGTCGCTCCCGCGGCGGCGTCGAAGTATGACCAGTCCGCATCTCCGTCAGTCGCGATCTGTCCGAACTTCACGCCCGGCAGGCCGATCGGGTCGGCCTGGGATGGATCGTTGTTCGGCTCGAACTCCAGATTCAGGGCATGCCAAACGGGAATGGTCGTCGGCCAGACCTCGACGATGTACTTGTGGTTCGGGCTGCCGGCCGGAACCACGGACCTCACATCGATGTAGATGTCACCCGTGTACGTCGTGAAGAAGTTGACCTGAGCATTCCGGTTCGTGGGCCATGAGATGTCGTCGTTCCACGCGATCAGCGTCCCATCCGGCCGGTAGACCGCGAGGAACGGGTCGAGTGGCGACGAGAACAGCCCGATGCTCGAATTGACGTTGATCTGCAGCGGTTCTCCGTTGGTGACGAACACCCGGATGAAGTCCCGGTCGCCCGGCACATCGATGGCGCCCATGCAGTTGAACGGGATGTCGGGCGCCACGTTGGCGTAGGACATCAGGTTGTTCGGCTCGATCTCGGGCATGTCGCCGCCGCCCGTTCCGGCACGAGCCGGAAAGGCCACGTCGCGCACGATGTCATATTCGGCGGGAATGGGAACGAGCCCGGCCTTCAGTGCCGGATCGCTGGTCACCGGGCCGGCCGGGTCGAAGAGCGGTGTGAACGGATGGTCGGCATCGGGAAACCTCTGCACCTGGTCTTCGCCGGGCTTGGCAGCCCGCTCCTGACCACCCGCAATCGGAACGAGTACGAACGCGATCAGGAACACGATTGCTCCGACCGCCAGAACGACGCGAATACGCATAACCACCTCCCCCACCTCCGGGTGTCCCCCGAGAACCGGTGGTTTTCGTTCGGATGGAAGGTGTTCTTCGGGGCGCCGCCGGCGAGTCGCTTCAGCGGCCCGCCACGCGGACACACGTTTCCCGGATACTCACGAGTGGGCAATCGGCGTGCCAGTGGCAAGACTCAAACGCAGCAACGACTTGGCCGCAAGTCTATGTCGCTTGGGGAATTCCACGCAGCGCAATGGCGCGCCATGTTGGGTGAATTGACGGAGTTGCGGGGATGCGCGCTGCGGGCGCTCCCCGTTTTTTGAGCCGCGAGCGGTAGCGAGCGTCCCACGGACGGTCGAACGATTCCGATTACTTCGGTCCTTCCGCGACGACGAGTAGCCCGGGCTCCGCTCCCCCAACCGCACCACCCTGGCGACACGACCGACGGGCAGCGTCCGATCTACCGCCCGAATTCCCTGCCGAACTGCTCGTGGCGGAGGCGCGACGACTCGAAAGCGGACTTTGCCTCCTGCACGTTTCGGATGCTGGCGAGCAACGGATCCGTCTGGAAGTACGGATAGTTGAAGTACCCCGCCGTGACAGCGCTCTTGAATCGTCCCACGGCCGCCTGTGTATCTCCCGCGAACGCGTGCACCTGCGCAAGCGCGCAGTGCACTTCCCCGTTGCTCGTTTCGATCTCTGACAGCCAGCCGAGCAGCGGCGAAACGTTGCGCCCCTCCAGCCTTCCAACGAGCACCTGGCCCATGAGCGTGTATACGCTACTCGGTGCTGCCTTCGAGAGTTCCGCGACCGCGTCCTTCGCCCCGGCCGTGTTTCCCATCAACGCCCACGCCACGGCGCCGACGAACACGGACGACACGCGAACCCGCGATGCGTTCGCCTCTTCGAGAACGCGCAGCGCATCCGGGTAGAGTTGCTTCTGCAGGTAGATCGTGGCGATCTGATGTGCGACTCGTTCCTTGTGCTCACCCGTGGCGGCCCGGAACTCCCGCAGCGCCCGATCGAGCAGCCCCCCGAACCTGCACGCATAGCCGAGCGCGAAGCGCGCGGCGCCGGACGAATGGGCCGGATCCGCGAGCAGGGCTGACGCCGCGCGAGCGATATCCTCGGCTCGACCGCCCTCGACGAGAATGCGGGCGATGCGAGGCGTTCGGCCGAGCTGCTCCGGCGCGAGCGCGATCGCCCGCTCCGCCGCATGGCGAGCCTTTTCCGCATACGCGCCGCCGCCGCCGAGCTCCTGCCCCGCGACGTGATAGTTCGTTGCAAGCAGCGTCCACGCCGCTGCAAGGTCCGGTTCGAGGGCCACCGCGCGTTCCAGCCGTTCGATCGCCTGTTTCCGGTCGCCACCGTGATCGGACTCTTCGGTCGCCTGGTCCAGAAGGCTGACCGCGACCGAGTCGTACTCGCGCACCGGAGGCGGCGGCACCGGCGCCGCTGGCGGAGTCGCCGCGGCGGCGACAGGCGTCGAGAACGAGGCCTGCGGCGTCTGGACCACCGGCATCGGTGTCGGCGGGCCTGGTGGATTCGGCATGGCCGCGAGGAATCCGGGCATCGGCGTAGTGCTCGAGCCGCAGAGTGTCGCGCGAATGCCCTCGGCGACCTGTTCGACGATGTGATCCTGCAGCGCGAAAAGATCGTCGCACGAGCCGTTGACGCGCTGACGCCACACGATCTCGTTCCCGGCCACGTCGACGAGCTGTGCGTTGAGCTGGAACGCATTGCCCTGCTTCAGGAAACTGCCGGTCACGAGCAGGTCCACGTCGAGCTTACGGCTGATCTCGAGCTGATCGACGGTCGAGTCGCGGAACTGCTCGACGGCCGCCGATGGCCGGACGACGAGCGTCTGTTCCGACGAAAGCTCGGTGATGACACTGTCGGCAATCGCGAAAGTCAGGAACTCGACGGATTCGTCCTTTCGAACGTTGCGGAACGGCAGGACGGCCAGTCGATGCCGGACCTCCCCACCCAACTCGAGATCAGGGAAGAGCTCTTCGGCGAGGTCCTTGACGATCTCGGTCTTCGGACGCAACGGCGTCTCGGACGTGGAGCGTGCCTGATCGGCCACAGGTGGAAACGAGGTCTGGGAATCGAGCGGAACCCAGACTGCGGCGAGAGCCCTGCCGAGGTCCATCGCCGTCTGGAATCGTTCCTCCGGATCCTTCTCGAGTGCCTTCATTATCGCGTTCTCGAGACCCGACGGGATCGTCGGCACGTGGACGGTCGGCGGCTTCGGAGCCTCGGAAGCGTGCTTGATTATCAGCGCCGATGGCGAGTTGCCGAGGAACGGCGGGCGGCCCGCGACCATCTCGTAGAACACGCAGCCGAGCGAATAGATGTCCGACCGCGCATCGAACGGCTCGCCCTGGCACTGCTCAGGCGACATGTAGATCGGCGTCCCGAGCATCATGCCGCTCATCGTCAAGTCGGCGCTTCTGGCGAGATCGGCCGTGTTCTGACGGAGCTTCGCAACGCCGAAGTCCAGGATCTTCACGAGGACCGACCCGTCGCGCGTTGATTCGAGGAAGATGTTGTCGGGCTTGAGGTCGCGGTGGATGATGCCCTCGGTATGCGCAGCGTGAACGGCAGAACAGATCTGCCGCATGATGTCGACGGCAGGCCCGACCGGCAGTTTGGATCGGTTCTGGATCTCGATCCGCAGCGTGCGCCCCTCGAGGAACTCCATGACGAGGTAGGCGCCGCCATCCTGAACGATGCCGAAGTCGTAAACCGTGACGATGTGCGGGTGCTTGAGCCTCGCGACGGCGAGCGCCTCGCGCTTGAATCGCTCGGTCACGATTGCGTCCTTGAGGAAGTCGCCCCGGACGACCTTGAGCGCGACCGTCCGCTCCAGATTCACCTGCGTGGCACGATACACCGCGCCCATCCCGCCGCTTCCGTGCAGGGCTTCGATTCGGTATTTGCCGTCGAGGATCTTGCCGACGAGATTGTCCGGTGGCGGCAAGGCGGTGCCGTCGTGCGGGCAGTACTGCATCGCATCAGAGTATTGACGGGAGCAGAGGAGACAGTGGCGCATTCGGCAGACCTGCGCGAAACGATACGGTGGATGGGAGGACCGTCCTTGCGCGGAAACGCCCGGAAAGGGTACTCCAGGCGGGCGCGTTGCGTCTACCGCTCAGAGTCCGGACTTCCGGAATGCGTTGCCCCGGCGCACGCGGCGGACGCCTTCGGCATCACACGGCTCTCGGCGAACGGCTTTCAGCCGCTCCCGGACACGATCGAGCATGCGAGACACCTACACGCTGGACGGCATTTTCGCGGGTCCGCTTCGCGCGAATCGGGCCGACGTGAGCCGTGATGGCGCGCCTTCCGTGGTCGCGTCATCGGACGACGCCCGGGACTCGGCCGCGATGCGGCGACCCGGCCGCGGTCACGCGTCGGCAGTCTCGCGTCTCGCGTCGACGGTGGTACGGGTAACCGAGCTGTCGGGCAGGTTCGCCGACGTCGCGTCGATGCGTCGCAGGCTCGAGGCCGCGCGAGACCGTGCAATGGTTCGCGTGGCGCTCGCCGAACAGAGGTTTCATTCGGAACGCGAAATCGGCCGCGACTTCTGCGCGGCTCGGGCTCGCATCGAGGTCGACGCCTCACTCGACGATGCGGTCGAGGCTTCGGCGCTCCTCGCCGAGCTCGACAGCGTCGAGAGGAACCTGGAACGCGAACGGCGCCTCCTGGCGGCACGACTGGCCGAATGCACCTCGGTTGCCGAGGCCCTGCTGACCGAGCACGATCGCACGAGGGCCAGGATGATCGTCGACGAAGCGCTCGCCCGGTTGGGCGAACCGGCCAGGGCCGGCCGTCAGACCTTCACGCGCGGAGACACGAAGCAGTACGGACAGGCCAGGTAGCGTTTTGCGCGAGCGTCCTCGGACGACATGACGATGCCGCCCTTCGCCTGCTTGCACGACGCCTTGTGGAATCGTCCGTCGGACGTCACGAGCACGTCGTTCTTGCCGGGCGCGGGCTGAGGCGCGACAGGCTCGAGGTTTCCACGCTTGGCGCCGGGCGGAAGGTCGGACGGTGGAAGCGGCGCGAGCGGCTTTGCGGCCGCAGACTCCCATATTCCGCGTCCTTCGAAACGGGCTTCACGCTCTGCACGGACGAACCCGTCGCGGCGTTCATATGCGCGGTCGAGGTCGGCGACCGCCATGCCCTTTGCCACGAGCTCGACGTTGACGATAGTCCCGTCGGATCTGAGAAGGTAGACGAGATACGCCCCGGTATCGTCCTTGAAGTTGGTGTCGGCGGTTGCGGGATCACAGACGACTTCGACCTGCTGACCGGCCGTGAGCTGCCGGAGGACGGACTCGGCAACTACGGGATCGACGGGCTTGCCGCCTGGACCGGACGAGGCGTCGACGCCGAGCAGCCGGACGGGACCGAGCCCCTCGATGGACACGACCGAGGAGGAGATGACCTTTTCGACCGCGTGTGTGCCGAGGTTGGGCGCCTCGGGCTTCGGCTTCTCGACGGGAGGCGCCGGAGCGCCTGACGGCTGACTGTAGGCCTTGCTCGAGGGCTCGACGGCGTCGAATCCGTAGACGAGCAGGACGCCGGCACCGAGGCCGACGGCGGCCGCGGCGACGATCGAGGCGAGGAATCTGTCTCCGACGAGCATGCGGTGAGTTTAGCACGCGCTCAGCACGGCCGACGGGGACCACTCTCGACCAGCTCGAGCGCTCACACACTCAGCGCTGCGCTCGGCCGGCCCCTTGCTGCGCTTTGGTCGGCCTGCGGCCGACGGGGA
>CAZXLQ010000129.1:0-13472 GCA_964641945.1 uncultured Clostridia bacterium
TCGTCCCGCCCATGAAGTGAACTTCCGGAACGGCGCCCGTCTTCACGATCGCGTTCCCGACGATCAACCAGACGACGCCGTCGTTATCGGTCGCCCGGCCGAGCGACGTCCCGAGGGAGAGGGCCGGGCTCATAGTGAGAAGCTGAACCGTGCGGATCGCCGACGATCCGGCGCTCGGGAACAGGCTCACGAGGTACGGCTCGCCGCTTCCCCAGCCGTCGCCGAGCGACCAGAAGCATCCGTTTACGCGGTCGTAGACCCACTCCAGCGAGCACCGCACATCTTCCGAGACGCCGCTCGGCGGGATCCCGGTCGGCACGACCACCGCCGAACCGATGAACGCCCCCGTCGATCCGTCGAACCGTTTCAGCGTCACGCCGCCCGCGACCGGCGAGTTGTTCTCGAAGACGCAGACCTGATCGTTCACCGGATCATGGCCGACGGTCGTAACCCCTCCCGCTGCCGCCGCGTCTTCCAGGTACGCGTACTCGACTGGCGCGGATGAACCGCCGTCCCACCTCCAGATCCACGCGCCGGCGTCGTATTGGCTCTTCGAGAGAAGGAACTTGCTCCGCGTGAGATCGACCCCGACGACCTTCCAGTCCCCGGTCGGGGAATCCGGATGCGTATGGCTGTAGGTCGGCGACGTCGGGCTCCCGGAGACGACGACCTCCGCCTCGATCATCGGGCGATGATTGGCGAAGTCCGCGAGCTGGAGCGTGTCGAAGACGATGTAAGCCGTCCCGCGATAGGCAGGCGCCAGGCTCTCGCCGACCGTTGCGGCGATGAGCGGATCAGGGAGCTGGACGTTCGATCCGGAGTAGCAGCGGATCACTCCGTTCGCCGTGTTCGCCGTGAACGTCGCCGGGTCGGCGCCATCCCCGACCGAGTAGATCAGCTTCGAGTCCGCCCAGATCCTACGGACACCCGTGATACCGCCGCTCGGCGCCTCGCAGAGGGAGACGGCGAAAGAGATCGAGTAGGTGTAGGTGACTTGGGTGGCGCTCGGCGGCCCGCCCTTCCCGCCTTCCGCCTCGACCTCCTCTTCGTGACGCGTCTCGACGATGTCCGTCGACCAGATCACGCGGCCCGGGACGCGGACCGTTCCGCGCACGATCGGGATACCCGTTCCCTCTGCCCCGCCGGGCGCCGTCAGGTCGCCAAGGCGCGGCCCCTCGATCGTCGGGCCGTCCGGCTGGAAGAGGAGGCCCCCGACGGCTGAACCGATGGCCCAGCCGATAGAGGCCCCGAGAGGTCCGCCGAAGATGCCGCCGATGATCGCGCCACCGAGGCCGAATGCGAGCTGCGCCATCTATTCGATCCCCGGGTAGCGATACGCGAACCGCATTCGACCGCGCCACTCGCCGTCGACCGGATGCTCGACGACCGCCGGGATCCGCGAGTACGCGTGGACGATTCCGGCCGGCGTCAGGATCCCGAGATGCATCGGGTCGATTCCCCACGACATATGAACGACGTCTCCCGGTAAGGCATCGCGCAGCGAGATCTCGACGAGGTGCGCCTTCAGCTCCGCGCGCATCCGGCGCGGGTTCGGGAGCCGCCCGTAGTCGAGCCGATCGTAGTCGGTCAGCCCGAGGGCGCGGCCGACCATCGAGACGACGCCGAGGCAGTCGACGCCGCGCCCCTTGATCCGCCCCTGATGAAGGTACGGCGTCCCCTTCCAGGACCGCGCCTCGGCGACGACGTCCTCGCGACTCGTCACGCCGGAGCGTCCGGATAGCGCACGACGTCGTCGCGCGTCGGCATATGCGGGAAACCCCGGAACGCGTAGAGGTTGTCGAACTTCGAGATGCAGGTCCCGTGGAGCAGGTCGCATCCGGCGGTCACCGTGAAGGCGTCGCCGACCTGGATCTCATACGGCATCGGAAGGTGGAGCGCGATCGTATTCGAGGCGTCCGTCCACCGCTTGACCTCGGCGGTCAGCCCGGAGTTCAGTCCGGACGTCCACGTGATCACGCCGCCATCGAACCAGCCGTCATCGCGCGAGATCGCAGCGGTCGTGAACGAGGATCGCGAGGCGACGGTCGCGACCGTCGACGAAACCGTAAGCGCGAGGATCGCGGTCCACACGACGCTTCCGTCCGTCGTCGTCCCGCCGAGCGTAGTGTTCCACGATGGCTCCGAACCTCCGGAAGTCCCGGCGGTCGTGCATTTGAAGTGCCGATCGTTCGCGACCGTCGGCTTGACGACCGAGCCGGTCGCCGCGTCCTTCGCGCTTCGCACCGAATAGCCGGTCGTCGCCGCCCACGTCGGCGGATTTAGGCGCACGCCGCAGCGCGCGTCGCCGAGGTCGGCGTCGCACGGCTTCTGGTGCATCCGCCCGATCCGCTGCTGGAGCTTCTGCATGACGCCACGCAGCTCGACGTTCGCCCGGCCGCGCGCGACCGTGGTCTCCCCGATCGTCCCCGACCGGAGGTGCATGATCCCCTGCGACGTGTCCTGATGGTTGAATTCCGCCAGCTCGATCGCCGCGTAGTCGTATCGCCCGGCGAGGAGATCGGACTCCGCCAGGCGGTCGTCGTCGATGCGTGCGAGCACTTCGAGGTTGTCGACGGCGAGGTCCGAACTCGTCTTGACGCTCGACGGAGCGTCCTGCACCGCCGTCCGGTAGGTCACGCCACCGATCGAGACGTCCTTCCAGTAGTTCGTCCAGCCGAGGATCGTCCCGTCGATCCGCGTGAGTTTCAGGCGCGCGGAGACCGTCGTCACCTCGCCCTCGATGTGAGTCTGGAAAGCCGCCGAGACGCTCTTCATAGACGAAGCTCGATGAGTTCGATGTCGTCCCACGTCCCGAGCTTCTCGTCCTCGGCGATAGGGATCCAGCTCGGCTTCATCAGGTCCGAGTTGAACCGGACCGGGACGTCGAACTCGCCCGACCAGGTCAGCGTCCCGAAGAGGCCGGGCGCATAGACGATCCCCGACGTGAAGTCGATCGTCCAGCCGCTCATCGTCAGGACCGAGTTCTCGTAGATCAGGACCGAGCCGATCACGGGCTTGCAGATCTTCCGATCCTCCGTCGCCGAGCCGCTCGTGTACCGCTTGAACATCTGGTAGTAGCCCGACGGGCTCCCGGCGATCGCGGTCAGGATCCCCTCGCTCGCGGAGACCTCGAAGTCGAGCGCGTCCTTGTAGCGGAACCCGTGCGCCCGCCCCTTCGTCATCCGGAAGAACGCCGAGAGCGTTGCGAACTCCGATTGCGGGCGGTTGACGAACGAGACCGAGTACCGCTGGCGCGGGAGGTCCTGCGTGATGTTCCGCTGCTCGTAGCCCGAGGCCAGCTCGACGACCTCGGTCGCGTATTCTGGACCGCCGGACGCGCCGATCCCGATGTTCGTCGGGAAGCGCGGGGACTCGAAGAAGGTCACCTAGTTGTTCCTCCTGCTCGCGCGGTTCGCGCCGAGCGCCGCAGCAGCAGCGATCTGCTGCTGAGTTCTCCGGTCGACCGGCGCGGAGATCGTGAACTGATTGACGACGGTCATCCCGCCGCCGAAGCGGCCGTTCGGGACGACCGTCCCGCCGGTGTCCGGAAGGATGAGTTCCGGCCCCTGCTCGCCGACGAGCATCGCCTGACCGGCGCGGAATCTTCCGCCGTTCGCGAACGGAAGGATCCCGCCGCCGCCGGCCGCCAGGACGGCGTCGATCGCGAGCCCGGATGATCCACCGCCGAAGAGCCCGCTGAGGAAGCCGCCGCCGCCCGTCCCGCCGAAGATCCCCGACATAAACGAGCCGAATCCCATCCCGCCGCCGCCGCCGCCGCGCCCGCCGAAGATCCGCGTCGCGATCTCCTCGGCCGCGATCCGGTTGATCTGCTTCACGATGGAGTCCGCCATCGACTTGAACGCGGCCGAGACGCTCTTCGTCCCGTCGATGATGTCCGTCAGGAAGTCGGAGAACGCGCTCTCTCCGATCTGATCGAACTTCTGCGCGAGGAGATCAGTCTGGTTCGCTAGCCGCTCGACCTCGACGCGGAACGCCTCTGCTTCCTGTCGTAGGAACACATCCCCGGATCTTGCGGCGATGCGATCCAGGTCGTCCGCCATCGCCTTGAGCTGTACGAGGGCGCGGGCGCGCGCCTCGCCGGTGGCCTGGAGGGAACGCATCTCCGAGATCGCGCCGGACTCGCGCGAGTTCCGGATACGCTCCTCCTCGATCCCGAGCTGGCGCTGGATCAGCTCCGCGCGCTTCGTCGCCTCGTTGAACTCCGCCTGACCGAGCGTCGCGGCGCGTAGCTCCTTGATCTTCGCTTCAGCGGCCGGGTCCTTTCGACGCTGCGCCTCTTTGAGGAGCCGCTCGTTCGCAGCATCGAACGTGATCGCCGCCGCCTCCGCCGATCGCCCCTGAAGTTCGAGGAGCCGGACGTTGACGTCCCGGATCGCGTCGGCGTAGCGCATCGCCGCCTCGCGGGAGTCGAGCCAGTTGTCGACCCCGAGCCGCGCGAACTGCCGCTCCAAGTCGTTGCGCTTCGCCTGCGCCTCCTCCAAATTCCGGAGCGCGTTCAGGTAGTCCGTCGCGCCGGTGACGCTCGTGTTCGCGCCCTTCTCCGCCGCCGTGAGCGCCTTCTGTGCCTCGGCGATCGCCTGGTCGGCCGCCGAGATCTCGGCCGAGAGCGCGCGCTGCTGGATCTCCAGACGCGTCGCCCAGTAGTCCTGCTCGTCGAGGAGACCCTCCTCGTGGAACCGCTGGAGGATCTTCAGCCGCTCGTCGGCGAGGCTCTTCTCCTCCGCCGCGACCGCCTTCGCGCGCGACTCGGCGAGTTTCGAGAATGCCTCCTCGAACTTTTTCCGCTCGTCGAGCGCCTTCTTCGCCGCCGCCTCGTCCGGAAGCCCCGGCGCTTTTCGCTTCGTCGCCCGTCCGCCTATGTCTCCGAGCGCGTTTATGTCACGCTGGGCCGCGAGGTCCGTCGATCCCAGCGCCTTGATCATCGCCGCGCGCTTCGCGACTTCGACGTCGAGCTTATCGTTGTCCGCCTTGATCTCGCGAACGATACGACCAGCCAGCGCGAATTCGCCTTGAAGGACCGCAGCGGCAGCAGCCCCGAGTCCGCCGAGCGTCTTCCCGAGCGATTCGACGAACCCGATGACGTAGACGGCCGCGACGCCGACGCCCTTCAGGACCTCGCCAATATCGCGACCGACCTCGCGCCACTTCTCGCTCTCGTTCGTCGTACCTCGGAAAGCGTTCACCAGGTCATCGAGGACCGGGAGCATCCCGATCGTGATCTGCTGAACGACGCCCTTAACGTACTTCTGCATCCGGAGCATATCGTCGTTGAACTGCTCGGCCGCCTTCGCCGCCGTGCCGTCCATCACGATCCCGAGGGCGAGCGCCTCGTCCTTAGCTGCCTGGAGCCCGGCCGCGCCCTGGTTGAGCAGCGGGATCATCTCCGCGCCGGCGCGCCCGAACAGGCGCATCGCGATCGCGGTCTTCCCGGCGCCATCCTCCATTCCGGCGAACGCTTCCGCGACGTCGGCGAAAACCGCATCCGTCAGGCGGAGATCCCCGTTCGCATCCGTGACAGAGATCCCGAGCGCCCGGAAAGCGACCCCCGCCTCGCCGGTTCCTTCCTTCGTCTCCGCGAGCGCCTTGTTGAACTTCGCGAGCGACGTCCCGAGCGCCTCGATCGAGACGTCCGACAGTTCGCCGGCGAACTTCAGCGCGGAGAGCGCCTCGACCCCGACGCCTATCCGCTGGCTCAGTTTGTAGATCTGATCCTGTGCGTCGACCGCGCTTTTGATCAGACCGACGAACGCTCCGCCACCCGCGCCGAGCCCGAGCGCCCCGAGGATATTCCCGATCCGCTTTTGCGCGGCCGAGAAATCCCGCTGCATAATCGTCGTTACGCGGCGGACGTCCTTCTGGAGTTCCGCTAGATCCGCCGAGAACTTGACGACGAGTGAGCCGTAAGGCATCCGATTAGCTCCGCTTCGGTTTCGCTATGGCGTCGAGCGCCGCGCGCAGGTCGCGTTCTTTCATCCGGTCCTCGTCCTCCTTGATGCGCGGGATGAAGTCCGCCGGCTTGTACGGCGAAGGCTTGCGCTTCGCGTCGCGGTGGACGTTCGCGATCAGCGAAGCGAGGATCCCCATCCGTATGTCAGCGCGGCGGTCGCCGAATCCTTCGAGCAGCGCGTATGCGAACCACTCCCCGAGCTGGCGCGCCGAGATCTCTCGAAGCATCTCGTCCGGGTCCGGTCGCCCGAGCGCCAGCGCGAGCTGGAGGATCAGCCGCCGCTCGGGGCGGCTCCGGAGTTTTTTTCCGGATCGTCCTCCAGCCCATTGATCCGCACGGCTGCCCGGATGAGCTTCCGAAGCGCGCGCGATCCGTAGGCTTTCAGTTCGGCGAGATCCTCCGGAGCGTCTCCGAAGAGACGCTTCCCGTCGGCATCGACAAGCGCGTAGAGGAGGAGCTGGTAGATGTAGTCTCCGCCGGTCTTGAGCGAGAGAGCCTGCTCCCCGGATAGCTCCGAGATGTAGACCGTCTGCCCGTCGACGTCGATCGCCTCGCGCTTCGGCGCGAACGCGCGCCGAAATCCTTCCCTCGATTTGCTCATATCTCCCTCTCGTTTCGGTTAGTAGATCTTCACCGGAGCGCCGCTCCACTTGAAGGTGATCGACGCCTTGTAGACGTTGTCCACCTCCGCCGACTTCGAGAACGCCTCGAAGTACCCCTCGCCCTCGTAGGTCGTCCCGTCGGAGAGGCGGACCTTGAAGGACTTCTGGGTGTTGTTCTCCGCCGCCAGCTCCATCGCGTGATGGACGGAGTTATCGGGGACGAAGTTGATCTCGAACTCGACCGCGCCGGTATCGGCGAGACCGTAGCGGAACTCGCGCACCGTCGAGTCCATGTTCGAGACGTCGATCCTCGGCCGTTCCGCCGCCCCGAAGCTCGGGATGTTGGTCACGTCTGGGATCTGCTGGAAGGATTCCGGGGAGCCGGCGTCGCCGACGTAGAGAATGGTCCCCTGAGTGGCAACGGCAAGCGAGGTCATTAGGTCGTCTCCTTACAAAAGAAAAAGCCGCCTCGCGGCGGCACGTTGCACGTCTGCTCCTACGACCCGTTAGGGACGATACCAGCAGGAGTAGTCCGATGAAGTGATGTACTGCTTCGTCGTCTCGTCGTAGAGGTCTTGCGTCTCCGCGAGCGGTCGCGCGCCGAAGGTGTTAGCTAGCGACGCCATCCGAGAGAAGACCGCCTCTTCGATCGCGTCCGCCTGGTCGTAGTTCAGCGCGATCGCCTGGACCTGGACCGTGAAGTTCCGCGTCGTCTCGCCGCTCATCATCGACTGCGGCTTGTGCTCCGTCCGCCCGCCGACCCTGAAGTAGACGATCGCCGGGAGCGTCGCGTTCTGCGGGAGCATGGTCGGATAGACCCGCGTCCCGACGAGCGCGACGATCGCCGGATCCGCGAGGAGGTGGGAGCGGAAGGCGGATTGGAAGCTCATCTCGTCGGCCCAGCTAGGCGGTTGCCGTACTTCAAGACGTCACGCGTGAACGTCTTCTTCAGCGCCGCGAGCGATCGCTCGACGTTCCCCTCGAAGCCGCGCTTCAAGAACCGCGTCCCTGGTATCGCTTGCTTCCGGCGGACGTGCCCGCGCGTCCCCGCTTCGACCGCCCACCAATAGTACGGGTCGCGCGGGTTCGCCGCGCCCGACTTCCCGGTCTGTTGCTTGAACTTGGCGATCGACGCCTTCGAGAGCATCCGAACGCCGACGATCGCGACGACCTCTTCCGGGAAGTCTCCCTTCCTCACGCGCGCAGCGACGATCGCGTTCCTCAGCGTCCCCGCCTGCCGACGCGGGTCGCCCTGATACTTCGCCTGGAGAACCGGCGCGAGCCCCCGCGCGGCGTTCCGCGTGATCCGCGCGCCTGCGAGGAGAGCGCGGTACGCGATCTTCGCCTTGACCTCGTCGTTCAGCTTCCGCGCGACCACCGCGAGTTCGCGGATACCTTTGACCTCGACGTATTCCTTCGCCACCTAGCCCTCCGTGACTCCGCTCGTGCAGAGCATCTCGATGTAGCCATCCCGCTTGAATGCGAGCACGCTGCGGATCTCGAAGATCGTCCCATCGTCGTCGACGATCCGCATCTTCGCGGTGATCCCGTCGCGGTGGCGGATACGGATGCGCGTCGTAACCTCCGCGTGATGCTCCTGCGCGGCGAACAGCTCCCGGCCGTTCAGAGGCTCGACGCTCGCGTAGACCGTCAGGTAATCCTGCCAGGATTCGTCTGGCATCCCCGAGCCGGTGACGTCCGGGCTCGCCGCTACGAGCCGCTGGATTGTGATCCGCTCGTCGAGGGAACCGGCTTGCATCAGGCCGCCACCTGGTTGTTCTTCACCGCGAACTGCCCGAGCTGCGCGCCCTGCCCCGTCCCGGTCGCGATCCAGCGGTAGTGCCAATCGCCCGCCTCGTCGATCGAGATCTCCAGCGAGTAGTTCCCGGTCGAATCCTTCACGACCGCCGCGTCGACGCCGTAGACGAGCGTCGTCACGTTCCCCGACGGGTCCTCGTAGGCGACCGAGACCGCCGCCGGATCGGCCGGGAGCCCGGCCGCGTCCGTGAACGCGCCTCGCACCGTGACGAGGTCGCCGATGTCGTAGACGTTGATTCCCATCAGATCAGCCCGTCCGAGGTTGAGATGCCGCCCTTGCGCGAGTCCGACGCCGCCGTCCCGCGCACCGTGGAATCCGAGACCGTGGCGCCGCGCGCCGTCTCGTCGGAGACCGCGATCAGCTTCGCGATCCGCTGGAAGACCGCCGACGAGAGCCGGTCGTTCTCCTCGAAGAGCGCCGCGTCCGCGAAGCGGTTCGGCGATGCCGAGGACGAGAGCCGGTCGTCCTCCTCCGTCACCGCTAGCGAGGCGGAGGCGATCGGCCCGCCGTTCGAGACGAGGATGTCCCCCGCCTCGATGATCGCGGCGGCGGCCGAGATCGAGACCGTCCCGGAGGCCGCGAGGCGGTCCGCCTGCTCGACGAGGTCCGCTGTCCCGACGCGGCCCGGCGTGACCACCGTCCCGTCGGCCGAGAGCAGGTCGTCCCGCTCCGCGAGCGCCGCGTCCGCTTTGGCGAGGACGCCGACCGAGGCGTCGAGCCGGTCGCCTTCCTCCGTCACCGCCCCGGAGCCGACCACGGCGATCGCGCCGGAGGACGCTAGGACGTCGTTTGCCTCCGATGCCGTCCCGGCTCCGGTGACCAGTACCGTGCCGGCGGACGAGAGTCGGTCGTCCGCCTCCATCGGGGAGCCGATCGCCGTGATCCCGGTCCCGAGGATCGAGTCGAGCCGGTCGTTCTCCTCCGAGAGGCTTACCGACGCGAGGACCAGGACGCCGACGCCGGACGAGAGGCGGTCCGACTCCTCCGCGAGCGCGGCGCTCGCGACGACGGCGACCGTCCCGGAGGCAGCTAGCAGGTCGTCCGCTTCGAGGAGCGCCCCGGTCGCGGAGACGGAGACCGTCGCGGCGGACGCGACCGTGTCCGGCGCCTCGATGAGCGCCGCTTCCGCAAAACTCGCCGAGCCCGCGACGCTGGAGAGCCGGTCGTGATCCTCTACGAGCGCCGCAGCCGCCGTGATCGAGACGGAGCCGGCGGCCGAGAGCGCGTCCGGCGCCTCGACGAGCGCGCCCGTTCCCGTAACGGCAACCGCCCCCGTCGCCGCGAGCGTGTCGTCCGCTTCCAGCAGCGAGGCGGAGGCGGTGACCGCCACCGTCCCGGCCGCCGCCAGGACGTCGTCAAGTTCCGCTAGCGCGGCGTCTGCGAAGGATGCCGCCCCGCCGGTTGCTAGGAGGACGTCGTTCGCTTCGGTCACGGCGAGCGTGGCCGTGATGAGGACCGTCGTCGCGGCGGAGAGCCTGTCGTCTTCCTCGGCGAGGGATCCTGCCCCTGCGACAAGGACCGTGACGGCCGATGCGAGCGCGTCATCCGCTTCGAGGAGCGCGGCGTCGGCGATCGCGGCTGCCGCGCCGCTCGACGTCAGGAGGTCATCCTGCTCCTGAAGGTCGGCGGTCGCGGTGACGAATACGCTGCCGGTCGCCGAGAGTATGTCGTCCGCTTCGAGGAGCGTCGCGGATCCGACGACCGCCACTAGGCCGAGCGCGGCCAGCGTGTCGTCCGCCTCCAGCAGCGTCGCGGTTCCGGTTGCCTCTCCGGCCGTCTGCACCGCCGACGAGAGCGTGTCGTCCGCTTCCAGGGCGAAGAGATACGCGTCCGGACCAACCGTGAGTTGCGGCGTTACCGAGTACGTGTCGAGCGCGGAGGACGGCGATCCGGCGCGGATGACCCGGAACTCGTAGACCTCGCCGTCGATCGCGGCGGAGGTGAACTCGATCGTCCACTCAAGTTCGACGTACTTGTCCGCGCCCGGCGTCAGCGCAGGGAGCGGGTTCGCGTCCGCAAGCCAGCCGGCCGAGAAGTCCGCCGTCGTCTTCCCGGACGGCGCCGCGAGCTGCGCGGTCGTCGCCACGGCGCTCGGGGAGCCGACGCCAGCCGAGGCGGACAGGATCACCGGCGGCTGGACCTCCGCCCCGCCCGTGCTGGCGAGCAGGTCGTCCGCCTCGTTCACTGCGAGCGTTCCCGTGATCGCGGCGCCGCCCGACGCGCTCAGGATGTCGTCCTGCTCCGCTAGGCTCGCGTCTCCGGTATGCGTGACGCCCGCCAGCGCGGAGAGCGTGTCATTCGCCTCCGCGCTCGCCATGCTTGCGGCGATAGATACCTGCGCATTCGCCGAGAGAAGGTCATGTTGTTCTTGGTATGGCTTACCCTCGTCGCCGAGTTCACCGATGATCGTCGCAAACGTCGCGGTCGCGGTCGCCGTGAGCGAATCATTCGCCTCGTGAATCGCCGCATTCGCCTCCGAGTAGATCGGGCGAAGGACGACCGTCTGGTAATTCCAGACGTCCGGCCCCGCGAGCCCCTGGAACCAGGTCGGGAGCGGTACGACCTCGGCGTCCGCGACGAGCCGATAGGCCATCCCGAGCGCGCCGTCGCTCCCCGATGTCGAGTCGTAGGAGGAGCCGCTGGCCGTCGAGAGCGTGAACCCTCGCGAGACGTCCGGCGACGTCTCGAATTGGAGCGCGTTGTCGTCGCTCGACGAGACGAACGAGACGACCATGCACCCCGGAACCGCCGTCGTGACGTCTGGAGGCTTGAGGATCGAACTCGCCGAGGTTCGCGAACCCTGCGAAACGTCAGGCGAGTCGGCGTTCGCGAACGGGTTGTCCGGGTTGACGCCGCGCCACGCGCTCGCGAACGCGAACAGCCCGCCGCCGGTCCCCGTTTCGGCCGCGAACTGGAAGACCTTGTTCCCGCCGGTCGGGGATTCGGCCCAGCCCCAGTAGACCGACTGGTACGCGCCCCCCGCGCCGTAGTCGAAGAAGAGCTGATCGCCTCGTCTCTGGAACCCCGCCGGGATGCCGCTCGGACTGATCTGATCCGTCGTCGCCGGCGTGTCGCCGCCAGCCGCAACGAGGATGAGGATCAGATCGCCAGGCTGCGTGTTCGTCGGCAGCGCGACGGAGATCGCGCTCGTCGTGACCTGCGCGAACGCTCCGACCCCGACCAGCGTGATCGCCACGTCAGTTCACCTTGCGCCAGTCCTCGCTCGGCGAACCGACGCGCCGATACTGAAGCTCGAACTCCTCCGTGCTGGGCGTCCCGGTCACGTTGACGATCGTCCGCAACCGCTTCTTGATCCCGATGGACGCCGCCGAGTGCTCGTCCTGCGGTGCGGAGAACGTCGCGCCGTCCTCGTCGCCGTCATCGTAGCGCCAGCGGAAGCCTTCTTGCTCCAGCATGACGCCGCCGGCCGCCGGCGGGGCGAAATACGTGCGCCTTGGCCGAGGCGTGAACAGCGCCCAGGGGGCGCGTACAACCTCGCGTAACTCGTGAAAAGTTAAATGCCGATTCCAAACGAGAGCTAGGGCACAATCAATCTTCCCCGGTTCGTAAGCAGAATCGTCCGTACACAGCCCAATTTCGGTAGCGCTCGCAATTCCCGCTTGAGGCGCGTTGGTGGCCGGCATATTCCCAGATACAAAAGTTCCATAATCGCGAAACCAGTATGTCTGGCCACTATTCGCCCACTCGCAGGAAACGCCGATAGTGTACGTCCCACCTCCGGCCACAGAACCGACAGGGGTTCGTTGGTCCGACCCGCCCCCTGTCCCGTCTATCGCTCTATATCCGAGGACTGCACCCGTCGACTCGTGAAAGATCCGTAAGCGTTCGAATGCACCGTTATAGATCCGCAGGTGCCGGCGGTAGTTGCCGACAGTCGCCTGCTCTTGGTATATCTGAACTAACGCCATCCCCCCGCCGGCCGCCATCGTGCCGAACGTCCACGGAATGCTCACATATTGGCAATTGCTTGCGCCGGCCGTACCCTCAAATTTCAGGCTCTTTCCCGGCATATCGCCAGGACCTATCCCATTCTTTAATGCGACGAGTGAATCCGTCGCCGCATTGATCGTCGGTTGCGCGCCGTTCCATGCAACGATCAAATGCTGCGTCAATGGGTTCGTCCAATCAACGTGACAAGGCGCTTCCGGTTGTCTCTGCCACCGATCCGGCAAAATGATGACCGCCATTATTCAGCCTTGAGCCATTGCGGGTGCACGCCTTGCCTGCACGTTCCGCAAAGCATCGGCTCTCCGCGGGCGGGCGCCGTCCCGTCGAGCTTGAGCGCGTTGTCCGCCTCGATCGCGTAGGCTACACGCTGCGGCCGGCGCAGGCCGACCGCCGGCCCGTTGCACGGCCTCGGCCCCCCGCGATGCCAAAGCACAATCACGGTTAGGTGTAGCGCGCGTAGACGGGCGTGTAGCTCAGCGCGTGATTAGCCGCCGTTGCGTTGAGGTTGACAGCCGTGTCGTGCGTCACGAATAGCCCGTGATTCTTCGGCAGCGCCCCGCCGAATAGTTGCGCGATCCCCGTCGGGCCGAACCAGTAGGTGCGGTCGCTCGTCGCGTCGACCACGATCGACGTCAGAAGTTTAAGCGCGCTATTGCGCACGTTCTCGCTCGTCACCGTCTCGGCGGAGTCGGTCCCGTCAAATACGTCCGGATAGGTCGGCGTGTCGTCGATCGACGCATACACCCACACGTCGATCGTTTTGTTGACCGTCGGCGTGGTCCCGGTGGTGATCTTTCCGCCCACCAGATAGTCGAGTGGGTCTGCGGTCGTGTGACTGATCGCGGTCGATTCGCGCCCGGCGACCTTCGTGCTCGAAGTGCCGAGCCCCGTGAGCGTGATGGTGTAGGCTGCGCTCGTTCCCCACTCGTGGAGAATATCTCCCGCGCGCAAGACGAGGCCGAGACGGACGAGATATGTCCAGAGCCATAGATCGAGAAACTGAAGGAGCGCGCGCACGTTTATCCCTTCCAGATATTCCGGCAGTACGGGATGCCGTTATTCCACTTCGGATCGCCGGCCGCGTGCCGCGCCCTAGCGACCGCGTCCCATTTGC
>CAZXLQ010000130.1:0-13461 GCA_964641945.1 uncultured Clostridia bacterium
GCGAGCATCTATCGGCCGACCAGATCCTCGCGCGCGTCAATGCGCGCCACGCCGAGGCCTCGAAGGCGACCGTGTACAACACGCTGCGCCTTTTCCTGGAGAAGGGGATCGTGCGCGAGCTCGTGGTCGACCCGAGCCGCGTGTTCTACGACCCGAACACCGCGCCGCACCACCATTTCTACGACGTCGTGTCGGGGCGGCTGACCGACATCCCGGCCGACGCGGTGCGCGTGGAGAACCTGCCGCCGCCGCCGCCGGGAACGGTGACCGACGGCGTGGACATCATCATCCGGACGCGTCCCGCGGCGTCCTAGGGCGTTCGCGCTGCTATAATCCGCGCCGCTTTTTGCGCCGGCGATTTCTGCGCGTCGGCGTGCTGCTGGTGTAGCTCAGCTGGTAGAGCAACTGATTCGTAATCAGTAGGTCGGTGGTTCGAGTCCACTCACCAGCACCAAAAATCAAGAACTTACGGAAGCCGGCACTAAGACCGGTCCCCGTTTCGGTCCCCGTACCCCGTAGCGCCTGCGACGTCGAGCCGGTCGGCGAAAAAAGAGCCCGCCGGAGCGGGCAAAGGGGTTAGGTGCCGGCCACGCCTCGGAGGGGTGCGCTGCCCGTCCTGGCTGCCGGCTCTCACGTCGAAGACCGAACGTGAGCGGTTCGCGCGTCGGGGGGAGGAGCCGCGCGCGAAAGCTATTCGTGCCGACCGCGCGCGAGATCTCGCACTCGCGCCGCCGGCTTTGCCGTCGCCCGGACGCGGGCAAGCAAGCACTCAAATTCAAAGCCGGCCGCGATCAGCGCATACAGCGCTTCCACGTCCTCGTCTTCTGCCTCCGGGAGTTCGAGCGGGATGTCGTCGCTCATGCGATTCGCCTCAGCGTCGTCCGTTGCTCGAGCGCGTCGAGCTTCGCTTCGAGTTCGTCGACTTGCGCGCGCAGGTCGCGGATAACGTCGGCCATCGCATCCTGCCGCGCGGCGACGGGGTAGATCGTCTTCTCGACGTGGCGATGGACCAGCGTCGCGAGTTCCGTGGCAAAGAACTCCTTCGTCTTTTGCGACCATCCCTTCATCGGGTTCCTCCTCACCATTCGCAGCCGACGAGCGTCGCCGCGTGACTTGTCCCCGCGACCGGTTGCCAGCCGATCCAACGGACGGCCTTGATCGCGTGGCTGTCCGTTTGAAACATCGAAACCGTGCTTGCGCCCGTGCCGCTGCTCGCATCCGCCGTCGGTAGGGAATCCATCTCGACGGTCGCGATCTTGCTCATTGAGACTTCGATGCGATCTCGGTCGGTCATCCAGACACGGCTCGGATCGACGAGCGATAGCGTTGTCGCGCCAGGGAACGGCGAGCCGCTACGCGGGATGTTCGAGGTCACCAGGACCGGAAGCCCGAGCAGCTCGCCGCCCTTCGCGGAAATCTTCGGGTACGCCGGCGCGCCGGAACTTCCACGCATACGCGCGAGTCGCGCGGCAGTGATCGAGTTCACGACGAACGCGGCGTTCACGAGATCCGATCCTCCGTCGGAGAGCGCGGCGATCAACTTTTCGAGATCGGAGTCGATGCCGTCGATCGTGCCGGCGGATGCGGTGAAGATGCGGCCACTCGCCGTGATCGACGCAGGCGCTTCCGCAGGCGAGCCGGACTCGAAGGGGTTCAGAAAACTCCAGTCCACTTTGGAGCCGATCGCCCTTCCGAAATCGGCGGCGATCAGTGCGTCGACCTCCGGCGCGCCAGAAAGCAGGAGTTCGTCGGTCACGACGCTGAACGCCGCCACGCGCTTCTCGCTTAGGGTCACGCGAGAGAACGATGACGCGCTCACCGCGATCGCGCGACCGCCGCTCTGAAACGGATCGCCCCATGTCGCGACCGAGCCCGCAGTTTGCGAGACGACGTTTGTCCGCGGCGGCACGAGCCGGAATCGCTCGCGAAGTTGCGCGACGACGGAGAACGGTCTCACCAGCGCCGCGACATCCTGGCCGATCGGGTCGACGAGTCCGGCATCACTCGTGGAGTTCATAGCGCCGACCGCAGTCTTTTCGAACAAGTCGGCGATCTGCTTGCTCTCAATCCATCGCTGCCCGGCCGCGTAAGCCGCCGCCGCCCGGACGTCACCTTTCGCCACTGTGAGGCTCCGGATGTAGCGCGCGGTAAGTCTGCCCGGCTTCGAACTCGTCGTCACGTCGCGGAACTCCTCGAAGGATTCGCGCTATTTCACCGTGTCCTCGTCGCGGCGTCCTCATTCAGATGAGCCTCGATCCGCGCCCACACGCGCTGCGGCGTCTCGTGCGATTTCGGCCGCACGATCCGGAAGTAGTCCTTCACCAAGTCGCCGCCGTCCCGCAACCAGGACGCGCCCGCACCGCACACGAACAGCGCCGCCGCGCGGTCCGGCGTCCGGCCGGCGAGCACGTCGTCGAAGAACGTCCCGATCATCCGGATGCGGTCCTCCCTCGAAAACCCGGCCGGCGCGCGCGGTCCGATCGCGAGGACGAGCGCCCGATCGTCGAAGTTAGGAGGACGCCGGCTCACGGGCCTTCGGCTTGCGCGGAGGCAATCGGAGGATCGGCCACCGCCGGCCGCGCTCGGGCGGCGCGGGCGGAACGGGAGCGGGCGCGGGCTCGGTCATCAGTACCACCCTGGCGGCGAGCAACGCTTCACGACCTCGGCGAGCGGCTCTTCGCGCATCTCGACCGCGCCGTCCCGGCGGACAATCCGGACGGTGACGAGGGGCATCTCGAAGACCTCGGTCGTGCCGTCCGCGCGCCGGATGCTGAACTTGCGCGTCGCCTTGTCCGGCGGGGCCGGCGGTTGCTGTCTCGGCGCATCCGGCTTCTTGAGCGCCTCAGCGGCCCGCGTCAGTACCCGATTCGCGAATGCGAACGTGTGCTCGAACATCATCACCCTCCAAGCGTGAAGAACGCGTACTGCTTCTCCCCCGGCATCGCCGCGTCCGCGCTGCACGCCATCGCGAGCGCCTGAAGCGCGTCATAGCGCCCGCGCGTCATCTTCTTCGCGAACTTCCTCGAGCCGGACGTGTCGGTGATGACCTTCGCGTTGACCGCGCACATTCGGAGAACCGGATGGTTCCCGTGCTTGAGCTTGCGCTCGAGGAGCCGCGTCTCGAGTTCGCGAATCGCGCCGTGCATCGAGTAGAACCCCTGCCGGTGCGCGATGAACTTCTCCTCGATGTCCGACGCGGAGAAGCCCGCCTTCTCGAGCCAGGGGCGCAGAAACTTGAAGAGCGCCGGGTCGTAAGCCACCGCGCGCACGTTCATCCGCGCGAACAACTCGCGCAGGAAAATCGCGACGTGCTCGAGGTTCACCGCGTCGCCCGGAAGCGCGGTGATGTAGCCGTCCCGCGCCCACTCGACGTAGCGCGCGTGGTCCTCCCGCGACTTCCGCTCGAGGTTGTTCTCGGGCAGGAAGCAGAACGTATGGACGCTCCCATCGGTAAGCAGGACGGCGATCGCGTTCAAGTCGGAGGTCATCCCGATGTCCAGGCCCGCGACGCCCGCAGCGCCATCGAGCGGGCTGGGCGGTGAGCCGTTCTCGTCCCAGATTGCGGGCGCGACGAAGTGCGTCGCCTGGTCGATCCTCTGATTCAGGTGGAGGTTCCGATACGCCGGCTCGAGCGAGGGCATCCGCCTCGCGTTCGCCGCCGCCGCGCGCAACTCCTCCCGGTTCATGTAGTGATCGAACGCCGGGTTCGCCGCCCGCAGCGCCTCGTCGGAGAACGCATCCATCTCGGGGGGCGCGGTCCAGAGGAACAACCTCGTCGCCGGATCCTCCTCGGCCTGGTCGATCAGACGCGAGAGGAGCGCGCGTTCGTCCGCCGCCTGCGTGGAGATGACGACCGACAGCGGCGCCACCTGCGACACGGAGCCGGACTCGACCGCGTCGTAGAGCGCGTGCGACTCGTCACGGATCTGCCCGAGCTCGTCGTGGACGATGAAGAACGGCGAGAGCCCTAGCTGCGAGGGCGCATCGCTCGAGAGCGCGCGGTACATCGTCCCGAGTTCCGGGACGCGGATCTGCTTCAGGTGATCGACGACCGTGATGAACGCCGACAACTCGGGGCTCGCGCGGATCATCTTCGCCGCCATCTCGAAGACGAGCGCCGCTTGATCCCTGTTCAGCGCGGTCGAGACGCAAAGCCCGTTCCGCCGGTACCTCGGCCCGGCGAGGTGGAGCAGGAGGAGGCACGAGATCAACATCGTCTTGCCGTTCTGCCGCGCCATCGAGACGATCACGCGCCGCGCCTCGCACTCGCCGTCGTATATGCCGTGAAGGATGTCCTTCTGGAACTCGAGTAGCTTCACCTTCTGCCCGACCATCGGCCCGGTCGGGACGACGATGTGGTCCTCGATCCACGCGATGCAGTCCTCGCCGATCGTCATCGTTTCGGCTCCCAGGGCTTCCGCAGCGCGTGACGCGGATCCGGCCGCGCCGCGTCCGCCTTCGGCCCGAGCGTCGCCGAGATCGAGAGCCGGAGCTTCGTCGCGAGCGCCATGAACGAGCGCCGCTCCGCTGCGCGGACCGCGAGCGCCGGGTTCGGCGTCCCCTCCACGAACGCGCCCTGCTCGGCGATCAAGACGTCGCACTCCCGGATCAGCGCGTGCGAACGGCAGAGGCTCTCGAGCAGCGCCGCGTTTGCTCCCGCAAAGTGGTCCGGCGGGTACTGCGCGACGATCGCCGCCCAGAGCCGCCGGCCCTCCGGCGGGACGTCCTTCGGTGCCGCCGGCTTCCCGGCCCGGTCAGTCCTAGGCATCGTTTTCTCCCGAATCGAAAATGGAAAGACGCCCCTTCGGAGGGGGCGCTACGGTCCTAGCCGCCGGCTCCGCCCGGCCGCGAGTCCCCCCCGGTTGCGACGGTTCCGTCCGGTACCAGGGATGGCTCGGGTCGAGCGGGTCGCCCTTGGCGTCGAAGCCGTCGAAGTAGCCCCGCTCCTCGATCTGCTTCTTCCACGAATCGTGGTGGCGCTTGCACAAGGATTGAAGCTCGCCCTCGAAGAGCATCTGATCGCCGCGATGGGGCCGGACGTGGTCGGCGACCGTCGCAGTGGTGATGCGCCCCTCGATCTCGAGGCAGAGCCGGCAGACGGGTTCGGCACGAAGTTGCGCCTCCCGGCGGGCGAGCCAGCGGGCGGTCTTGTAGAGGCGAGCGTGTTTACTCATCGGGAACGATCTCCTGCGCCGTGAAGTGGCGCCCGCCCGCCAGCCCCCAGAGGAAAGGGCAGTGGCCCCTCTACGGCTAGCGCTTTTGGTAGGGGTAAAGGTAAAGGGGTATCGTTTTTGGATACTGCGGTACAGCCTCGGGAGATACCGCGGTAATGCCGTGGTATCCGCGGGGCGATACCGCGGTACGTCATGCGGCGACTCCTCTCGCTGCCCGGTACGCGATCTGCTGCCGGCGAATCTCGTTCGCCAGCCAGCGGCTCGCGGCGTCGTCGGGCGTCATCGGTCGCTCGAAGCGCCACCCCTTCGGCAGCGGGTAGTTGTCGCGGAGCTTGAATCGTCGCAACGTCAGGTAGTACGCGCGGCCGCTCTTCCAGCCGCGCGACTCGCACGCCCACAGCATCTGCCGGTAGAAGGCGTGTACGGCCGCCACGTCCGGCTCGCCGATCGCCTCGGGGCACTCGTCCACGTCGACGTAGCGCAGTTCGCCGTCGAGCACGACGAGCGCGGTCTTTCGCACGCGAACGTGACCACACTCCGGACAGATCCTCGAGGAGCTCGAGTACACGGCGCCGCACGCCGGGCAGGTCGCGACCTCGGCGCGCTCGTCCTTCGTCTTCCGGTCGCTGCGCTTGCCGACCTCCGAGAGCGTCGCGGGAGGGACGAAGTCCTCCGGGCGCCCGTGCCGCAGTGTGTTCGCGGCGTGATCCAGGAGCAGCGCGTCGCGCTTCCCGTCGAACGGTCGGAGGACTCGGCCCGCCTGCTGGATGTGTAGGGATAACGATAGCGTCGGCCGCGCCAAGATCGCGCACGAGGCGATCGGCTCGTCGAACCCGACCGCGAGGACCGCGACCGAGCAGAGCACCTTGATCGCGCCCGAGCGGAACTCGGCGAAGAGCCGCGCGCGGTCCGCCTCGTCGGTCAGGTAGTCGAGGTATCCGGCCGGTACGCCCGCGGCGCGGAATGCGTCGGCGAGCTCCGCGGCGTGCGCCCGGTCCACGCAGAATGCGAGCGTCGGCCTGCCCTCGGCGCGCGCCTGCCAGTGCGAGACCGCGTCGCCGATGATCGCCCTCGAGCGCATGAGCTCGGAGAGCGCCTGCTCGACGAAGTCGCCCCGCGCGACGCCGACGCCGTCGGTCGCGGCGAGCAGGTCCTTCGCGCTCGGCGCGTAGGTACGCGTGGGCACGAGCCAGCCGTCCCGCTGGAGCTCCGCGATCGTCACCGGCGTGACGATCCGGTCGTAGCGCAGCCCGAGCCCGTCGCGGAGCGGCGTCGCCGTGAGCCCGATCACCGGCACGTCGACGAGGCGCTCGAGAAGCTTGTCGTGGTGCTCGTGCCAAATGTGCGTCTCGTCGATCACGACGACGCCGGCCGAATCGACTAGCCGGCCGACCCATTCGTGCTCCCAGCGCGCGAGCAGCGTCTGGATGCTGGCGACGACGATCTCGGCGTCGGAGGCGACGAACGTGTTCACGCCCTGGAGCACGCCGACCTTGTGCCCGTGGCGCTCGAACCGCGCCCTGGTCTGCGCGACGAGCACCTTCCGGTCGGCGACGACGAGCCCGAGCTTGCCGCGCGCGCGCGCCCGGCGGATCAACTCGAGCGCAACCTCGGTCTTGCCGCCGCCGGTCGGCATCGAGAGCACGACGCGCCGATCGCCGATCGCGAAAGCGCTCTCGACCTGGAGCACCGCGCGCTCTTGGTAGTTCCGGAGCTCGACCGTCATGCCGCGGCCCTCGTCCATGCGCGGCTGCAATACGCGTCGGCGTCGCCGAGGTGCTCGAGGAGCGAACGGATGTCCCGGCCGTCGCAGTGGGCGTGCGCGCAGAAGAACGACGGCCAGACGCCGGGCCGGGCTTCCCAGACGACCGAGTCGGTCTTGAGCGGGTGGTCCTCGGTCGAGTGATCGGCGATCCACGGACAGGTGATCGCGTGTTTCCCGCCCTCCAGGTGCCGCTTGTAGAGCCCGTGTGCGCGCGTCCAGGCGACGATGTCTAAGGTGGTGTAGTCACCCGCCCCGGCGACGATCGCCCGCCTGACGGCCGCTGGAGGCGTCCTGCGCCGCCCGTAGCGGTTGGCGAGCGCCTCGACCTGCGCGAGCTGGACCGCCTGCCACTCGCCCGCCGGCAGCGTGCAGCTCGCCTGCCGCCACGGCCGCTCGGGCGTATCCCGTCCCTTCCGATTCCAGGTTCCGTAGCAACGGAAGATCCGTGCCGCGTTCCGGACGGTCGTGTCGAACTCGACCGCGTCGGTCGCAAAGTCCTCGCGCCAGCCGCGGTAGACCGTGCCGAGCATCTCGCGGAGCTCCGGGCTCGCCGGGATCGAGCAGCGGTACATCGCGTGCGCGCCGCTGCCCGACGTCGCGGTCAAAGGCATCGGCCAGCCGCACGCGCGCATCGCCGCTACGAACCGGTCGCGCGCCGCAACCGCCAGCGCCACCTCCTCGGAGGTCGCCATGCACTCGGGCGGCCGGGCCGGGTCGAAGTCGACCGGCAGCCGCACGATCCGCTCGATGTCCTCATTCCGGAGCGCGCTCGCCTCGCCGTTCGGGACGGGGCGCTCGCTCGGCCGGTTGAGCGAAATGTATAAGTCGCCCTCCGCGTACCGGGTGCAGACCGCGTCGCGCATCAAGTCGAGGTCGTCGAAGAGAAGGCTCGTCCATCGCTCCCCGACGCGGTGGCGCAGCTCGACCATGTGGGCGTCGCGGAGCGCGAGCTCGAGATAGGTCGCGCTCATGGCTTGGCCTTCCCGGCGCGCTCGCGCTCCCAGCGGATCCCGACCTTGCGCGCCTGCTCTGCCGAGCGATGCCGGAAGAACTCGATCTGGTGGTCGATCTCGTCGTGATGCCAGAGCCCATCGCGGATGTCGAAGAACCGCTCGAGGTCGGGGCGCACCGTGCGCCACCGCGCCCCAACTCCGGCGAGTTGCGCGAGCACCTTGTCGTCGTCGGGTAGCGGACCCCTGCGCTCCCAGTAGTTGTAGAGCAATCGGACGTAGGCATAGCCCGCTACCGGCTGTAGCTGGGCGAGCTCGCCGAGCGCGGTCGTCGTATAAACCGAGAGAAACCCGCCGGCCTTGCGCCGCTTAACCGGCCGCGGCGGGCGCAGGACATGGACCTTGCCGTCGGTATCGGCTCGGTCGTCGGTCGGCTTAGGGGCGTCGGCGCTATAATGGGCGTGCATCGTTCTTCGGCTCGCCGCCAAAGGGACGCACGGCCGCCTCGCCCGCGGCCGTTACTTTTTCTTGCTTTCGAAACTCCCGGCGCAGCGCTTCGTCCTCTTCGTCGGCAAGCTCGCGCGCGGCGTAGCTCGCTTCTTCGGCGAGCTCGTCCAGGCGATCCACGAGCCAACGGGCTTTCAGATCCTTCGGCTCGATCGCGTCGGCGGCGCGGCCCATCGCGTCCACCATTTCGTAGAGCAATCTGGAGGTAATCACGCGGCCTCCTTCGCCTCGGGCGCGCCACTGGTCACGCGGCGCGTCTCGAGCCAGGAGTCGATCTCGTTCAGGTCGTGGAGCTCGCTACCGCCGGCGCCGAGCCGCGGGCTCGGGAATCCGGGGGAGCGCCGCCACCGCCACCAGCTCTGCCGGGACAACTCCCCGTAGTAGCGGCGGGCTTGCTCGTTGTTCGCCCACCGGCGTGGGCGAGTCTCGCGTTGCTGATCCATCGGCATCCTCCGAGAAGCGCGGCGGGTATCGCCGCGCCGTCTCAAAGTACCGACGCGTAACTAGGCGGTAAACGACCGGGATTCCCGCTTTCTCGACAAAACGGGAGTGGAGGGAACTACCGGGAGAGGGCCTTGCGGACCTCGCTGATCCGCTTCTCGAACTGCTTGAACTCGATCCGCCCGTGGCGTCCGGCATCGTCGCGCCAGGTCAGGAGCAGGTCACCGTTCCGCCTCGCCTTGACGACGATCACGCGGCGCTTCACGAGCTCGTTCATCACGGCCTTTGCCGAGGCGGAGATCCCGCGTTCGCGGAGGACCGCTTCGGCGTGCCTATAGAGGTACGAGCGGCGCCGCGGAGGCTTGTCGTCGCCGAAGCGCATCCCGCGCTCGATGTTGCCCGCCTCGAGCCGAATGATCTCGGCGAGTTGCCTCCGGCGGCGGGCCTCGTCGTAAAGACCGTCAACGTCGCCATGTGTGCCGTCGGCGAATGTGTACCGATAGTACGGTCGCCCTGGGAACGGACGCGCCTCGGGCGGAAACGCTACGGGAGCCGGCGACGCGAGAACGAGGATGGATCGGCGAATCTTGAGCAAGTCGAGGAGCCGAACGATCAGATGCTGCTGCTCGTTAAGTTCAGGCACGACGCGCCCCCTTCCGCATCGCGAGCACGGTGCCCTTCGGCTTACGGTTCTCGATCGCGGCCTCAAGGTGGTGCGTCCAGAGGGTGAGCGCTGCGGCCTTCTCCTCGAGCCGCTCGGCGCGGTCGTAGTGCTTCGACTGGACGCCGGTCCGGCCGTGGCTTAACAGGTGCCCGAGCGTCTCCCGGCTAACGCCCAGGTCGGCCAATCGCGTCTCGACGGACCGGCGTAGGTCTCGCGCGTCGAATGTCTCGCCGCCGAGTGTCTTGCTCGCCCGCGCGATCGCGTCCGAGAGCGCGAACTGGTGCGTGGCGAACGGCACGAGGTGCTTCGCCTCCCGCGCGAGGTCGAGCTGCGCTTCGGCGAGGTCCGTGATCGGGACCGCGTGCACGCGAGGTTTCCCTCCGCGCCCCTTCGTGTCGACGAGCCGGATCACCTTGTCGCCGATGTCCTCCCAGGTGGCGCGGAGGACCTGTTGCAGCCGTTGCCCGCCGCTCGCGAGGGCGAACCGCAGCGCGAGCTTGACCGGGAGCGGCTCCGACTCGAGCGCGCGCCAGTACGCGCCGAGCTCCTGCCACGAGAGCGTGCGATCCCGCGGGACCTCGAACTCGTCGACGCGCGCAACGACCGTGACCGGGTTGCCCGCGAGGGCGAAGCGGACCTCGCTCGCCGCCGCCCGTTTGGGATCGTGGTCGGTCTTGGCGGCGACCGCGAACGCGGCCGAGAGGTTAGCGCGCAGGCGGTTCGCTTCCACCGTCGCGCCGTCCCGTATGCGGCCTGCGATGATCGCGGTGATGTCCGCCGGCCGGACCTGCGAGGCGCGCTTAAGCCGGAGCGCATCGCCCGCCGGGATCGCGCGGAGGAACATCTGCTCGACGCCCCGCGCCGAGACCTTGCCGGCAGCTGTCAGCGTGTCGACGTAGAGCTTCAGCACGTCGCCGAGCGTCCCCTCGGCGGTCGCGGCGCTCGGGTCGGTCGAGAGCACGGCGACGCGCTTGCGCGCCTCCGCGAGCGAGAGGTCGTCGGGGTAGTTGCCGAGTTTCGTCATCCGGTCTCGGCCCCCGGCGCGAGTCCGGTAGAAGAGCTCGCCGCGCCCTTTCGTTCGAGGGCGGTAGATCAGCCGGCCCGCACCGCGCGGCGCTTGCTCGGAGAGTTTCTCGCCCGGCTTCGCCGCCAGGATCCTGCGGTCGGTCAGTAGCATCTCGCCCCTCCTGCCAGTGCCGGGATGCGGTCCCCGTATCGGTCCCCGTATCGTCGGCGGTCCCCGTATCGGTCCCCGTTTCGCGGTGGCTTACACCGTTACGCGTTGGGACGCTATCGGACGGATTATACGGAGGATTCGCGAGGGCGGCGTTACGGATCGTTACGCCAGGAATCAGTTGCGAACGGTTTCGTAATCAGTAGGTCGGTGGTTCGAGTCCACTCACCAGCACCAACGAAAACGGGGATCTTGATCCCCTTTTCTTTTTTGCCCGGACCGTCCCCCGGCGCTAATTCGTGGCGCTCCGCTGGACGAGCAAGGCGCACTCGGCTCTGGGGCGCCTCTAGGAATTTCTGCAGCCCGTCAACCCGACGGCGGTTGCCCGCGTCGTCCGGTAGATCGTCGCTGGCGCAAGTCGGATCCCTGCTTGTCCCGGGATCGGCTTGCGGCTGCCGGAGTTCGCGCCGCGGGAAGTTCGGCGCGTCCGGACGGTCGACTACGAGGTCCGGTATGAACCCGCGGAGACGGACGTCCTGGTGCTCAGGATCATTCACACGCGCGAGGATCGCTGCTCGTGGTTGAATGGCGGCGCCGCACGTCGCGCCGATCCCGGCAATCGTTCGTGCCCCACTTCCCGGGGCACTAGCCTGCACTCTGTCGACCTCAGGTCCAACTCGCGCGTTCACTCATGCGCGCCGGGGAAGTGTCGACTGGCTTTACAGTCAAATGCACGCCGCTCCCGTGTGGATGAGTAACTAATTGATTCTTCACCGGGCGAGATAGCGGTGTGGATCTTGCTTTCAAGACCTTGGGCGCATGACGCATGCATGCGTGGTGAGGGTGCATGGTGCTCGTGCCCAAACGCGGCGCGTGGGAGAAGGAGAGAGTCATGGCGAAGAGATCCTTGGCAGTCCTAATTGCTGTGATCGGTGTCGGCCTTGGTTCGGGGCCGGCCTCGGCGGTCCTGATCAGCAATGGAATCGCGCTCGGCACCGTCGGCCATTGGGATGTGGATGTGTGGAACGGTGGCGAATCTCGGAGTGCCACGATCACGGCCAATCGACTCGTGAGTCCGAGCCCGTTCAACGAGAACGTGCTTTTCGACTACTTCACCTACATCTCCGTCGGCAGCGGCGCTGCCAACAACTTCCGCCTTGGGACCGGTGCCAGCGCGGTACTGGATGGCAGCGGAAACGCCGTGAGCAACGGGTCGTTCACGGGATCTCTCGGGAACTCGATCAACTGGTCGGCCACGAGCAGCATCCCCGCAGGTGGCTCCGTGATGACGACCGTCTACACGTTCACCGTACAGAACGAGTCCGAAAAGCTCGGGGACCTGCGCCTCTTCCAGTACATGGACGAGGACATCGAGGGAGTCGGTAACGACGTCTATTTCACGCGCGGCGGTGTGGCGACGAACGACCTCCAACTGTTCACCGTCGACAACGTCGAGGTGTACGGGGTCAGTCACAGCGGGGCGCTCAGTGCGCTCCAGGGTCTGGTGAACGCCAGCTTCGTGGGGTGTGCCGCAGACCATTTCGACAACATGAGACCGCGTCTGGATGCCGGTACCCAGACGCTTGGCAACCCCGACTGCGTGATTCAGAACCTCGCCGCCTTCATCCACCCGCAGGTCGGGGCAGCCATGGGGCCCGCCGACATCGTCTCGGTGATGGCTTGGGGAGTCGATCCCAACGCCAGAACGGCGACAATCGTCACGACGCTGGGCGGCGTTCCGGATTTCCGGCAGATTCCGGGCAACGTTCCCGAGCCTGCATCGCTCGCCCTCCTGGGAATCGGGCTGGCGGGCATCGGGGCATTGCGTCGGCGCCGGTCCTGACGCGTCGCGCGAGGCTCTTCCCTCAAACGAACCCCGCCGCTGGCGGGGTTCGTCGCTTTTCTCGTCCGGATCGTATGCGGAGTTCAGCGCCATCGGGCTCGTGGCCCGGAGAAGCTCGATCACCTCTGCGAATCCGTTCGCACCCCCATCCTGCCCGGCCGCCGGGCGCGCGAGACTGCCGATCAGGGCCGAGCCGACGAGCATCCTGTTGTCGATCGCTCGTCGCGGCCGCCGTCGGTCCGGCTAGCGAGGGCTCCCCGCAGGCAGTTTTTCACGGTCACTAGGCGGGTCCGACCGCGAGGCTGCCCGGTGACGCCGCGGGGCGCGCATAGACCGGAGAGCACGAGAAATCATCGGCATGCAGATTCGATCCGATCGGTACTCGTGCCGCCGTCGAACCTCTTGCGAGCGGCCACAGCCAAGTCCGTCACGGCCGCGGTCCGCGATTGGCGCGCCGCTTGCTACCTAGTCCTTCCGGAATAACGACTCGACACGGGCGAGGGGAGCCATGATCGCGATCTTCAGCGGCACGCGGTCCGACCATCCGATGGCGGATCTCAAGGAGGCCAAGCGCCTCCTTTCGGCGCTGTCGTCCGAGCCCCTCGCCGCGCTCGAGGAGCTCGCCCACTGGCTCGAGTCGGTCACGGCCGAAGCGTCGTTCAAGCCCGAGACGCGCGCCCAGCTCGTCCAGCTGATCGACGAGGCGGGACAGCTCCCCGCCCGCAAGCTCGCCCGCGAGTACCTCGGCGCCTCGCGCCAGGGCAAGCTGCAGGAAAACCGGCACTGGAGCGTCATCCACGCGTTCTGGAAGGCCTCGGCCCTCGGCTACGTCACCTGCCTCGACGCTTACGCCACCGGCGCGAAGGGCGACGATGCGCTCAAGGGCTCGGTCCCGCTCCTCGCCCTGCGCGCCCTGCGCTGTCTCGCGACGCAGCTCAAGTGG
>CAZXLQ010000131.1:0-13307 GCA_964641945.1 uncultured Clostridia bacterium
CTTGCAGAGCGTCAGTGCCTCGCCCCAACCCGCCGCGCACTCGAGCTGCTTCCGTCGTCCCTCCGGCGTGTCGGGATATCCCGAATCGGTCAATCGAACGACCGTGCCCTCGGCGACGGATCGAAGCTCGATTCGAACCGTCGTCGCACACTCGGGACCCGATGGATGCCACTGGAAAACGAACAGCTCGGGCCTCTGAACATCGAGGACGGGACCGCCGTCCTCGCCGTCGTAATGGTCGGGGCCCCAATCTTTCCAACGAAAGACTATCCGTCCGCCGGGACGCAGGTCGACCTCAGCTCCATTCGTGAACCAGGCGTCCAGCTCTCGAGCCGACGTCAGCGCATCGAAAACTCGGTGCACGTCGGCCCGAACGAGGATCGACGTCTCGAGTTGATCGCGAATGAACGAAACCACGATGCCTTTCCTCACCGAACAAGGAAATGTGGAATGTATCCGGCGCGCTTCGGGAATCCTCTGCGATATGGAGCGTCGCTCGTTCGTGACATGCCAGCAGAAAGCACAACGCCGCGTCAGACCCGACGCTTTCGCGATTCGTCGCCGAATGCCGGACGCGGGGCGCCGGACCTTCCTGCCGCCCGTACCCTGCTCTCCGCGATTGAGGCGCAGGCGTTGCAGAGAATGGACGGTCCGGAGATGACGTCGTGATACTCCCAGACCTCGAGCGGAAACCCCGTTGTGTCGCACCCCGCACAACGGGCCGAGTTCTTCCGCGCCTTGCGCTTCGAGCCGAGGACCGTCGGCTCGTGAACGCGCCTTCCGGCACGGAACTCCTCGATCGCAGCCTCCGTGTCACCTCGACTGGCCGATTCGCGATTGAGTTGAAGTTGTCGACGTGCCTTGGGCGTCATGGATCTCCCAATCTCCCGGAGAATGCTGCGGAGAGGCTACCACACGCATGTCACGCGTTGGCGAGTCGGAGACCCTGAACCGTCAGCGGCTACACGTCGGGCACGACGCCAGCCAGAAATCTCACGAGCGTGGTCACGCCTCCCGCCGACTCGATGTCGAGCGTCTCGAACTGTCCGCGCTCGGCAACACTTCGACCCAACCAGACATGCGTAGGGTGGGAGATCGTGTGAGAGTAGGCGCGATCCGCCTCGTGACCGAGATCGATCGTAACGAGATCCTCCCCGTCCTTGAGATCCGCATTCACGCCCTCGAAGCGGAGCGATCGCCCTGCAACCTGGGCGCCGAGGTCGCCTCCGATTACTTCGATATTGACGAGCCAGCGGTCGTGTCGACGGCTGAAGTCGTTGAAGAACGACACCCATTCCTCACGCGGAACTTCCTGTGTTGTGGTTGTCGACATCCTTCATCCTCCTTGTACTCCCAGTCGCGAGCGCGACCGTGGCCCAAGCGCCGGGCTCGAGCAACAGACTTGAAAGGCAACTGCCGTGCCTGAGCTCGACCGAGCCGGGGTAACCGTTAACGGGCACCTGATCCCGGCGTATGCGTCAGTGTGGCTGAGGTTCGGCCGCGTCGCGATGCGGAAATTCGCCACGGCGACGGGGACAATCCCCCACGGTGAAGGCGGCAGGCACCATCGCAACCACTTCGAAACAAGGCATTTGCACACGGTTCAACTCGATCGGCGCCCCCGGAACATGCATTGCTCTTCAAGAGCCTGCAGTGCTCCGTTCGCGGCACGAACTCGATAGTGGAGGTCACGCCGATGCCGAGACTTCTGTCGCACATCGACTGCATGACGATTCACCCCGGCGAAGCTGGCGTATCGACAGTGTCAGTCTGGTTCACTGAGAATCACACACAGCACGAACGTGTCACGTCGCCGTGCGACCTTTTCGACTACAGGCTCTTCTGTGCGCGAGTGCTCGAGATGACGGGTCACCCGTTCATGTGCCACGAGGTCGAAGAGGCGCCCGATTCGTGGCGGGCGGAAACTCGCTGGCGAGAGGTCGTGAGCTCGAAGCTCGAGGATGCGCACGTCGAGCCGCTCGGACGCTTCCACTGGAAGCCGCTTATTCCGGAGTGATCCTCCGCGTTGCGGGCTTCCCGGGGAAATCCGGCGCCGGGTCTAGTCGCTACATCGCAAAGGAGGCGATCGAAAGTGGATACCAAGGAATCGAGGAAGGCTCCGTACATCGTCCGCCCGTCCACTGCGATCCTGACACGTGGATTCGACCCGCAATTCTCGGTTGGGTCGGCGCGGCCGGCGGTATTTCGGTCTTCCACCTATGTTTTCACGAGTCCTGAAGCCGCCGAACGGGCATTCGACGTGGCGCTCGGCCGGACGCATCTCGCCGAAGGCGAGACGTGCGACCTGATCTATGCCCGGTTGTCGCACCCGAATGCTCAGATACTCGAGGACCAGATCGTCCCGCTCGAGCCAGGCGCGGAAGCCGCGGCGGTTTTCAACTCGGGAATGGCGGCCATCTCGACGGCGTTTTTCACGTTCTGCGGGACTGGTGCGAGCTTCGTCTATACGACACCAGTTTATGGCGGCACACAGCACCTCATCCACCAGGTCCTCGAGCCACTCGGCATGCACGGAGTCGCCGTTCCGGCAGGCGACGGTTCCGCACTCGTCGAAGCCATTGCCACGACCGATCGACTGCGAATGGTCTTCATCGAGACGCCGGCGAATCCGACTCTGCGAATGACCGACATTGCCGCGGGCTGCCGAGCAGCGGGGTTACGCAAGGACAGAGTTCTCGTTGCCGTCGACAACACGTTTCTCGGGCCGACGTTTCAGCATCCGCTCACGCTTGGCGCGGATCTCGCAATTTATTCCGCGACGAAGTACCTGTCAGGCTTCAGCGACATGCTCGGCGGAGTGATTCTGTCTCGCGATCCGGAACTCGTGACGCAGTTGCGGGGTACACGGGCGCTGCTCGGGAACATCCTTCAGCCAGACGAATGCTGGCTGCTCGATGGACGCCTTCCGACCGTGACCCTTCGCATGAATCGGCAGAGCAAGAATGCCGAGCGCATCGTCCGGGCGCTCGCTGGTCATCCGGCCATCGAGCGGATTCACTATCCGTTGCTCTTCACCGACCCTGAGCAGGTCAGGATCCGCGACGCGCAGTGCAGGTTTCCCGGCGGGATTTTTTCGTTCGAGCTTCGCGGAGGGAAAAGAGCCGCCTTCGAGTTTCTTCGGCGGCTCAGGATTGGTCGCGATGCCGTCAGTCTCGGTGGAGTAGAGACTCTCGCGTGTCATCCGTCGACGACTACGCACTCCGAGCTCTCCGAGCGCGAAAAGGACAGGGCGGGTATCACCGACGGGCTCGTGCGGATTTCGGTTGGAATCGAGGACTGGCGCGACGTGTTGGCCGACATTCGTGGAGCGCTTGATCTGGTCGCCTGACGGGACCGTGGCGGGTTCTCGCGAATGCACTCATGCGTTCGTCGTGAGCGTCTCTTCAGGGCGCGTACTCGACGATTCAGTACCGTGCGCGTTACCGCGCACGGTACTGATGCCATAGGCGTACGTCCTGGAGTCTTCTTGGCTGTCGGTCATCCCCGAACGATCTCGACCGAACATCCGGCTCGTGCAGCGACGGCATTCGCCACGCTGCCGATGAATAGTCGCTTGAGCCGTCCATGGCCGTGGCTTCCGACGAAAATGCAGTCAGCCTTCCAATCGGCCGCGACCCGCGGTAGTAGCTTCCGCGGATCGCCCTCCGCAACGTGACGCTCGACGGTGAGCCCGTCACTCCTGAGCTCGGACTCGGCGGTTCTCTGAAGCATGTCGATCCATCCGAGTTCCGAGTCCTGCACCGCACTTCCCTCGAGTTCCGGATCGACCGCGGTGAGGATCATTGCAGTGCTTCCGGGCGGCCATGGCCGCTGCATCACCGACCGGACTGCTCGCTGTGATTCCATCGAGGAATCGAGACCAATGAGGAGCCGAACCGGACCGACGTTATCCTCTACCCGGCCACGCGAGATACGAACGCTGCACGGCGCTGCCGCGGCAACCTTCGCCGAGACGCTTCCCAGAAGAACGTTGGCCAGGGCCGAATGGCCGTGTGAGCCGACGACTACCAGGTCGGGATTCCAGGCCTGCACGTCGTCGAGAATCTGAGAGGCCGGAGAGCCCTTCGACACGGCAGCGCGAATGTCCCATTTCGGAAACTGCTTTGCGAGGCGCGCGCACGCGTGCGAAGCGATATCGCTCGCCTTCTCGAGCCCGGACTTCGCGTGGTCGGATGGTGTGGACAGGGCGCTGGCTGATGGCGGCGGCAGCCAGCGCTCGGCCACGGTTGCCACGACGGCCTCGGCATCGTCGGGAAGCCCTGCGAGGCGCAATTCAGCCAGCGCTCGATCCGAGCAGTCGGACCCGTCGTAGGCAATCAGGAGTTTCATCTTCAAGCCTCTCTTACTGAGTGATCCTTGCGGATCGCTAGCCGCCGTCGTCCGACGACGGTTAGTCTCGCCGCCATCTCACACGTGTGAGCCGGTTCTCGTGCGAGAACGAGATCTTCGCGTCACCTCCGAAGGCGCTCTCCAAAGCGCGCCCCAGCCGAAGTGCGAGGTGATCGGTCGTGGTGCCGATTGTGAGGCCGCCGTCTTCACCGGGCTCCCAGGTCATGATCCGCGAGAGTGGGTTGAGCTCGGCCGATCGCGACGCCTCGTTTCGGAGCATCTTTTCGATTTCGGTGCGATGTGCGTTGAGGAACGCGCCTTCGAGATACACGAATCCACCGGGAACTCCATCCTGCTGCTGTCGACACGCTGGGCAAACCGTCGCACGACCTGTGCCGGCCTGGACCGGATGCGCTGCGTGGGCGCCCGCCATCTGCCGGGACTCGATAGAGCGCGGTAGGCTCCAGCGCCGCTCCGCCCATATGGCGCCGCAGCTCTGGCAGTAGGCCGGTTCCGGATCGCTCCGTCGGGTACGGTGGCGCCCGGCATCATGGTCGACCCGTTTGGTGAAAGTCGCGTTCGAATATCGCTTGCCGCTTCTCATGGAACGCCTCCTTTGGCATTAGCCCGGCCTTCCAGATTCGCCCTGTCGTTCGAGCGCGGGACCGGGCCGAAACCGATTCCGCCAGACATGTCGCAACATCCGTGCCAGATGGCATCAGCGTCGTTCAGTGTCTGCAGTCTCCGGCGAACGCCGCATGTGCGTCCTCAGCCACACGGTCCTGCGGAGATTTCCATACGAAGCCGCTGGCATTCGGGAATTCCGCCACTCGTCAAAACGGATCGTGAGACAAGCGCGTCGGCTCGCAGATTGCTTGTCAGAGGCTGGAAGTCTCGGATCGACTGCACGCCAGGCTGTCGGTCGACGGAGGGAGCCATGAAGATACTCATCCCGACGGACGGGTCGAAGCACAGCGAGGCCGCTATTCGGGAAGTCGCCTCGCAGGTCTGGCCCGAAGGCAGTCAGGCGCGGGTCCTCTACGCGGTCGAATTGTATCCCCGCAATCTGCACGGCGCTTCGCTCATCGCGCCTGAGCGTTATGAAGAGATCGAGCACCTGGATCGAGACCGCTCGAAGAGCTTCATCGACGAGGCGGTGGAGATCCTCGTTAACGGTGGGTTTCGACCGGACGACGTCTCGACATCGGTGGTACTCGGCGCGCCCAAACGGGTGATTCTCGACGAAGCGGAAGAGTGGAAGGCCGATCTCATCGTGGTGGGTTCACACGGAGACGGGCCAATCAAGCGCTTCCTGATCGGTTCCGTTTCGCTCGCCGTGGCCATGCACGCGCCCTGTTCGGTGAGAGTGGTTCGGCCAAGGTACGAGGACGACGACGAGGACTGAGCAGTAAGTACGCAGCGCTCACGATGGGCGCCGCCCCCTCGGGCGGCGACTATCGTCGCGGATTGCCACAGGCGCGCGAGTCTCTATCGGGCCTCGACGTCGTCGAGCCATCCGCGGCGAACGTCTTCGATTGGCACACTCGACAGGTAGGGCTTGAGATCGAGGATCGGAGTCGCGTCCAGCATGTCGACCCCGGCCACCCTCAAATGCCGACCGTCTCGGCCGAGGAGCCGGACGACAGTGATGGCGAGCGGGTTCGGCCGCCGAGGAGAACGGGTCGAGAATACTCCGTGCGGCCGGGAATCCGTCGGCGGAGTCACCAGGAGGTCGAACCCGCTGGATCGATCGAAGGCCCACAACACGAACAGATGCGAGAACCCATCGATGTCGGTGAGTCCCTCCTCGAATTCGGGCAGGATCTCGAGGACGCCCTCGGCGTCGTGTTTCGCACCGCAGCCTTTCGGAATCTGTTCTGTTTCCGAATACGGGCTTCGGACGAATCCAATCGGGCGCATTGTGATGGTGTCCATCATGCCTGGATTCTATTGCTTCGACGGCGATGTAGCGAAGCAAACGCATCGCACGCCTCGCGGATCAATACCGGGCGCGGTAGCGCTCGGGTCGATCCAGAGCGAGTCTTACGAGACGACCGGCGTTGGCTGACGCCGCCGTTCACGTTCGGTCTCGAAGTATCGACAGGTAAGCGATCCACGGCCCGACATCGGAGCCATACCTCTTGGCCAGCGTCCGGGAGATCTGCCCGATATGATCGAGATCGTGAACCACCCAGGTCGCAATCAACTGGCCCAGCGTCACTGCCCCGAGCTCAGGATGCTGGCCAGGGAGAGCGAGATCCGCTTCGGTGAGCTGCAACTCGTCGAATTCAGAGAGATTGACCTCCCGCAGGGTCGTGAACCCTTCGAGAAGCGCTGCCAGGGACATGTCCGCGCTTGCGGTGAACTGCGCGGTGCGATCGAAAGGCTCGAAGGAATCGGTTCTTCCCGAGAGAATGTGCCGCATGCGCGGAATCCAGTCTGTTCGTTCGCCGTGTATCAGGTGCCCGACCACGTCATACGGCGACCAGGTACCCGGGCCTTCCGTCACTCTTGCCAACTCGTCCGGTAGTCCGCCCAGCAAGGCCGACAGCACGAGAGGAGTGCGCGCGAGAATGGCCGTGGCCTCGATGAGATCGATATGCTTCATGTTCACTCTTTCAGACATCCAGGTCACTCCACGTCGCGCGGACCAGGGCGATGCCGCACGCCTTGGACCGACAGCTTGGGCGGGCGCGGCTGGACGCGTCAAGGGTCGCGCCGGTCTGTTCGAGTGAGCGGCAGGGATTACTCGCGGAGTTCGGACTACAGGCCGAAGCTCAGGAAGTCACAGCCGAGCGGACTTTTGCGCAGTGTTGCGCGGTCAGCCCCATCCGACGGAACCGACGAGCCGGATTGTCAACGAACAACAGTAGTCGATCTCGGTACGGTCCTTGCGTGCCGAAATGAGAAGGCAGTGCGTTGAGCATTGCGGATGCGAGGGTGGTCGATCTGGTCACCGGGAAGTGACGTCGCCGGTCTCGCAGCAAGCGTTGAGGCGCTATCGTTGTCATTGCGAGGCGCGCCAGAGGAAGGTACACAATGGAAACCGATCCCTTCTATAACGCCGTAGCGGAAATCGCGCCGATCGTAGTCTTGGTGCTGCTGGGAATCGTGTGCATCTACAGTGTCATAGGTGTCCCAGTGGGGCTTACGTTGATCGGTGTGGCGATCGGTATGAGTATCGCTGACTATAGGAGACACCATCCCGGTTCTCTGCATCGGTAGTTGCCCTACTCGCGGTTGAACCGATTGTGTACCCGATACTGGTCGTCCGTCCCGGCCGCTAATGAACACACGGTCGTGTGCGCTGCCGACGTGACGCGCCGAGCTCGGGCGCCTGGATGGCATTTGCCTGGACCTCAAGACCTCATCAGCGAGAACTTTGTCAGCCGAAGATCGTCTTCGGCGCATTGTGTTCGACACTCCACGGCTCCCACACCACGTCAGTCGCTCCTATCGAGTGCACTACGACCACCCACTTCGCGTCGTCCTTGCGAAGGAGCGCGCTGAAGTTGTCATCGAACGCGCCCAGTTCACGGACTTCCTGGTATTGAGTGCGTGTGTAGTCGATCGCACCCCAATCCGGTCGTTGGGACACTCCTCGCACGAACGCCCAATCGCCCCGAATGCAAATCACATCGACTTTGAAAACGACCGGCTGTCCAGGTTCTTCCTCGTTCGGAACCCGGAGCACCGCCACGCGCGACTGCCCGTCCCCAGAAGTTACGGCCAATTGCCGAGAAGACGGCGTACGACGACGAGCTCGCCGACGTGAAAGGCATTGTGATCCGCAACGAGAAGAAACTCCCGGAGGTAGGTCTGTCCCTGGCCGTGCGGGATCGTCGCATTCAGGTCGATGGACGGATCGACAAGGAGTTGCCTGAGTGTTCTGAGGTCGGCGCGAAACGCGGAGACGCTCTGCCGCCAGGCGTTCGATTGCGGAGGGTCCGCGGATTGGGGCCAGTAGTCGTCGGGCCACTTCGGGGCGCGATAGTCCGGATCGCGGCAGAAGTCGAGGATGTCACGCTGGGCAAGCCGGAGGTGTTCGACCAGTTGCCACGGCGAATACGGCAGACCCATTGGCTGCACGCCCCGAAGCCGAGGCGGAATGCCTTTGACCGCGGTATCGAAGTCGACGTGGGCGTCTTTCCAGCCGAGAAGCGCCCCAAGGTGCTTTCGAAGGCTGCTATCCGAATGCATGCGAACCCCCTTTCGACTGGAAGGTAACTGGCATCGACGTGCTCTTCGGCGCCGGTGGCAAGAAGCTATCTGGCCGTACTTGCGAAGCACCGACGGCATGGCTTCCACGGCGAATCAAACAGCGCCAACGACAGAGAGTAGCTCATCAACCCTGGCCAGGCTGGCAGCACCGGGCCAACCAGTGATTCCAGATGAAGAGCAAACCTATGGCGAAGAGCGGACCCGAAATCACCACTGGGGCCGACCAGTGCATCCTGCCGACTGCAAGTGTGAGATATACCACGCCGAGTAGAATGAAAATGACGCCTCCGGCGAGCTCGCAGCGCCACGCGAGCGCGAGGACCAGCAACACCAGGAAAGCTGGAAGCAGGTGGACGAGAAGCGCTACGGCCGTGGTCCTGAAGCTCCCTCCTTTCTCGAACACATCCGCCGCGAAGATCGAAAGAAAGAGGGCGTACAGAATGCCCAGCACGCGGGGCGCCCAGTAGAGAAGTTGAGCGGAAGCGTTGGCCACGGGCTCATTTCCTCGCGTTTACCTGGATTACCGTTGTCTGACGGAGTGTGCAACTGCTCCTACGACGCCAAGCATCCGCGCGCACGCGCTGCGGCGTCAAGATCGAACCACGGCCTTCCCAATCCAGATTCGGAGAGAATCGATGCGTTCGGCGTCGAGCCGTTGCCGTCAACCTGGCCCGGGAGCCGCAGGCTCTTCGCGGAAGTGGACCCTGGCCCGACGAGTTCGCACTAGGGCTGCGGAGGCGAGAGTGAAGAGGCCGACCGAGGCGAGTATCAGGGCCATCCGCGTATACGGAAGGCCATCGAAGCGCCGCTGGTTGGTGAGGAGAACGAGAGTACGCAGCCACTCGATCGCTCCGATGACGAGCATCCATTTTGTGATCGTGCCAGCCCAGGGCCGCCTCACGAATAGGAGGCCCGCTACGACGAGCGTCAGGAGTACCAGCACGAGTGATCCGGCGCGCAGGAAGTGCGCCGCGAGAACGACCAGGCTCAGCGTGGCCGGAAGCAGATGAAGACATGTCATAGCGCGTCGCAGGCGAGCGGCGTGCCGGAGCTGTTTTCGCGCAATCTGACGATTTATTGATGTACCGGCGACGAGCGACTGAGAGGGAATGCGCAGGACATCGGCGATTTCCCGCAACTCGTGGAGCAAGGGAGGCTCGGATGGTCTAAACCGCGCTTACTCGCCGCCTCATGTCGACATAGGCTGTCTTCATCAGCCTCGTCAACGCCGCGTCGTCGACGCTGCAGGCCGGCCTAATTTTGACGTGCCGCATGAACCTGCCCGTGCCTTCCAGCAGGTGTTCGGGGTCCTCAATCTCGGCGCCTCGAAAAAACCCCACGTTGACGTGTGATGTGAAGGCGTTGACGTACGCGAATGCCGCGTCGCCGACGCACGCAGTCGGATGGCCGTCGTGGAGTAGTTCCAACACGTCGTCTCCGCACCCACGGGCGACTTCGAACCACCTGCGGGCTATCGCTCCGAGTTCGTCCTGATGTCCCAGAAACCAGTCCTCGATGGCGGCATCTCGCTTGATTGACGTCGGGAACCTGAGAAGCTGGCTCATATCAGTTTGCAGAAGTGTCGATGATGCAACCGGTGACCGCACGATCGGTAGACCGAGCGTTCATTCAGGGGTAACAGGCGACGCCCCGCTGCGCGCACTCCGCTGCATGCGCTAGTTCGGTGCCGTCCGTTGGACAAGGCCGAGCTTCCCCGTTACATCGAGGAGAATCCGTCGATTCCACCGATTTCCTCCGCGAGAGCGCGCCGCAACGCCTCACCGCATTCCCTACTACACGCCATGAAGCAGAGATCGTTTCCGGCCTGCTTCGCCGGCGAATCCTTCGATGCCACGATCATAGGCACGACTTTGCGGACGCCCTCAAGAGGCAACGGGACGATCGTCCCTTCGCTCTCGGAAAGGTCGACTCCCGCAGCCAGCTTCGCGCCAAGACCGAATCGCTCCTCGCCCTCCCCGACATGTCGGGCGCACCATGCGCACGTAAGCGGAAGCGCAGAGGTGGAACCGGTACGAACCTTTGTGGCTCTGCGACGTTTCATAGCGACTCAGCGTCTCACGGTCGGCGTGTACGGGCAACCCGAAGGCGCCGAACGTCAAGATCAGCGGGCGCGCGCGACGGCGTCAAGGGAAATCGGAGCGATCTCGCTGCGCGCGCTCCGCTGCATGCGCTAGTTCGGCGCCGGCTTGAGTAGGATCGACAGTCAGTGCCGCTTGATCTCGACTGCTAGAGAATGAACCTCGGTCTCTCCCACGTTCTCGAGAGCGTGTGTGACCGGCTTGCGCCAGAACACGTCGCCGGTCTTTCCGAAGTTCTCCGTCACTTTGCCGTCCGGGGACGTGATCTTGATTCGTGAATCAGTAAAACCGTAGATGACCCCTTCGGGATGCGAGTGCAATGGTTCCTTCTCACCTGGCTTGAGCCGATACTCAAGTACCCGCACGTCGTCGTTCTCGAGCAGAACCTTGTCATACTGGGGGCTCTGCGTCACCGGATCCTGCACGCTCAAGGCACGAGATGACACTGACATAACGCCACCAGTCATGGCACTGCCCACAGCGATACCAGCAATCAGGGAACTCAAACGGTTCATGGCTTGTTCTCCTTTGCGGTTGTGATATCGCACGCCATGCGTGGACGATGCGGAGGCGCCGAACGTCAAGCATCAGCGGGCGCGCGCGACGGTGTCAAGGGTCAAGGACGAACTCGCTGCGCGCGCTCCGCTGCATGCGCTAGTTAGCCGGCGTCACGGGGAAAGCCTTGCATCGTCAAGCGTGACCTTGAAGTAGATCTCAGCAACTGGAAGGAAGCAGCCCACCGAACTCAGCTCGACCTCGTCACTAAAGTCGTTCGTCTCATGCAGGACCCACGACCCGTCTTCCTGTCGCACGAACCGCTCAACGTGGACTCTGTCCTGGGCGATAAGAAGGTACTCGCGAAAGGAAGGATTCGAGCGATACCTCTCGAACTTCTCACCGCGATCATAGTTCTTCGTCGAGTCCGAGAGGATCTCGACGACCAGCAAGGGATTCGTCAGCGTGTCGAGTTCGCCGTCGACGAAGCGCGGCTCGCCGCATACCACGACGACATCGGGATAGGCATAGAGACCATCCTTGCTCGCTCGGACACGAAGGTCCGTCGAGTAGACCAGACACGGTTTGTCGCGAAGCCGCCCCCGTAGCTCGCCGCTCACATTGCCAACGATCTGCACATGTCGAGGCGACGCGCCGCCCATCGCGTAGATCACGCCGTCGAGGTACTCGCTCTTCGTATCAGACGCACGTTCGAGAGCAAGGTACTCTTCCTCGGTGTAGCGATGTTCCGGATGTGTCGACACGATCCACTCCTTCCCGATAGTAACGCTCTGAGGGTACCACAGCAGCGCAAGCCGGCTAACGTCAAGCATCAGCGGGCGCGCGCGACGGCGTCAAAGGCAAACGGGGCGACCTCGCTACGCGCGCTCCGCTGCATGCGCTAGTTAGGTGGCGGCAACTCTTCCGTCGAAGGGCGCAGTACAAATCAGCAGTCCCACAAGAAGTACCCTGTCCAGTACCATTCCCCGTCGGGACCAAACTCAAATGAAGCCGCTTCATCAACGTATCCCGGTTCCGTTGCCCACGGCGGTGCAAATCGAATGAAGTCGAATCCCTCAGTCGGGGCACGATCGCGGCTATATCGGGTGCCATGCCTGAGGATTCGGTCAAGGTGATGCCACGACCTGCCATGCGACTCATCGAGCAGTGACAATGAGTGGACCCGGATATCAGGTGGCGCATCCTCGTGCAACTTCCCGGTAAACAAGAAGTCCGGGATCATCATCGAGCGAAGCGCGACCTTGTCGCGCTGGCGTAAGGCGGCTCGAAACCGCCTGATGAAGCGAGGCCATTTCATTGTCGCCAGGTGCTCGCGCGAGCTCCCAACGACTGGCTGGTGCTCGCCCATTGAAAGCGGACCATCACCGGTCACCGTCGCTGGTAGCGACATCTGGGCTGCACAAACCGCACACAGCGCTGCGAGTACCACTATGAGCTTGAATCGCATCGCAGGTCCTCCGTAAGTCACTACCGACATTCAAGCCGCCGAACGTCAAGCATCAGCGGGCGCGCGCGACGGTGTCAAGGGTCAAGGACGAACTCTCGCTGCGCGCGCTCCGCTGCATGCGCTAGTTCGGCCGCGCCCTGGTGGAACATCTTGCCACTATGAGGATCGGGGCCATGCCCGTGAGCCGTGAACCACGGCAAGAACGTCAATCTGGCCTTCCTTGACTCGGTACACGATGCGATACGGCTCTTCGAACACCTCGCGGAGTTGCGGATTGGTAAACTCGGGGACGATCCGCCCCGATTGCGGGAAGGTCCCGATCTGCTCGGAACGCCTGATCAGTCGATCGATGATCGAGGTAGCGTAACCTGGACTTGTCCGTGAGACGTACTCGTGAATGTCTGCGAGGTTCTCAACGGCGAGGTCAGTCCAATGGACGATCATCGAGGGAGATTGAAGCGTTCGCGCACCGCTTCGACTGGCTGCGTGCGCCCAGCGTCGCTGTCGGCAAGACCAGCCTCAATCGTCTGGCGCACGTAGATCTCGTAGATCAGCTCGTCCCAGGAAGTCAGTTGTGGGAGGCTGTCGATGAGACGCTTGGCTTCCTCTTTCAGGTCTTGTTCCATAGGCGCATTGTACGCCCGCTCACCACCCCAGGCGCAAGCGGCCGAACG
>CAZXLQ010000132.1:0-1491 GCA_964641945.1 uncultured Clostridia bacterium
CGACCATCGACACAACGGCCACCAGCATGACCATTGCGTAGAGAGTCTTCTTGAGTCCCATCTCCATCTCCATTGCGAAAGGTTGCACTTCAAAACCTGCGATGCGTGGTCGCGGACGCCACTCCGGCTTCCTCGATGGCTCCGGAGCGTCACCGCGACGCCTCCGTTCGCCGAACCCCATCGCACTTCAAGAAGCGTTGATCGCCGCCCGGGCCGAGATTGCACCCGTCGTACGATCAGGTCATCAGTGTCCGTCCGAGCGGCCTCCAGGTCGGCTGATCGATTCATGCCGCTGGATATTCTCGGACGGGGATTCGACGCCGGGGACCGCACTCTTTGCAGCTGCCGCTTCGCCGACTGTCGTCAGCGTCACACCACCTGCATCGAGCACCGTACCGGCCTCGTCGGTCAACATTGCGTTGACCACGGCCAACCGCCCGCTGTCCGCGTGCAGTGCAAGCGACCAAGCGCCTGCTCCGACCGCGCCAACCGGCGACTGCGTGGCCTCCGCGACCGACAGGGACACAAGCGCCCCGTCGGAGGTTGCAAAGAGAACATTCGCTCCGGCGCCGTCAAACGCCACGTTCGTGATCGACGAGCTCTCGCCGAAGGACGAGATCACCGCTTCGACCGTCACGCGACCGCCGCGCTCGCTGATGCGCGCGAGGGCAATGCCGGGAGCCTCAATAATGTTGCCAGGCCGGCTGATGTTGCCGGGCCGGCTGATATTCACGTTGCCGGGCCGGGAGATGTAGACATTCCCAGGCCGGCTGATATTCCCCGGACGGCTGATCGTCACCGACCCGCCGCTCCGAGCTGCCGAAATGCGCCGCGGACCGCGTGACAGCGGATCGTTCGCGCGCGCCGCGAATCCCTCGACCGCGACCGTGCGGCGAATCACACCGGTGTCGACCCGGAACGTATAAACCGTGCCGGTGTCGACGCCCATCACGAAGCCATACCGGCCGTTCTCGTCGATCAGGACATTGCTGCCCTCGCTCAGGCCGTCAGCTCCGAGGTCGACCGTGCTGACGTATTCGACGCCCGCGACCGAATTGACCGCAGAAGGATCCGACCACACCCTGAAGTTGACGATCCGCGAGCTCGGGGAAAACGAATATTCGTTCGCCTCGGTAGCCGGATCATCGGGCGTCTCGATGTTGCGCGAGATACCGACCGAAAGCAGACCAACCGCCGCGCCATTGGGCGCGGTGTCGTTCGTCGGAGAGTAGTTGAAAAGCGTGATCTGATCGCCGGCCTCGGCGTTCACGAAGCTGCTGATGACACCGATGTCGGCCAGCAATCCGTTTTCGGTGTTGTGCCCGAGAAACTGAATGCAGTTGGAGTAGAAGAGCAGCTTGCCATCGGACGAGAAGGCCAGGTCGTCGAGCGCATCCGTCGCCGGGAAAACCGGTACGCCGTCCGTGACCACGGTCGGGTCCCAGACCGGGAAGCTGTAACGCAGGTTGAAGGCTCCGGGCGACCCGCCCG
>CAZXLQ010000132.1:1591-13285 GCA_964641945.1 uncultured Clostridia bacterium
CGCGACGGTGTTGGCGCCGGATCGAACCTCGGCCCCGAACACCACCCGGATCGTCGAGGCATCGGCACGAGCCCGAACCGGACCGAATGCCGCGGGCAGCATCGCCATCGCCATCGCGACGAGAACTGCCTTCGTGCCAACCCTTTCCCTGTGACTTCGCATACGCACGGTGATACCTGTGAAACTGATAGCGGTTACGATATGAAGGCGCGGGGGTGCGCATTCTTTACATAGCACGTGGCGTGCCAGTGAGAAACGGAAGCAACCGAGCCGGAAAGGGTTTCCGTCTCGGTTCGAACCCGGTGAAGAGTTCCAAGTCTATTGAATTCCAATTGTTGGATATTTCAGTCTCTTACAGGCGACACGTTTCTGGTGACGTGATTTGTTGAAAAAATACTCTTGGAGCGGCGGTCTGGTCGCCCCGGAAATCGAAATCACCTTCAGGCGAAATCGGACGATCTCGAGATCCCAAGTTGTGCCATCTTCACGTGGAGCCCGCGGCGGCTGACGCCCAGCTCGCGGGCCGCTCTCGAAAGGCTGTAACCTGATCGTTCGAGCGCCGTTTCGATGAGGTTTCGTTCAAACATCGCCGTCGCCTCCTTGAGGTTCCGGCTACCGCGGTCCTGATCGGATCGACCTCCGGAGCGTGTATCGCGATCCGAGGTCCGCTCGTAGCGTCTGCCGCCTCCGCTCGCGGTGAGCTCGGGCGAAAGATCCGTTGCCGCGACCTTGGAATCCGCAACCGCGTATGCGGCCACGCGCTCCATCTCGTTGCGAAGCTGGCGGACGTTACCGGGCCAGAAGTAGCTTGTCAAGGACACCATCGCGTCGGGCGTGAGCGTCAGGATGGACTTTCCGAGCCGCTCGGCGAAGTGCTTGAGGAAATGGTCGGCCAGCACCGGAATCTCCTCGCGCCGCTCGCGCAGCGGGGGGACGACGATGCGGATGATGTTGAGCCGGTGGAAGAGATCCTCTCGAAATCGGCCCTCCTCGACGGCTCGCTCGAGGTCCGAGTTCGTCGCCGCCACGACCCGAACGTCGACCTTTGCCGGTTTCGCCTCTCCAAGGGGCTGGATCTCGCCCGATTCGAGGAATCGCAGCAGCTTCGGCTGCACCTCGAGCGCGAGGTCGCCGATCTCGTCGAGGAACAAGGTACCCCCCTCGGCCGCCCGGATGATGCCCGGATAGTTCGACGTCGCGCCGGTGAACGATCCCCGGCGGTGCCCGAAGAGCTGACTGTCGATTATCTCCTTCGGCGTCGCCGTGCAGTTGAACGGGAGGAACACGGCGCGGCGGCGCTCGCTGCCGGCGTGAATCGCCCGCGCGACCAGCTCCTTGCCGGTTCCCGACTCTCCCGTGATGAGCACCGTGACGTCCGACGTACGGATCTTGTGAATGCGCTCGATCACCTCGCGCATCGCCGCGCCCGCCAGGATGAAACCCGGTATCACCGTTTCGACCCGCGGACGCGAGACGTCCGTCTCGGCCGACCGACGGCTCGATTCGCGCAACGCGCAGGTCTCGAGGCCGAGCTCGGCCTGACGAAGCAGCGGGCGCAGACGGTCCGCTGGCGGCACACGCTCGATGTAGAGAAGGACCTTGTCCTCCGTTCGATCGTCGAGCTTGAAGACCGCGCCCGACGCCATCCGGCCGTCCGAGGCAATCGCCCAGTTGATCTCGCGCGCCAGCGCTTCCGACGCCTCGGCGTCGGTTCCGCGCGCAAGGGTCACCGTCGCATCGTTCGTCCCATCCTGTTCGAGCAGCAACACTCGGCCGGGATCGAGATTCTCTTCCACGATCGATACCAGCTCCTGAAGCAGCAGCTCGCGGGAAGCGGACGCGTCGAGCAGCCGTTGCATCAGGAGAACGTCGGACGCCTTGTGGTCGCCCGGCGGCACCATAGAGGCGGCCGCGACCGGCGGAATCGTATCGTCTCGCTCCGGCTCGGGCCGATGCTTCAGGTCGACGGCTCGCGTCAGGTCCGGCGCGGCGCCGAGTTTCGTGAACAATTCCACCGCGTGGTCGAGGTGCTGCCGCTCCGCCGCCGCCTCGCCCAGCTGCGCGTGCAGGTCAGCCATCTCGAGATGGCTGAGCCCGATCTCGTACAGGTCGGCAACCGCCGTGAAAATCGAGATCGACTGCGCGATCTGCTGCTGTGCCTCGGCGAACCGGCCGCGCACCCGCTCGAGTCGACCGCTTAACCGCTGCGCGAGTCCCGAGCTGCGCAACTGGGACGGATCTGCCTTCAGCCCGCCGCGCGCAAGCTCGATGTATTCGCCTGCCTGCTCGAAGCGTTCCTCGGCGATGTGCAGCTCCGCCAGCAGGAGGTGCGACGCCGTCACTCCGCGCATGTCCTTGATGATCGTAGCGAGGTGCAAAGCGTCGCGCAGCGTCTTGACGGCGAGCGTCGAGTGATTCGTCCGGTGGTACACACCTGCGAGCACGCGAAGGCTGTATGACTCGCCCCACCGGTCTTCGATCTTGCGCAGCAGCTCGAGCGATTCGTTGATCCTGGAATACGCCTCGTCGTTTCGCCCCTGACGCACCGCGATTTCGGCGATCGTGATCAGCGGATCGGCCATGCCTCGCGCGTCACCAACCTCCTTGGCCAGCTCGAACGCCTGGCGCGAATGCTCCAGCGACCGCTCCCACTCGCCGGCAAACCGCAGGTTGTCGCCGAGATTCGAGTGCGCCTGCGCCAGAAACGCCCGGTGCCCTCCCCGTTCGAAGAAGAAGATCGCGCGCTCGAGATCCTTCGTCGCCCGATCGCGTTCGCCGCGGTCGGCGTGGATGCGCGCGACGCCGAGGTTCATCAGGATGAGCCCGAGCAGGTTGTCGTCACTCGAGCCTTCGGCGAGCTCGCGGGCGCGTTCCCAGAAATCGGACGCCTTTGCAATGTCGCCCTCGTTGAACTCTACCGTGCCGAGCCGGAGGTATACCTGCGCGAGGAAATGATGGTTCGACGTGAGGCGCTGCAGGTCGATGGCGCGCTCGAGGTGGTCGCGCGCCATGCTCGACTCGTGAATCTCCATGTAGGTGCGGCCGAGCGCGTAGTGGCTCTGGGCCAGGCCGTCGCTGTCGTCCGATTCGCGATAGATCTTGATGGCCTCGTTGAGGCGGGCGATCGCGCGCGGGTAGTTCCGCAACCAGCTGTTGACCCAGCCGAGGCGCAGCTTGACGATCGCGCGTGCGCGGGGAGGCAGCGTGGCGAGCACAGCCGGCTCGTCGTATCTGCGCACCGTCTCGAGTGCGTCGTCGTATCGCGCCAAGCCCTCGAGCGCCTGCGCCAGCCGCGCGCGCACGACGGCTTCGGTCGCGACCGAGAGTCCCTCGACGCCTAGGGCTTCACGAAACCGGTCGGCCGCCTCGCGGTTGTTCGACTGGTCGAGGGCGTCCTGGCCGGCCTGCATCAGCTCCGCCACCTCGCTGGGTCCGTCCTCGCCGGTCCATGCGGTGTCGGCCGCCGGCGCCGCGATGACCGATCCGCCGGAGGCCTTCTTCCCCGCCGCGGTCAGCATGGCGCGGACGGTGACGTGGCTGATTCCACGGACGATGCCCCGTGCGACCGCCGCGTCGGCGAGTTTCTGGGGGGACCATCGATCGAAATCGAGGCCGAGCGACCGGGGCGATTGAGCGAAAAGCTCGAGAATGGCGCGCTCGTCGTCTTCGCTGAACCTCGCCCGCGAGCCTTTCTTCGGCCCGCGTTTCCGTTCATCGAGCCCGCGAATGCCGGACTCGTTGAATCGGCGGATCCACTTCTTGACGTTTACCGGGTGCGACCCGACCGCATCGCCGATCTCCTTGATCGTCTTCCCCTGCGCCGCGAGGATGATGATCCGCGCGCGACGGGCGCGATCCTCGTCGTCATCGGCCGTCCAGCGCTCCAGCTCCGAGCGCTCTTCAAGCCTGACAGTGCGAATTCGGGTGGTCTCGTTCATGCGTCGTCGAGGAGTCAACCGCGCGTCAACACGCCGCGAGCGTACGGAAATTACTTTCCGCTGTCAACAACTCAGATTTCAAACAACGCGCACCGCATCCTAGAGCGGTATTCGCTTTCAATCGCGGAAAAGAGTGGACAGGATATACAAGATCAACCGAATCCTGTCCACTCTCCCTAGTTCTCCGGACCCGACGGCTCAACAGGAATTGGCGGGGCAGACATCTCGGGATCGGCGATCGGGGCCTCGGCCGGAACCGAGGGCGACGGCACGGGATCGACCACGGCCTGCTCCTGCACCGACGTGTAGACGGTTGTCACGGTTTTCACGCCGGGCGTGATGCGCGCGAGCCTCGATGCCTGGTTCATGTCTGACCGGGCGCCCTCCGGAACCGCAAGCGTGACGTGGCCCTTCGAAACCTTCACGTCGATCTCCGATGCGATCAGCCGATCGTCTCCGGCGTATTGCGAGAGCAGTGACTGCCGGATCTGTTCGTCTTCGCGGCTCGTTCCCTTGTCGCCTACGAATAGGTCGCGCGTCTTCGATGCAACGTAGACAGTGCCGTTCTTGATGCTCTTGCCAACGTAGAGCGTCCCGTCCACGGTCTTCGTGGCCCCGGTTGCGACCGCCTTGCCCGAAACGACGCCCGCTTTCGCCGTCGACTTGCCGGCCGTCGAAACGCCGTCCACGGCGGCCTTGCCACCGACGCGTGCTCCCTTGAGCGTCGCACTGCCGGCCCCGACAACCACGTCACCAACCTTCTCGACGCCGTCCTTCATTCCACTCCTGCGCGACCGGGTTTCGGCCGGCGGCGGTGGGACCGACGAATCAGCCGGAACCGCGGCCGGATCCGTCGCAACGGCAGCCGGATCGCCAGCGACCGCCTCGGGAAGCGCTGATTCCGAATCGGGCGCCGCTGCAACCGTATTCTCGCCATCGGCACGGCGCAGCACGTCCTCGGGCGGCTGGTTCGGCACACCGACCATGCTGGCCTGCAGACCGATTCGCGTCACCGTCGAAGCATCCAGGCTTCCCGTCGTCGGCAAACCCTGGTCCATCTGGAAATCGCGAAGCGCTTCACGTGTCCGCGGGCCGCGCCGACCATCGGCCGGACCACTGAAGTAGCCGAGGTCGCGAAGCGTTTCCTGCAGCTGCTGCACTTCCTCTTGCGACATCGCCATGTCGCCGGCGGCCGCATCCAGATCCGCGTTCGAGGGAAGGTCCGCCGCGGGCACGGCATCGCCTGGTCCCTGTTGACCGGGCGACGGCGGTGCGACGGCAAATATCAACGCGAGGGCTGCTGCCGCGGCAAGCGGCCATCTACGAGAGGTTGAGCATTCGATCGTGTACGTGAGCATGGTGTTGTCGAGCCCCCTTCGTGGTGTCGAGCCGTTCAAGAATCAGCCGGCCAGCGCCGGCAGCAAGCTACTTCTTTCCCTCGCGACGCAGGACTAGACCCTTTGCGCCGACGAGAAATGCGCGTTCGGACTTGTGAGCGGACACGGCGAACAGGTTGTCGGACAGCCCGTCGGCTTCAGTCCTCCAGGTCTGCCCGCCATCGACCGTTCCGAGGATGGCGCCTCCGTATCCGACTACCCACCCGACCTTCTTGCTGGCAAACGAAATGCCCAGCAGCCGAGCCTTCGTTGCCACCTCAACGCGCGTCCAGGTTGCGCCGCGATCGACCGTGGTCAGCAACGTTCCGCCGTCGCCGGAGATGACGGCGCGATCCTTCTCGTGAAAGTGGATGTCGTTGAGATCGGCTCCGACGCCCACAGGCTGGCGGTCCCAGGTGCGGCCGCCATTCGCGCTTCTGAGGAGCGTGCCGCCGGTGCCGACCGCGAATACGAGATGCTTGTCGGAGCAGCCGACATTGAAGAGCTGGGCCTTCGAACCCGACCGCTGTTCGGTCCACGACTTTCCGCCGTCCTCCGTGCGAAAGACCGTCCCTTCGTCGCCGACGACCCAGCCGTTGCGGCCATCCGCAAAAACGATTCCGTAGAGGTCGAGACGCCGCGGAGCATCGGGTTTCGCACTATCGGCGACACCCGTTACCTCGAGCGTGAAACTCGTCCACGTCTTTCCGCCATCCGACGTCGCGAGCATCGTCCCTGCAGCTCCAACGGCCCACCCGTGTTTTCCGTCGCGGTAGTAGATGTCGTTGAGCTCGACGTCGACCAGCTTCGCCGCCTGGGTCCAGCTGACCCCGTCGGTCGATCGTGCGACAAAGCCGTCCTTGCCAACCGCCCAGACGACCTTGCCGTCGACGTAAGCCACGGCGTTGAGCGTGACGGGCGCCTTTGCGCCGGTCGGCTGCCAGGCTCCCGGGTCGCCGGCCTGGCGCGCCAAGGTCGGCGCCGCAAGCACGTGCACAAGGAGGACCACCGCTAAGCTCTTGATCAACATAGGCTTCCGAGACCGTACGGGGGCGAGCGGTGGAAGTATAGCCGACGAGGGCTGTAAGGTAAAGCATGAAGTTGATGTTCGTAACTGTTTGCCATCATTAGCAAATTCCGAGTCAATCATGCCTGACTTGATGTTTTCTTCGTGCCTCGGGTCGCCGCGGCTCCGTGTGCGAAGCGTCCGAAGACCTGCACAAAGAGCCTCGGAGGCACCCGGAATTACGGAGACGCGACGGCCTCGACGGCGCGTTGCCTACTCGCCGTCGGCGATGGCGGCGCTTATCGCGTCGAAGTCGAATGGCTTTCCGACGATTACGTCCACTGACGCCGCAGCCGCCGTCCCGGCATCAATCGTCGCGGCGTACCCCGTCACGAGCACCACGCGGATTTCAGGCGCGCGCGCCTTAACCTCCCGCGCCACGGCCCATCCATCCATTCCCGGCATCGAGAGATCAGTGAACACCACGTCGAATGTTCCGGACGTCAGTGCCTCGAGCGCCTCGGACCCACTCGACGCCGACGTCACGGAGTGGCCCGCCACGGTCAGCATGTCGACCAGCACCTCGCGCACGGCGTCTTCGTCGTCGACGACCAGCACCCGAACCGGCTTCGTCGCCGAGGCCGTTTCACGCGGAGCCACGACGGCCCTGGCGCCGGCCCTCGGCAGCCGCACCGAAACGGTCGTGCCCTGACCGGCCACCGAGTCCACCTCGATGCGTCCGAGATGCCGCTTCACGATGCCGTAACTCACCGCCAGACCCAGTCCCGTTCCATGCTCGCCTTTCGTCGAGAAGAACGGCTCGAAGATCCGCCGTCGCACGTCATCCGACATTCCGATTCCCGAGTCGGCGAAGCGAACGATCGCGAAGCCGGCATCGACACGGGCCGTGATCTCGAGTTGCCCTCCGTCCGGCATCGCATCGACCGCGTTGATGAGCAGGTTCACGAACACTTCCCGCAGTTCAGACGCGTCACCGAGCACCGTCACACCTTCGCTCGCCCCCGGGTCGAACCGGATGTCGTACTGCACGCCGCGGGACTGGGCGTCGTTGCGCCACCGTGTCCGGGTGATCTCGATTACATCGGCGATGAGCCCGTTCAGATCGACCGGCGTGAATTCGGCGTCGACCCGCTGATGGGCAAACGTCTGGATACGCTTCACGGTCGCCGCCCCGTCGAGCGCCGCTTTCTCGATTACCTCGAGAGCCCGTTGCGTCTCGTCGTCGCCGAGACGCCGCTTGAGAAGCTGCGCCCGGCCGACGATGGCGGCGAGCACGTTGTTGAAGTCGTGGGCGACACCCGATGCGAGCTGTCCGAGTGCCCGCAGCTTGTCGGCCTCCGCGGCCTTCTCGGCGGAGCGTTTCTCTTCCGACACGTCGCGGCCGATCACGAGAACTCCGTTCGCGCGGCCGTCCTCGACAACTGGCGCCGCGGTCAGCACGAGATCGCGTTCGGCGCCGGACGCGTCGACGAGTTTCGTCTCGACGATCTGCGGTTCACCGCCGGCGGCCAGGCCAAAACAGCGAAGCATCTCGGGCCGTGCCCCCTCGACGAGCAGATCGACGAGCCTCGCGCCGTCGAGACGGTCGCTCGTGAACCCGGTCACGTCGCGCATCGCGCGGTTGCACCAGACGATTCGCCCCTCGATGTCGACGAGAGCGATGACGTCGTAGGCATTCTCGACGACGTGCGACAGCACCTCGCGCTGCTGCTTCGACTCGCGCTCGACGCGGCGCAACAGGCTCAGGTCGCGAATGACCGCCACGGCGCCGCGTGGCGGCCCGTCCTGCGACCGCAGCGGGTCGACCGTGACCGACAGCTCCCGGCCGCTTCGCACCATTTCGATGGTCACCCGCTCGGATGTCTCCATCGCCCGCTCGACGAGGCAGTCGGAGGCGGCGCCTCCATCTTCGGCGAGGATTTCGCAGCATCGCTGCCCTGCCATGTCCGCAAACGACCGGCCGTCGAGCGCCCAGGCCGCGCTGTTGGCGCGCACGAGCGTGCGGTCAGGCCCGAAGATGAAGACAGCATCCGACATGGCGTCGAACGTGCCCTCCCACTCGCGCTTTCCGTGCGAGACCTGCTCGAAGAGCCGTGCCTGACTGATTGCGAACGCCGCACGCTCGGCGAATGGCGCGAGGATCCGCAGGTCGCGGTCCGAGAACGCCGCCGGCAACGGACTCTGCAGGTCAAGCACGCCGATTACCTCGCCTTCGAGCACGAGCGGTACGGCGAGCTCGGAGCCGGTTGCCGCCCACCGTTCGCCGTTCGGGTCCGCTCCGACCGCGTCGCCCAGCACGAGCGACGTGCGCGTTCGCGCGACGTGCGCAATGGCTCCAGGACCGTCGAGTGGAAGCCGTGCTCCCGACATCTCGGAGCCGTGCCCGTGCGTCATCCGGACGAACAGCGACTCGTCGGCGCGATCGACGAGCAGTATCGCGCTCCGCGGATTGCCGAATTCGTCATCGATGGCAGTGAGTATCTGGTCGAGAAGCGCCCCGAGGTCCGACGTGTCGATGAGGATGCTCGCCGCGCGGAAGAGCGCTTGCGACTCGCGCACCGTCTCGCGCAGCTTGGCGTGCAGTCGAACCTGATGGACAGCCGTCGCGACCTGCCGCGCGACCGATTCGACGAGGCTCACCTCCGAGGCCTTCCAGTGGCGAGCGCGGTCGCACTGGTGCAGCTCGACCGTCCCGATGAACCGGTCACGAACGACCAGGGGAACCACCACGAGCGACTCGACGCCGAGCTCTCCGATACGACGCCGGACGTCCGCGATCCGCGGATCCGTGCGGGCGTCCTCGACAGTGCGTGAAACGCGGAAGCCGAGGACCTCCCGGTGAAGCGGCGTGCCGAGCAGCAGCGACGGCAGGTCCGTCAGCGACTTCACGCCGGGCTCGCTGAACTGGGCGGAGTAGTTCGCGCGCTCGGCCGTCTCGTCGAAGAGCGTTATCGCGGCCCGGCTCACCGAAAGCACGAGATGCAGGCCCTCGACAGCGAGGCCGAGCGTCTGGTCGAGATCCACCGAGTCGCGAACCGAGCCCGAGAGTCGGTTCACGAGCTCGAGCCGTTCGGCCTGCTGCCGCGTTTCGTCGTAGAGCCTCGCGTTCGTGATCGCGATGGCCGCCGAGCTAGCCAGCGATGCGGCCAGCGAGACGTCGTCCTCGGTAAACGCCTTCGGTTCGTCGAAGTTGTGCAGCAGGAGCACGCCAAGCCGTTCGGTCGGCGTCGCGATCGGCGCCGATATCGCCGACCGTATGCGGAACTGATCGACGTGGCGCAGCAGCAGGCGCATCTGGCCCGACTTTGCGCGCGCCTCGCCGCCCCAGATCCGGACCTTGCGATCCGCGAAGACCGCCTGTGGCTGGATGCGCTCCATCTCGATCTGAAGGTCGTGGATCAGGTTCTGGTTCTCGTAGCCCGTGGCTGCCTGGACGAGCAACCGGTCGACCTCGGCGTCGTAGAGCAAGAGCGCGCCGGCTTCGGCGCCCGGAATCGTCTCGATCGCCTGGCGCAGTATCTGCTCGAAAAGCGCGTCCAGATGCAGTTCGGCATTCAGCGACGCCGAGATCTCGAAAAGCGCCGAGAGCCGCGCTGTCCGCTCCTGGATCCGCTCTTCGAGCTCGAGGTTCATCCGCTCGAGCTGCGTCGAGTAGCCCTTCAGGTCGCGATGCAGGCTGTTGAACTGCTCGGCGAGATCGCCGTAGAGGAACGGCGACTGGCCGACGAGAATCATCCTCGCGAGCGCGCCCTCGGGCGATCGCTCGGCCGACGGCCGGAACGAAATCTCGACCGCCTCGCCGCCGCGCGTTCGAAGGGGAAGGCTGACCGCCGACTGTCCGCCGGACTGCAGGGCCCAGGTCAGGCGGCTCTGAGCGTTCTGCCGCTCGTCGGGCGCGAACAGCGCCGCGAGCTTGTCTCCCTCGATCTCGCGGCGCGCGATTCCCGTGAGTCGCGAGTAGGTCTGGTTCACGAACTGGACGACCCCGTCACCACCGACGATGACGAAGATGTCGTTGGCGCGCTCGACGAGGTCGCGATACAGGTCATCCGGCGCATCCGCCGAGGGCGGATCCGCGTCCAGCGTCCCACGCTTCTGACCTGAGTTGTCCATCGTTGCGAGCGCCCGAGGGGCGGGCAGCGGAAACCGGGCTACTGCCGGCGAGTATAGCACCGGGGCTCGGCCGTTCGGCCACATCGTGGAACCCTCCGCGCGTTCAGGCGTTCGCTCCGCCGGAACCGGCATACAACATGAATATCGAGGTAAGAGGAGGAGTCGTATGCCACGACAGATTCTGAATGCGGCGCTGTTGAGTGCGTTGATCGTGACCGCGGCCACGGCCCAGCAACCCCGGCGGCCTCACGTCACGACTTACGGCCCGGCCGTGCGCCTCGCCGCGCTGGGCGACCTGTTCAATCGCGACGGCGGTTACCTGGGCGTCGTCCTGACGTCGATCGACGCGGAGAAGGCGAAGGAGCTCAAACTCGACGCCGGGACGAAGGGTGCGCGCGTCGAGCGCGTCCAGGCGGGCGGGCCCGCCGAAAAGGCCGGCATCAAGGCCGACGACGTCATCGTCGCGGTCGACGACGTACTCGTCGCCGGCGAAGCCTCGGTTCGCGAGTGGCTGGGCGATCGCAAGCCAGGAGACCGGGTAAAACTCGGCGTGTTGCGCGAAGGAAAGCGCCAGACGATCGAGGTGGCATTGGGCGAGCGTCCGGAGATGAAGGACCTGGGCTGGCTCAAGGACAGCCCCGGCGTCATCACGATGGACGGGCGATTCCCGGAGAACTTCGATTTCGAGATGCCTGCGCTGATGCAGATCGGCGGCGGACCGCGGCTCGGCGTCGCGATCCTCCCGTTGACCGATCAGCTTCGCGAGCACTTCGGTGTTGAGAAGGGCAAGGGCGTCCTCGTGTCGTCGGTTTCGAAGGGAAGCGCCGCCGAACGAGCCGGTGTCCGCGCGGGTGACGTCATCGTCGCCGTCGACGGCGACACGATCGATTCCGCCGGCGACATCGGCCGCGTCCTGCGAAAGGGCGGCGACGCCCAGAAGACCGTCAACGTCGAGGTCGTCCGCGACCGTCAGCGCCAGACGTTCTCTGCAACCGTCGAGACACCCCGCCCGGCGAACGAAGAGTAGAGCGGCTCAGGCGTATCAACAGAACCGCGAGCGGTAGCGAGCGGCCTGCGGACAGTCGAACGATCCCGACCACTTCCGATCTTCAGCAACGACGAGTCTGTGGTTTCAGGCACCGTCCTTGGGACGCTCGCTTCCGCTCGCGGCTCGAAAAACGGGGTACGGCGATGCACGCTGCTCCCCGTTCTTTGAGCCGCCATCGCACGACTCCGAAAT
>CAZXLQ010000133.1:0-3000 GCA_964641945.1 uncultured Clostridia bacterium
TCGCCCGCGCGCGACCCACGGCTATTTCATCGACCGCTCCGCGGTCGCGGAATGAGCCAATATGCCCGGAACCCCGCGTTGCAATGCCCGACTCCCTTGGCTAGAATCCCCGGGCCTTTCCCCAGTACACGATCCACCTCGTTGCAAGGAGCCCTTCCCATATGAAGATCGGAGTCCTCGTAGGCCGGGAAGCCACTTTCCCGCCGGCGCTCATCAATGAAATCAACGCGCGCAATGCCGGGGTCACCGCCGAATACGTCCGCCTCGGCGGAATCAGAATGGCCGAACCCTGTGAGTACGCCGTCATCATTGACCGGATCTCGCACGAAGTCCCGTTCTACCGCGCGTACCTGAAGAACGCGGCCCTGGCCGGCACGATCATCATCAACAACCCGTTCTGGTGGACCGCCGACGACAAGTTCTTCAACTACGCGCTGGCGACGTTGATGGGCATCGCCGTCCCGAAGACGGTGCTGCTGCCGCAGAAGGACTACAAGGAAGGCGTCGTTTCCGAGTCGCTCCGCAACCTCAAGTATCCGCTCGACTGGGAAGAGATCATGGATCACATCGGCTTCCCGGCCTTCATGAAGCCATACGACGGCGGTGGCTGGCGCGGCGTTTCGCGGATCAACAACTGGGAAGAGCTGTTCGAGAAGTACAACGAGAGCGGGACGGACTGCATGGTGCTGCAGGAGTACGTCGCGTTCGACCATTACGTCCGCTGCTACACGATCGGCAAGAAGGACGTATGGCCGATGCCGTACGATCCGATCCACCAGCGCTACCTCGTCGTGCCGGACTACCTCGAGCCCGAGGTCTACGAGCGCTGCTGCCGAGAGGCGATAGCGATCTGCGAGGCGCTCGGCTACGACATCAACACCGTCGAGTTCGCCATCAAGGACGGCATTCCGTACGCAATCGACTACATGAATCCGGCGCCCGACGCGGACTGGTGGTCGGTCGGATCGGTCTACTTCAACTGGATGGTCGAGAAGGTCGCAGACCTTGCGATTCGCACCGCACACGAGGGCAAATCGTCGATCGGCGAGCTTCGATTCAGCGAGTTCCTCAACAAGCGCGTCGTCGGCAAGGGAGAATAGGCCATGACCGGCGAACCCGGGCGATCGCAGGCAATCGGGCTGCTCGACCGAGCCGTCGAACGCTTTCACGCGATCCTCGCCGAGGGCGACACCGCGGCTCGAAGCGCGGCCTACATGCACGAGCAGTTCGAGCAGGCGAATCTGATCTTCGGCGGACGCCCTCTCACGCCGTACCTGCGGCCGCACTTCGTCGTCGAATCGGACTGGAACCGGATTCGACAGGTTTGCGAGGCAATCTGGACGTGCGTGCAGAAGGTCGGCAACGCCGCGCGGCTGGACGTCGGCCTCCAGGATGAACTCGGCCTGACCGAGGCGGAGCGCAGGCTCGTCGCCATCGATCCGGGCTATGACTACATCTCGCCGAGCGCGCGCCTCGACTCGTTCCTGACCACCGGCGCCTATTCGTTCGTTGAGCTCAACGCCGAATGCCCGGCGGGCATCGCCTACTCCGACGTCGCCACGGCGATCTTCCTCGAACAGCCTGCAATGCAGCAGTTCATGAAGGAATTCGAGGTCGCCACACTGCACGGACGCGACAAGCTCCTCGGCGTGCTGCTCGACGTCTGGAAGCTGGTGCGACCAGACGGCGGCCGTCCGAACATCGCAATCGTCGACTGGGAAGGATTGCCGACGAAGGCGGAGTTCGAGCTCTTCAAGGCATTCTTCGAGCAGCACGGATATCCGACGACCATTGCCGATCCCCGCCATCTGACGTTCGAGAACGGACGGCTTCGCCACGGCGACTTCGAGATCGACCTCGTCTACAAGCGGGTCCTCACGAACGAGTTCCTCGAGAAGATCGACGAGCTCTCGGCTCTTCACGACGCCTACGCGACCCAGTCGATCGTGATGGTCAACAGCTTCCGCGTGAAGTTCGTCCACAAGAAGATGTTCTTCGGCGTGCTGACGAACGAGCGCTACGCGCACCTGTTCACCGACGAGGAACGCGCCGCCATCGCCGCGACAGTGCCGTGGACGCGTCGCGCCGAGCAGACACGAACGGTTTACCGCGACCGGGACATCGACCTCGTGCCGTTCATCCGCGAGAACCGGGATCGGCTCGTGCTCAAGCCGAACGACGACTACGGCGGCCACGGAATCCACATCGGCTGGGAATCGGACGCCGCCGAGTGGGATGCTGCGATCGAGGAGGCGCTGGCCGGCGACTACCTCGTGCAGGAGCGCGTTCCCACGGCAAGGGAAGTCTTCCCGGCTCTGGTCGACGATGATGGCCACTACGAGCTTGCCGAGCAGCTCGTCGACCTCGACCCGCTTCTCTTCTTCGGCAAGGTCGGCAGCGCCTTCACGCGCCTGTCGACGTCGTCGCTCTGCAACGTGACATCGGGCGGCGGAATGGTTCCGACGTTCATCCTGAAGGGCTAGCAGTTCGGCCCGCGAACGACTCACCCGGAGGCATCAATGGCTGACTTCACGCTGGGAATCGAAGAGGAATTCCAGATCATCGACCCGGTGACGCGCGACCTGAAGGCGCACATCACCGAAATGATCGACGAGGGCCAGATGATGCTCGGCGAGCAGGTGAAGCCCGAGATGCATCAGTCGATGATCGAGGTCGGGACCGGAATCTGCGCCAACGTCCAGGAAGCGCGGGCCGACGTAATCCGCCTCAGACGCGTGATTTCCGAGCTTGCTGCGAAGAAGGGACTGCGGATCGCGGCAGCGTCGACGCATCCGTTCTCGGACTGGGAGACGTCGCAGATCACGCCAAACGAGCGCTACTACCTGCTCATCGAGGAGATGCAGCACGTGGCGCGCTCGCTGCTGATCTTCGGAATGCACGTTCACGTCGGAATCGATGACCGCGACGCCTCGGTGCACCTGATGAATGCGGCGCGATATTTCCTCCCACACGTGCTGGCGCTGACGACGAGCTCGCCAT
>CAZXLQ010000133.1:3010-13180 GCA_964641945.1 uncultured Clostridia bacterium
CTATCGCTGCGATGTCTTCATGAAGTTTCGACTCACCGACATTCCGGACTACTTCAGCTCGATCGGCGAGTTCGACTCGTACGTGAACCTGCTCATCAAGACGGGCTGCATCGACAACGCGAAGAAGATCTGGTGGGACGTGCGGCCGCATCCGTTCTTTCCGACGCTCGAGTTCCGCATCTGCGACCTGCCATCGAAGGTCGAAGAGGTGGTGACCGTCGCTGCCCTCTTCCAGGCGATCGTCGCGAAGCTCTACAAGCTCCATCGGCAGAACATGGGATTCCGTCTCTACCGTCGTGCGCTCATCCAGGAGAACAAGTGGCGCGCGGTGCGTTACGGTCTCGACGGCAAGATGATCGACTTCGGCAAGCAGAAGGAAGTGCCGACACGCGACCTGATCCTCGAGTTGCTCGATTTCATCGACGATGTCGTCGACGAGCTCGGCTCGCGCAAGGAAATCGAATACGTCCACACGATCCTCGCGAACGGCACAAGCGCGGACCGGCAGCTGCGGAGGTTCGAGGAAACGGGCGAGTTGACGGCGGTGGTGGACGGAATCATGGCCGAGACCGTGGACGGCGTAATCGACGGCGCGTCGCTGCCCGGGCCGCAGACGGCCTAGGGGATTTGACGGCCGTGACGGATTCGCCGGCGTCGGCGTTCATCTGTGCGGTGTGCGGGTCCGTTTATCCGGCGAAGGAAGTCGCCGACCGGTGCGAGACGACTCCGGCGGAGACGGAGACGCTCGTGCGTGGAACCCTCGTTCGTCCGGTTGCCGCGGGCGAGGGAACTGGACTCGGCTGGGTGACCGGTTCGTTTCTGCTTGGCCTGGAAGATCCGAGGGGCGAGGCGCACGTGCGCTTCTACCGCGCGAGCTTTCTCTGGGGACGTGCGGATTTCCGGGCCGGGGATCTCGAATCGCTCGGAGTGGTCAGCGAAGCCGAGTGGCGTGAAGCCGTCGCGAGGGGAGACCAGTAGCGGGCGAGGGCAATTGATGCCTCAGTGTCTCCGTGCCACTGCGACAATGCGTGCGCAGCTCTTTGCGACTCGTTGAATAGCTGCGCACACAGAGACGCAGAGGCACGGAGACGTGGAGTCATCAGATGCCGGTGGTTCCGCGGCACGCTTGCCGGCTGGCTTATCATCTTCCGTCATGGACGGCCGTGTCCTCGTTCTCAACGCCTCGTACGAACCGATCAACGTCTGCTCGGCGCGGCGCGCCGTCGTTCTCATCCTCAAGGGAACGGCTCGAGTGGAGGAGAACGCCGACCGCATCCTCAGGTCGCCCGGTACGCAGATGCCGGCGCCGTCCGTCATCCGGCTCGTCGACTACATCCACATTCCGTTCGAGCGCAAGAGTCTGTCCCGCAAGAGCATCCTGCTGCGCGACCACAACGTGTGCCAGTACTGCGGACGCGTTTCGTCGCCGCACGACCTGACCCTGGACCACGTCGTGCCCAGATCGCGCGGCGGCTCGTCGGGCTGGGAAAACCTCGTCGCCTGCTGCCGGCCCTGCAACAGCAGGAAAGGGGACCGAACTCCCGAAGAGGCCCGGATGTCCCTGAAGAAGAGGCCACAGTCGTTCAGCTCGCACGTCAATCGCCAGATCATCCGTTACCTCGGACGATCCGACGAGACGTGGCGAAAGTACCTGTTCTACTGATTGTCAGGAGAAGACGAGCGGTGAACTCACTCACCGCCCCGAACGGCCGCGGCCGGCCTCCTGAGTCATGCGGCGTACCGTCAGGCGCTGGGCGAACGGAGCGTGACGGGGCGGATCCGTCGTGCCGGACGGGCGGGAAATCGGGGCGCGGGAGCCGTCGGCGACGGGTTGAACACGCGCTAGAACGGGAGCGGTAGATCTTGAGCTGGCTGAGTTCACCGTGCACCTCCACCGGCGTGAGCCGGTCGAGTGATGGTGTCCGAATAACCCCTGCAGTGCGAAACTGGTCCGTTAGGGATACGTCAAAGGGTCAAACAATGTCAACTACTTTATTTTGCAATCGGTTGGCTTCCTTCAGGTGAGACATCACTTGAGGTCGACGGTCGCAAGTGGCATCGCGCCGGAATAGGACACCACAAGCGAGTCGGCGTCGGCACGCTTGAATTGCATCCGGAAGGCGGTCTCGTCAGTCGTCCGAAGGCTTCGGCGGCGACGGAAGCGTGCCGATGTTGAGAGTAGGATCAGTGACGGAAGGAGTCGGCGGTGTTCCGGGCTCGCCCGGGGGCGGATAGACCTTCGGGTTCGGTGTGTTGTCGAGCACCGGGTCGCTTCCCAGCGTGTGCGTCGGATGCGCCGGCGGGGGCGCATAACCGGCGCCCACCTTGAAGTTGAACTCGGAGAGCGACTTGAGGGTTCGCGTCATCCTCTCGTTGAGCCCGGTGGCCGGAAGGCCGTCCCCGTCGAGCTCGGCGATCACTACCGTTATGTTGTCTTCGCCGCCGCGGGCATTGGCAAGATCGACGAGGCGCTGGCACGCGTCGCGAAGCGTCGCAGTGGTCAGAATGGCGTCGCGCATTTCGTCCTGCGACACCTTCCCGGAAAGGCCGTCTGAGCAGAACAGCAGGAAGTCTCCGCGGCGGAGCTCCACGCGCTCGATTGCGACTGCCACCTCGGGCCGGGCGCCCATCGCCTGCAGGATCACGTTCTTTTGCGGGTGACTCTCGGCCGCGGACCTTTCGATCATCCCGACCTCGACGAGCGACTCGACCATCGACTGATCGCGCGTAACCTGCCGCATGTGCCCCGCGCGCAGGAGGTACCCTCGAGAGTCGCCCACGTGCGCGAAGAGCGCGTCCGATCCGATGATCCACGCCGCCGCAAGCGTCGCTCCCATGCCCTTGCACTTCGGGTTCGAGTTCGCCTCGTCCCAGATCTCGGAGTTGACCTGTTCGACGACGCCGCGCAACGCGTCCTCCGCAACCACGACGGGAGGCGCATGAAACAGCCCGTCGCGCAGGCTTTCGACGACGATTCGACTGGCGACCTCACCAGCCTCGGCACCGCCCATTCCGTCAGAGACCACCAGCAGCGTGCCGCGATCCGACAGGGCGTGCCCGTCGAGTGCCGGTCCTTCGACTTCTCGACCGGACGTCACGTCCGCAATGAGGAATCGATCCTCGTTGTTGGTACGCACCGATCCGACGTCCGAGATTCCGGACAAGGCGACTTTGACATTGGGGGCGTGCGGTTTGCCGTCCAAAAGTGGACTCCTGATCTGCCGGGGTGACTGGTGATGGCCGTCGAAGACGCGTGCCCCACATTATAGAGGTCGAAGGAGGATTCGCAACGGGCGGGCTCGGCCGAGAGGGCCAATCAGTGATCGTTTCCGGTCACGTCAGCCGCGTGCGCGATCCGGGCTCTCGACGATCAGGGTGACAGGACCGTCGTTCACGAGATCGACGTCCATCATGGCCTGGAACACTCCCGTACCGACGTCGAGCCCCCTGGCCCTCGCAAGCTCGATGAACCGGTCATAAAGGGCGGAGGCGAGCTCGGGCGGCGCCGCATCGATAAACGATGGCCGCCGGCCCTTTCGCGTGTCGCCGTACAGCGTGAACTGAGAGACGACGAGCAGCCCGCCGCCGATGTCCTCGAGGCCCTGGTTCATCTTGCCCGCATCGTCGGCGAATATCCGGAGACCGGCGATCTTGTCGAGCATCCAGGCGGCCTCGGCCTCCGAGTCGTCGCGCCCCACGCCGAGAAGGACGACGAGCCCGCGGCCGATGCGACCCGTCACTTCGCCAGCGACGCGAACCTCGGCGCGCGAGACACGTTGGACGACGGCCCTCACGGTTCCTCCGCCTCCGCCATCGGACGGCCCGCGTCGACCGCTTCGCCTTCGGCAATGGCCAGCGGCACGATGGCATCGAGAAGTCGCTGACGCTGTCCGTCCGTCAGCGCGTCGGGTCGCGCCAGCAGTTCCTGCAGCAGGTCGAAACGCGCATCGCGCGGCGGTGACGACGCCCAGAGCCCGACGAGGTACATCGCGATGCACGCGAAGGCCGAGTAGCCGGTCGCGCGTGCATACGGTTCGCTCTCGAGCCCGCCGAGCGTCACGCCGCGAAGCACCGATTGCACGATCGATCTGGCCATCGACTCGCCCGGCTCGAAGAGCGCCGCCAGCAGCATGTACTTGACCACGAACGCCGCCAGAAGAACTCCGCCGAGGCTGAGCACGAGCCGGTGCGGCTGTATCGATGACAGCAGTGCATTCCAGAGAACGAGCGCGATGACGATCGCGAACGTGGCAAAGAAGAGCGCATCTTCAGGCAGGACGGCGTTGAAGACCTGCACCGTCGCCGCGAAGAGCGTTGCGAGCGTCAGCGCGTTCGACACGTTCTCGACCGGCGCACGGGCCGGACCGAGCCAGTCACGACCGACGTCGACAAGGCGGGCGCGGACGAGGAGGACGAGCGTCGCCGATGCAAGCAACAGCGTCGTCAGTGGCGGTGCGACGAACCGCAGGGCGTGGTCGGCCGCGGCGAACCGCAGGCCGCCAAGCAGCGCGACGCCGAGGAAGATGAGCGGCAGACCGAGATGGCGCAGCAGGAGGCCGTTCATCGCGGATGCTCCTCCTTGCCGCCGCCGAAGGGATTGATGTCGCCCGGCGTCGCGGTCAGACCTTCGCGCAGTCGCTCCCGCAACTTCTCGGCCGACGTGAACGGGAGCGCGAGCGTCGGGTCGGTGAAGGTGAAGGTATTGTTCGGGGCGTTGGCGAGGCAGCGGTCCACCGCCTCGAGTGCCGCATTGAATTCGGTGTCGTCATCGTAGACGCGGCCGCGCCCGAGTTCGTAGTGCGACACCGCGACGAGGAACTGGGTCTGGGGGTCCTTCCCCGCCGTGTCCGCACGGCGGAAGCGGTCGATCGCGATGCGGTACTGCTTGTCGCGCAGCGCGGCGAGCGCGAGATCGTACTGCGTCCGGTCCACCTCGTATAGATTCGCCTGTACGGCAGCGTTCGTCCGCAACTCGGCAATCGATCGCGGCTGCGTTGCATACAGCCACACGATGCCGGCGCCAACGACGAGCGTCACAACGATTCCCGCCCACTGGATGGCTCGAGTCAATGCGGTCCTCCGGCCTACGGCTTCCAGATCATCGGCACCATGATCATCACGATCGCATAGACGATCAGAGTGAGCCCCGATCCGGCGACGACGAAGTCACGGAATCGGTATCGACCCGGGCCGTAGGCCATGATGCACGCCGGTTCGAGCGGTGTGAGGAAGGAGCACGACGCCGCGTAGGCAACCACCATGACGAGTGTGCGAGGATTGACCCCGATCGCCACCGCAGTGTTGATCGCAATGGGAAGTACGACGAGTGCAGACGCCTGATTGGACATCGGTTGCGTCAGGAAAACCGTCAGGACGAAGAACGCCGTCATGACCCAGAAGATGCCGTACGGACTCACGTACGACACGACGAGTCCGGCAATGTAGGTCGCTGCGTGCGTTTTCTCCATCGCTTCGCCGAACGCGATCATGCAGGCGATGAGCACCATCATCTCCCAGTTCACGCCGCGGTAGCCTTCCTCGGGTGTCAGACAACCGGTCAGGAACATCAGCACCGTTCCGAGCACGAAGGCGATGGAGAACGGCATGATCTTGAGCGATCCGAGGATGACGACGAACACGAAGATGGCGATCGCGTAGCGAGCGCGGTCCTTCCGGACGAGCATGCTCGACGGCAGCTCGCCGAGCACGATGAAGTTGTTGCGGTCGAGCGCCATGCGGCCGATGGCCTCGCGCGCACCCTGCACGAGCAGAACGTCGCCGGCGCGGAGCTTAGTCACACTCAGCTTGTTTCGCCGGACCCCGCCGTGATGATTGATCGCCAGAACGGTCAGGTTCTGGCGCTCGCGGAAATGCGAGTCCTTGAGCGTCCGGCCCACGAGCCACGAACCCGGCACGATGGTGATCTCGGCGAGCTCGACGTCCTTCGAGGTCAGGTCCGGGTCGCGAAGCTTGACGTCGGGCTTGATCTCGATGCCGGACGTGTCCTTGATCCGCATGATGTTCGCGACTTTGCCCTCGACCAGCATGAGGTCGCCTGCTTCGATGATGAGGTCGGGCCTCGGCGAGAGCGTGTGCGTCTTGTCGCGGATGATGCCGAGGATGTTCAGGTCGAGTTTCTCGCCGATGCCGGCGTCGCGGACCGCTCGGCCGACGAGCGCCGAATTCTCGAGCACGAGCAGTTCGCACAGGTACTCGCGCATCTTGTAGTCGGTCGTCAGCTCGCCGCCCTTGTGGCGCTCCGGAATGATCTTCCGCCCGATCGTGAAGACGTAGGCCAGACCGGCGAGCGTCAGCACGATGCCGACCGGCGTCATTTCGAAGAGGCCGATGCTGGCCTGCCCGTAATCCGGCAGCCGTCCCGAAATTACCAGATTGGTCGACGTGCCGATGAGCGTGACGGTACCGCCGAGGATGATCGAAAAGGCCAGCGGCATCAGGACCCGCGACGGGCTGATCTTCATTCGCTGGGAGATGCCGACGGCGATCGGAAGGAATACGGCCATCGTGACCGTGTTCGAGATCCAGAACGAGATCGCCGCCGCGACACCGAGAAGAAGCGGAATGACCGTCCACGGCCGCTTCGAGCCGATCGTGTAGATCCGGTTGCCTATCTCCGCCGTGATGCCGGTCCGGATCAGGCCGGTCGTGAGCATGAAGTCGGCGATGAGCAGCATGACCGTCTCGTCGCCGAATGCGCCGAGCGCCTGCGAGGGGGTCAGGATCTGGAGGCCGAAGACGCTGGGAACGACGAGCGCGAGCAGCACCAGCAATCCGACGACGTCGACCGCGAGGAGTTCGGTCGCGAAACAGAAAAGCGCGACGACGAAGAGGATGAGGACGTATGCGATCTCGGGTGTCATGTCGTGATCGGGGACCCGGAGAGCATACGACATCCGCTGCACTACCGGAATCACGCGACCGGATGGTCGGGCGTGTCATAATGCGACAGTTTCCCGAGGTATCCATGAAGCAAATCTGCGCAGTGATCGCCTTACTCGTCGTGACGGCCGGGCAGGCTCCGGGGTCGAACCCGGGTAGATCGATGACGGCGGCTGGAGCCGCGCCCGAGCCGGCGCGCTGCGGAACGGTCGATCACGAGGCGACGGAGAAACTCGCGGACGTCGAGTTTCCTGGAATCATTCCGAACCGTGGACTCGCGCCCGAGGACTTTGCCGATGGCGGCCTCAAAATCGAGGTCGACCCGTCGATGCTGCTCATCACGGACGATCCCGTTGGCGTCGTCGAGCGGGCGATGCGCAACTGGACGATACCCGGCACGTACATCCGGTTCCAGATCGTCGGCCCGGGCGAAGGCGGGAATCTCATCCACGCCGAGAACATCCGTCAGGCTGCTCGAGCAACCGTCGGTCGGCCCGGCTGGGGCGCCGATGCGTTTCTCGACATGATTCTCGACGTGCCCTTCAGCCGCGGAGACGAATCCCTCGTGGCCGTCATCACTCACGAGATGGGCCACTGGCTTGGCTTCGACCACTCGTTTCTCGGCTCGACCGTGATGTTTCCGGTGCTGACCGACCGCATCAACTGGGTGGACCCGGATCAGGCGATCAAGGCGATGGTCCGGTACGGAGATCAGCCGAACTCGCTGGCCGAGATCCGCGGTCGCGTGACGCGCGGCGGCGTCGGCCTCTCTGGCGCTCGAATCAACCTGCTCGGATCGAACGGGCGAACCGCGTTCGGCACGTTCGCCGATCCTCAGGGCTTCTACCACGCGGCGGTTTGCGCGGGGACTTACCGGATGATCGTCGATCCGAACGACGGTCCCGCCGTCGACGGGAACTTCATCGGGACGTACCCCGGCGGTCCGCTCGACTTCGTTACCGTCGAGGCAGCATCGGAGGTAACCGTCGATGCCGGCGACGTCGAGACCGCTGATCTCGATGTGCCCGTAGGCGGCGACACGTCGTTCAAGATCACGACGGCCGAGCCGACGACGTGCTCGCCTGGCGGCGGAACGCAGGCCGTGTCGATCTACTACGAGGGCGCGGACATCGACGAGATCGCAAGCGTCGAGGCGCTGAGCGACGACGTCACCATCTTCCAGGTCACCAACGTCGGCGGCATCATGGAAGCCTTCTTCGACGTGGATCGCGACGCGCTGCCGGGGCCGCGGGCTTTTCTCGTCCGAAAAACGAACGGGACGTTCACGATCGTCCCCGGTGTCGTGGGCATTGTCGCTCCGCTTCGGCTCGAGACACCGCCGTACGCGTTGCCGGCAGCTGCGGGTGAGCCGATCGTCGTGTCGTGGATCGATCTCGTTCCGCGTGGATCGGTTGCCCAGTTCGTCGCAAGTGTCTCGCAGGATGGTGGCCAGGTCTGGACGGAGATCGGTCGCGCGACGCCGCAGCAGTCATCTCTCGAATGGACGCCTGACGCGGAGCTCGAGACGTCGGCGCTCCGGTTCCGGATCGAGGCGCTCGACGCGATCGGAGCGGTCCTTGCCGTCGACGAGACCATCGCCAACATCGGACTTGGCCTCCCCGCGCGCGGCGCGCCGGCCGACGGCCGGACGAGGTCCGTACGCATGCTGTCGCCGAATGGCGGAGAGTCGCTTATCTCGGGCGACGCCGCGCGCGTCTCGTGGACGGTCGCAAACCCGGATGGCGTCGTTTCGCAGGTCGTCGAGGCGAGCCTGGACGGAGGGCAGCGCTGGGAGGCGGTCGGCAGCGCCGGCCCGACGGCTCGCTCGATCGAATGGACTCCGGACGCCAGGCCCTCCGACGACGTGATCGTTCGCGTCACGGTGACCGACGCCGGTGGCGGCGCAGTCTCGGATGCCAGCGACGGCACTCTCAGGTTGAGGGCTCGACCCGTCATCGACGGTGTTTCGGTGAAGGTGAAGGGCGCGAACTTCGTCCTCAAGGTTCGCGGGTCGGGATTCGAACCGGGCGCCGTGGTCCGGATAAACGACGAGATCGTGGCGGTACCAATCACCGTCTCCGCATCCGGCGGGCAGATCAAGCTAAAGGCCGACGCGGCGGCGCTCCACTTGAAACCGCCCGGCCAGCGGAACCGCATCGTGGTCGAGGTCGACGGACTCGTTTCGGCGGAAGCAACGTTCGTCCATTAGATCGGCGTCTCCTCCAATGGCGCGATCGTCGCCGGGCTCGAATCCGTCCGGCATCGCGGCGAGTTTGTGGAACGAGACGAACGTATGCCGAGTTTGTTACGATGCCAGAGACTGTGCAGATGAAGAGCTCCAGATTCGGTTATACCGCGCGTCTTTTCGGCGTGCTGGCCGTGATTGCGGTCGCTTGCACCGGCGCGCTGGCCCAGGCGCGGGGCATCGGCACGCCTCCGCCACCCGACGAGCAGCGCCGCATCATTGGGCTTGCGAGCGCGAAGCTCGCGACTGGCGAGGCCAGTTTCGAGCGCGGAGACTTCGAGCACGCCCGCGCCGTCTTCGACGATGCCGTCGATGCCTTCCTGGATTCGGGCTTCGATCTTCGCTCGGATCCCGAGCTGATGGCGGCGTATCGCGAAACCGTCGAGAAGGTGAATCGCTACACGACGATCGGCGTGAATGCGGAGGGCGACTCGGTGTGGCCTCTGCAGGCGTACGAGGCGACGTCGGACGACTTCCGTCTCGAAGACATTCCCACGTCCGATGAACTAGCGTCGGCCGGTGACCTCGAGGACGCGAAGTTCCTCGTGCGGGTCGCGGAACTGCAGAGACGGTTCCAGGAGAAGTTCGGCCGGACGTTCACGTTGACCGGCCGCGACACACCGGTTCACTCGAGACTTTACGGCCACGGCCGGGCTGTCGACGTCCGCGTGCACGACCTGGCTGCGGCACACGTGCAGTTCATCGTGCAGAATGGCCGCGCGCTGCGGATGCGTGTGCTCGACTTCTCGAGTGCCGAACGCGTGGCGTCGCACAACATGAGGGTGATCTCGACGGGACGGCCGCTCGATACCCTGGCGACGGGCGTTCACCTGCACCTCAACGACTCGCCGCGCTCCGACCGTGCATACGTCGAGAAGCCCGCCGCGAAATCGTCGGCCCGAATTGCACAGAACCTCGAGCGGTAGCGACGGGCCGGCCAACAAACTCGCTACGCTCGAGGCTCCGGGTCGGCCTGCGGCCGACGGGGACCGCTCTCCCTACCGCACGTCCCAGAACCGCGAACG
>CAZXLQ010000134.1:0-5314 GCA_964641945.1 uncultured Clostridia bacterium
GGCGCCCGCTCCGCGGTCGGCGCGCTCTGGATGGAGGTACCGCGGGTCGCACGTGGGCTCGGTGCACTCGCCCGCGCGCGACCCACGGCTATTTTGTCGACCGCTCCGCGGTCGCGGAGTTGACGCACCACGGTCGCGGAACTCAGGCTCTGCGGTCGCGGAACTCACGCTTTGCGGTCGCCAGAATCAACGCTCGGCGGTCGCGGAATAGACGCACCACGGGTCGCGGGCACACACTTGAACCGCCCCACGTCAAGTCTCTCAACGGCTCACCGCGCGGTTGCCTGCACCTCGCTGCTATACTCGCCATCGCGCGGCAGCAGGGGGCACGACGCATGGAAACGAGATCGACGCCGGGAGTCCGTACTCCGCCGACAGCGGGATCGATTCGGACGCTTGGTGAATTGCGGCGCAGCGCCTGGGCCGAGGCACCGTTGCGGGGCCGATCCGTGCGCGACGAGATGCGCTCGAATCTCGTCCGCAAGCTCCGCGCCGGCGAAACGCTCTTTCCCGGCATTCACGGCTACGATGACACCGTCGTCCCACAGATCGCGAACGCCATCCTTGCCCGGCAGAACCTCATCCTGCTCGGCCTGCGCGGACAGGCGAAAAGTCGCATCCTGCGAGCGCTCACGAGCCTCCTGGACGACGAGATTCCGGTCGTCGAAGGGTCCGAGGTCAACGACGATCCCTTTGCGCCGATCAGCCGCGAAGCCCGCGATCGAATTGCGGACCTGGGCGATGAGACGCCGATCGCATTCAGGTCGCGCGACGAGCGCTTCGTCGAAAAGCTCGCGACGCCCGACGTGACGATTGCCGACCTCATCGGCGACGTCGATCCGATCAAGGCCGCCCGCGGCGGGCACCAGCTCTCGGACGAACTGACGATTCACTACGGACTGCTTCCACGCGCGAACCGAGGCATCTTCGCCATCAACGAGCTTCCGGATCTCGCGGGCAAGATCCAGGTCGGTCTCTTCAACATAATGCAGGAGGGAGACGTGCAGCTGAAGGGATACCCTGTCAGGCTCCCGCTCGATCTCTGCCTGGTGTTCTCGGCGAATCCCGAGGACTACACCGCCCGCGGCAAGATCATCACTCCTCTCAAGGATCGCATCGGCGCCGAAATCACGACCCACTACCCTCGCACGGTCGACGAGGGCATCCGCATAACGGCGCAGGAAGCGTGGACCGATCGTCCCGGCATCGACGTTCGCGTGCCGGCTTTCATGCGCGAGCTCGTCGAGCAGGTCGCGTTCCTCGCGCGCGAGGATCCGAGGATCGATCGCCGCTCGGGCGTCAGCCAGCGGCTGCCGATCTCCTTGCTCGAGAGCATCGCAAGCAATGCAGAGCGACGCGCGCACGTTCTCGGCGAGTCTCGCGCCGTCGCTCGAGTCGCCGATGTCTATGCGGCGCTGCCGTCGATCACGGGCAAGATCGAGCTCGAATACGAGGGTGAGCAGCAGGGCGCCGACAAGATCGCCCGCGATCTCATCAAGCGCGCTGCCGGCGTCGTCTTCGACCGGCGGTTCGCGTCCGTCCAGCCAAGGCGAATCGTCGCGTGGTTCAACGGAGGGGGAACCGTCCGTGCGTGCGACGACGAGCCGGTGTCGCGATTGCTGGCGGAATTCCGGAAGGTGCCGGAACTGATCGACAACGTGCTCGAATCCGGCGAAGCGAATCCCGACGACGAATCCGAGGTCGCGTCGCTTGCCGAGCTGTTCCTCGAAGGATTGCACGCGAAGCGGCTGCTCAGCCGCAGCGAGAGCTTCGAATATGCCCGCGCCAAGCCAGAGCGCGAGCGAAGAAACGCCGGCGTCGACATCGTCAACGACTTCGGCGGGGTCAACTAGTCAAGCGGCGACAGCCGATCCGAGCTCCTCAGCTTTCAAACTCACAGACCAAGGATGGGAACGCGTCCAACCCGCGCAGGACCCTACCGGCTGCTCGACCAGATCGGTCACGGCGGCATGGGCGTCGTTTTTCGTGCCGAGCACGTCGGGACGGGCGCTCCAGCGGCGGTAAAGACGATTCGGGCGCTCGAGGGGCCGCTGCTCTCGAGCTTCCGTCGCGAGGTCGGAGCGCTCTCGCGTATTGAGCATCCGGGCGTCGTCCGTATCTTCGAGCATGGCGTCGACGGACCGATGCCGTGGATGGCGATGGAACTCGTCGAGGGAAGATCGCTCCGGGATCGCATGGTCGCGAACCGCTTCGGGGAAGGGCTCGACGACACATTACGCATCGTGTTTCGGCTCTGCACGGCCCTCGCCGTCGTGCACGGCGAAGGAATCGTCCATCGAGACCTGAAACCACAGAACGTCATCGTCCGCCCGGACGGGTCGCCGGTGATCATCGACTTCGGAGTGGTAGGGCGGTTTGCGGGGCTCGCGAATCGCGAGGCGATCGACCTCGGCGAGGAAGGGGCCGGGACGATCGCCTACATGGCGCCCGAGCAGATTCAGGGCGAGCCGGTCGATGCCCGCGCCGATCTTTATGCGCTCGGCTGCATCCTCTACGAGGCGATTGTCGGGGTGCCGCCGTTCGGGATGGTGCCGGTGGCGGATGTCGCGTGGGGACATCTTCAGCGGACTCCCGTCTCGCCGCGCGAGATCGTCGACGGCGTAACTCCCGACCTCGAGGCAATCGTCCTGCGATTGCTCGCGAAGCCACCGGCGCGTCGTTTCGGGTACGCGGTCGATGTTGCGACGGCTCTCGGAAGGCTCCTCGGCGAGACGATGCCGGAGGACGCGCCGCTCGGTCGTCCGTACCTGAACCGCCCATCGTTCGCTGGGCGCGACGAGGCGCTTTCGACGCTTCGCTCGCTCGTCCGGCGACTCGACGGAAACGCTGGAGGCGTGGCGATCGTCTGTGCGGAGAGCGGCGCGGGAAAGACCCGACTCGCCATCGAGTGCGGCCGCGAGGCCACCGCCGTCGGGTTCACAGTCGTTGTCGGGGAGTGTCAGCACTCCACGTCCGGCGATGCCGGTGACGCCATCCCGCTCGGCGCGTTCAGGCCGATCCTGACGGTGATGGCCGATGCGTGCCGCACCGGTGGACCGGGCGAAGCGGAGCGTATGTTCGGCCCACACCTGCCGTTGATGGCTCAGTACGAGCCCTCGCTGGCCGGCCTCGTCGAGCCGGGCAGCGTTGTCGCCGAGTTACGCCCGGACGACGCCAGGCGGCGGCTTTTCAATGCGGTAGTCGAGTCGCTCCGCACCTTCGCGCGACGGCGTCCATTCGTTCTCATTCTCGACGATCTGCAGTGGGCCGATGAGCTTTCCGTCGAGGCAATCACGCACGCCATTTCGGCTGGCCTGTTCGCGTCGTCGCCGATCGCCGTGATCGGGACCGTTCGGACCGATATGCCGAGCGCCGCGCGCGATCGTCTCGGCGCACTCGAGAGTGTCGAGGTTCTCGACCTCGGGCGGCTCGGCACGGCCGACGTAGCCGCGATGGTCGGAGACATGCTTGCGATCCAGCCTCCGCCGGTGGTCTTCAGCCGCAATCTCGCGAGGCATAGCTCGGGGAATCCATTCTTCGTCGCTGAGTACTTGCGGGCTTCGGTGGAGGACGGAATCCTCTGGCGCGACAACACCGGCGAGTGGCAACTCGGGGATCGTGCGCCGCTGTCGTCGACGCACGACGTGCTGCCGATGCCAGAGACGATTCGCGATCTTCTGGGGTTGCGCTTCGCTCGACTCGGAGACGGTGCCCAGTCGCTCGTCCGCGCGGCGGCTGTCCTGGGCCGCGAATCGGAGACATGGCAACTCGAGGGACTGGCAACGGTTTCGGACGACGCCATCGACGAACTGCTTCGGCGCAACATCCTCGAGGAGCCCTCTCCGGGCCTGTTGCGATTCACGCACGACCAGCTCCGGAAGGAAGCGTATCGATCGATCGACGACGGCGAGCGCCGGCGCCTGCACGGGGCGGCTGCAGATGTGTTCGAGTCGCTCGAGCTCGGAGAGGAGTCTCACGCAATCATCGCCGGACATCGCGAACTCGCCGGCGACCGCGAGCGTGCGCGCGAGAAATGGCTGAGCGCCGCGCGATGGTCGATGCGGCAATACGCAACGGCCGATGCCGAACGACTCTACCGTTCGGCGCTTGCGCTCGAGCCGGATACGCCGGATGAACTCGCGGTTCGAACTCGAATCGAGCTCGGATTCGACGCACTCCGGATGCTTGGCCGTCTGGCAGACGCGATCGAAGTGCTGTCGGAGGCACCCTCGCAAGCCGAAGCGCTCGGTCTGCCGTCTCTGGCGGCTGAAGCTCTTCGCGATCTGGGGGTAGTAGCCTGGGAACGTGGTGAGCATGAAGCTGCGGAGGAGTATTTCGAGCGGTCGACATCGATCGCGGTTGCTGCCGGCGATCTGGCGAGCGCGGGCATCACTGCTGGAAGCCTGGGAAACGTACGGCTTCAACAGGGTCGTTATGACGACGCGCTTGCGCTGTACCTGAGGTCGGTAGCGGCTCACGAGTCGATCGGCGATGTTCGCGGCATGGGCACCAAGCTCGGAAACGCGGCAATAATCCACGGATACCGTGGAGAGTTCGAGAAGGCGCTCGAGCTCTATGAACGGTCAATCGAGATGGCGCGCGAATGTGGGAATCGATCGGACGAGGGTCGGACGATCGGCAACCTGGCGCTCATGTACGAGGAATGGGGACGACTCGAACTGGCGGAGCGGTACTTCGCCGACGGACTCGAAATCCTTCGCGAGATCGGTAACCGCCGCGAGGAGGGGATCGTGCTCGGGAATCTCGCGTCGCTCGTCGCAACGCGCGGCCGCTACGATCAGGGTCTGCGTTACGCGCGCGAAGCATACGCGATTCACACCGAGGTCGAGAACCATACGTTCGCCGCGTTCGTGCTCGGAACGGTCGGGGCGTGTCTCCTCCATTTGGGCGAGCTCGAGGAGGCCGAAGCGACGCTCAACGAGTCGCTCGAATGGATGCGATCTCTTGGAAACGAACGAGACGTTGCACTGGTGAGCTTCGAGTTGGGCACTCTGGCAGTGAAGCAGGGCCGAGACGCGCGGCCTTACCTGGCGACCATCGAGGCGTTCATTGCAAGCAACAGCCTTGCGCCCGACTCACACGCCGGCAAACAGGCCGCCATATTGCGCGCTGCAATCGCGGCGGCCGGGCAGGGAGGCGACGGATAGGCGGCTCAGGAGATAACCGCACGGTCGGCTCGATGAACGAAGCCGCTACGCGGTAGGCAGCGCGCAGCGCGGAACGATTCCGATCACATCCGTCCTTCCGCTGCGACGAGTCTGCGATTTCGGGCACCGTCCGTGGGACGCTCGCT
>CAZXLQ010000134.1:5414-13160 GCA_964641945.1 uncultured Clostridia bacterium
GCTCGCGGCTCGAGGAACGGGGACACGGCCGACCTGCCTCGTAGTGCGCGATGCCTGGGGTCCCCGTTTTTTGAGCCGCGAGCGGTAGCGAGCGTCCCACGGACAGTCGAACGGATTCGATCACATCTGTCCTTCCGCTGCGACGAGTCTGCGATTTCGGGCACCGTCCGTGGGACGCTCGCTACCGCTCGCGGCTCGAGGAACGGGGACACGGCCGACCTGCCTCGTAGTGCGCGATGCCGGGGGTCGCCGTTTCTTGTGCCGCGAGCAGTAGCGAGCGAGCCGGCTGGAGGCTCCGGAGAAAAATCGTGGTCAGCCCGTTGCCGTGGCACTCGTCCCGCCGCCACAATCGATCCGTGCGAACCACCACCTACGGAAAGTGGACGGGTCTCGACCTCGACTCGCTGAGCCTCGAGGACGTCATGCAGGCGCTCTCTGACTTCTTCCTTCAGAGCGGGTTCCTCGGCGGCCGCCGCTTCCGCGGGGCCGACGACACGATCGACGGCCTGCGGGATGCCCTTCTGCGATTGTTGTTCAAGGAGGGGTTCCTGTCGGAAGACGAGCTCGACGCTCTTCGCGGCGACGACGACGAAATCTCGGACGCCGTCATGCGAGACCTCGTGGACCGGCTCATCGAGCGACTCATCGCGGAAGGCTACCTTACCGTCGAAGATCTGGAACGTCTGGCCGAACAGGGTCAGATGGGCGAAGGCGAAGGCTCAGTGGGACCGAAGTCGGACGAGCCCGTCCGCTTCGAGGTCACGGCGAAGGGCACGGACCTGCTCGGGTACACGGCGCTTCGCGAGTTGATGGGGGCAGTCGGCCGGTCGGGCATCGGCATGCACGAGACGACGCGACTTGCGACCGGCGTGGAGGCCAGTCTCGGCTCGAAACCTTACGAGTTCGGCGACACGATGAACCTCGACGTGAACGCGACGCTGCTATCTGCAGTCGCTCGCGAAGGACTCGGCGTGCCGCTCGCGCTTGAATACGGCGACCTGATGGTGCACCAGTCCGAATACCGCTCGACGTGTGCCACGGTCGTGCTTCTCGACTGCTCGCACTCGATGATTCTCTACGGCGAGGACCGGTTCACGCCTGCGAAGCGCGTGGCGCTCGCGCTGTCGCACCTCATCCGTACTCAGTACCCGGGCGATACGATCCGGCTCGTGCTCTTCCACGACTCGGCAGAAGAGGTGCCGCTCGGAAAGCTCGCGGGCATCCAGGTCGGTCCGTATCACACGAACACCTGCGAGGGACTCAAGCTCGCGCGCCGTCTGCTCGCAGCCGAACGCAGCGACATGCGGCAGATCGTCATGATCACGGACGGCAAGCCATCGGCGCTGACCTTGCCGGACGGCTCGATCTACAAGAATCCGTTCGGGCTCGATCCCGAGATCCGGGCGCAGACGATGCGCGAGGTGGCGCGTTGTGCGAGGGCGGGAGTGCAGGTCAACACGTTCATGCTCGCGGCCGATTACGCGCTCGTCGAGTTCGTGAAGGAGATGACGGCGCTCTGCCGCGGTAAGGCCTACTTCGCGACGACGCTCAACCTGGGCGAGTACATCATGATGGACTTCCTGCGCCGCCGCCGACAGACGGTTCGATAAGCCGTGACTCTGCGACCCTGTGGCTCTGAGGCTCTGTGTCTCTGTGGCTCCGTGTGCGAAGCTCTTCGAAGGCCTTAGAGAGCTTCGCACACAGAGTCACGAGTCACAGAGTCACAGAGTCACGGAGCGATCCCGATTGGTCCACGCTCTCAGCTACATGATGCGGAGACCGACGGTGACGAGCAGGGGCTTGCCGGCCTTTCCATCCACGCGGTAGATGGACTGTGGAAGAGCGTCTTCCTGCGTGAGCTTTCCAGTTGCAGCGCCGCCGGCTGACTTCTCCGCCACCGAGTACCTGGCGTTCGCGTTGCCGACTTCCTCGATGCGTTCGAACGTTGCGCCCCATTCGGCCACCCATTTCTCGACCAGTGCCGTCGACAACTCGACGGCCTTGTCACCGATCTGCAGTTCCGCGAGTGGCTCTGCCGAAACAATCACGATGAGTGACTCGCCGACGTGTTCGAGACGGCTCTTCTGGATCGCAAAGTATGGAGGATTGTCGGTCTGCGACGGAATCTCGACGACGGCGCCGGGACCGACCTTGTTGTCGCCGCCGCGCATCCGCGTCGTCGGAAAAATCAGGTATGGATCGCCGAGCGAACCGTCCTTGTAGACCTCGCGATCGATCACGTAGAGGTACCCGGACTTCGGCGTTTCGATCGAAAGGCGCACCTTCTGCCCCGGCTGCAGGTTCTGGTCGATGGCGATGCGCTCCGGCACCCACTCGACATCCGTGTCCGACGCCGCCTCGTGAACGAGCATTCGAGCGACGGTCGCTCCGTCTCCCGGCATCGCGCGACGCAATCGCCAGAGAGTCACTCCGACGAGCGTGTCCGAGACGGCAGGGGCGCCCGGGGTCGGCGTCGACTTGGCGATGGGCGGTGTCGTCCGGCGGTACTTCGGCGACTTCTTCGGCGCCGACTTCGCCTTTGGCGCCGGGCGCTTCTGCAGGAACTCCGAATCCCAGAGCTGGCGGGTTTCGTCGTCCTGGGCCGAGAAGGCAGGCGCTGCGACGATTGCGGCGAGAATCAATGCGAACAGGATGCGGATCATTCGTCCTCCGGAACTCGCCTTCGGCCAAAAAAAGGGAGTAGGCGAGCCGTGCGGTTTCAGTTGTGAGCGAGCGGCACGACGTGCGCGAGCACGTCACCGTCGGCGCGAAGCACCGTCCTGCGATCGGTCGGACCGTTGTCAACGCGTTCGACGCTGGCCTTGTTCGCCGCCCTGGCCGTGATGAAGGCTCGTACGGCGGCGAGCTGTTCTGGCTTCAAGATGGCTCCGCGGTCCTGCGGGTTGGCTACGTATTTGACGGCTTCGAGCTCGGGCACGGCGGCGGCCGACCAGACGAGCCAGACTTTCTCCGTCCCGACGGCGTTGTCGAAGACGATCCAGCTTCGCGCCGGAATCTGGATCATGGCGTTCGCCGACACGGATGCGGTGCCGCCGTTCGACGTAGGCGAGGGGAAGAGCAGGTTGAAAGTCGGCAGACCATCGGGTCCGTTTTCGCCTTCGTTGAGGATGTACAGATATCCCTGCTCGCGAGCAGTGACCTGGATTCTGATCTTGTAGTCGCGCTCGAACAGGATCTCGCCCGAAAGCGTGAACGGCGCTTCGTAGTCGCGCCCGTCCCGTACCTTCTGCACCTCGATCGCGTATGCCAGCTCGCGCGTCGGCGTCGGAGTCACCGTTCCCGGTCCGCCATTGTTCGTCGCCGGAACGTTAGTCGGCCCCGGGCCGGGGGAGGGGCCCACGAACCTGGCGATGTACCAGAAGAGGCCCGCGGCAACGGCCAGCACCACGACGCCGGCCAGAATCGTCGGAACGATCCTCGCAGGCGCATTCGCTTCCTCGACGCGACCGCTCCCGGCTACGGCGACAACGTCCGTTTTGTTCGTGGCGCCCACGCCCACAGTAACAGCCGAATCACCGCCGAAGGCTGTCACGGGGTTCGTCGCATTCGATCCGGCGCGGCGCGTTTCGCCGCCTGAGCCTTCCATGACGTTGACGGTTGCCGCCTCGTCGGACGGCGTAGTCGAGGCCGACTCGCCGCTTGCGTGCGTCGTGATCGCCGAGTCTGCGGTGAGCGCCCTGGCGAGGTCGTCGCCGAAAGCCCGGGCGCTCGAGTATCGATCGACTGGCGCAAACGAAAGCGCCTTGATGATGGCGGACTCGGCAGCTGGGGGAATCGACGGCGCGATTTCGGCAGGCCGCCGGAACGAGTGATTCCGCTGAAGGTCGAGCAACTGGTAAGGGGACGCCGGATGGAACGGGACGGTTCCGGTCAGCAACTCGTATGCGACGATTCCCATCGCGTAGATGTCGCTAGCCGGCTTCGGCTTTCCCTGCAGTTGTTCCGGGGCCATGTAGAGAACGGTGCCAGCGACCGTCGTGATTGCGCCGGGCAGTTCTCCCGTGTCCGAGTCGCGCACCGTCGCAATGCCGAAATCGATGAGTCTCGCGTATTCCTCGTCGGGCCCGATCGTCTGGATCATGATGTTCTCGGGCTTCAGGTCACGATGAACGACGCCCTTCTCGTGAGCGGCGGCGAGTGCCTGACAGATCTGCCGGACGAAGCGGGCAATGCGTTCGTGCGTGAGCGCCCCGGTGCGCATCACGGTGCGCAGCGACTCGCCCTCGACATACTGCATGACGATGTAGGGTTTGCCGTCCGGCATTTCGCCCGCGTCGAGCGAGCCGACGACACCCGGATGGTCGATGCGCGCGAGTGCCTTGATCTCTTCGCGGAACTTCTTGAGGACCCACTCGGCACCGACGGTCGGGTTGTCGCGCATGACCTTCACCACGACCGGCTTGTTGTGCAACTGGAGGTCGACAGCGAGGTAGACCGCGCCGAGGCCCCCGCGTCCGAGCAGTCGCTCGATTCGATACCGGCCCTTGAGCGTCGCGCCGAGGTACGGATCTTCGTCGTGATGGCTGCCGGGCGAGTTGGTCGATCCCGTGGAGCCGAAAGGGGATGTGTCCTTTGGCGATCCGTCGTTCATGGTGGCAACCTAGCACCACGTCGGGCGGTGATCCAAGCGTGTGGTTTGCGTTCTCACCGAACCGGGGGAGAGAATGGAGGAGAAATGACTCTGCCGCCGGAGGGGGGTGCGGCAACCCGCCCCACGGCGAGTGCGTCTCAGCACCGTCTTTCGCCGGTTTCAACGGCGAATCACCGCGCCCCGGCACACGCCAAACCCATCCGGGGTCACTTCGCTCACAAGGAGCGCACACGATGACGCCTTCGCTTCGCACCGCACTCGGGCTCTTTCTGACTCTGGCTGTCGGAATATCTGCACCAGTCAACGCGTTTCAGGAAAACACCAACACCGCACCGAAAGTGCAGGTTGCTCCACGGCAACGCGCTACTGTGAAGCCGGTCAAGCCGGTCAAAGTCGCTCCAAAGATTGAGAAGACCGCGCCGACGACCAAGCGGACCGAGTCGCCGAAATACCGGCCGCCGGTGACGAAGGCTCCGAAGGGTGAATGGCAAACGGGTGGCGGGTCCAGCGACACCGCGAAGCCGCCCAAGACCAGGAAGCCGCCGAAGGTAGATGAACCGAGTGGCGACGCTGGCGCAGGCAGCTCGAAGCCGCCGAAGACGAAGAAGCCGCCCAAATACGATCCACCGAGCTCGAGCGGTGACGACGTTTCGTCGGGCGTCGGGAAGACTCCAAAGCCGCCGAAGGGGACCAAGCCGCCGAAGGGCGACAAGAACCCGCCATCATCGGGTGGCGATGACGTTCCATCCACTCCTCCGACTGGCGGCGACAAGGGCGACGACGTGGGTTCGCAGAATCCTCCGAAGGATCCGCGCAATCCGAAGAACCCGAAGAACCCGAAGAACCCCAAGAATCCGAAGAACCCTCCGACCGAGAATCCGGACTCAGGCGGTGATGACGTCGGCACGCAGGAACCCGACCATGACCACGGTGACGGACGACCACCGCGAAATCCCCGTCCGCCGCGTCGGCCGCCGATCGTGATCACCATCGATCCGTTCCATCCTTCGCAGGACGATGACGAAGAGGCCAAGGACGAGAAGAAGGAAAAGAAGCCGAAGAAGGACAAGGAACCGAAGGACGAGCCCGAGGAAATCCAGCCAGCCGTCGACCAGGTTCAGCGCTTCGCCTACAGCACGACGCGTTGCCGCGCCCTCGCGGCCGCGATGTTGCAGGCTGGCCGCATCGACGCCGCGATCCGGCTGATCGAACTGCTGAAGGAGCAGGAGTCTCTCGAGTGGGCAGGCCAGTATTCGGACGGAACGATGGCCGTGGCAGCGGCTGCGGAAAGCGAGCTGAACGTTCTTGCGGACCTCCAGCGCGAGCTCGTGTTCTGGAGACTCTCGGACGTTCGCCGCGCCTCGATGGCCGAGCCTCTCGAGCCGGACCAGAAGAAGTCGAAGAAGTCGAAGAAGCCCAAGACCGAGGACGAAGAGGTCAATGAGGACGAGGCCGCCACCGAGGACGATCAGAAGTCGGACGACGAAGCCTCGTCGGGCGACGAGAAGAAATCCAAGGACGAGAAGAAGGCAAAGGACGACGAGAAGTCCAAGGACAAGGGAAAGAAGAAGGACAAGGCCAAGGACGGTTCACTGTCGTGGGTTTCTGAGCTCGAGGGACTTGGCGACAGGATTCTCGTTCGAGAACAGGAAGCGTCGATCCTGCGGGCTACTCCGCCTGCGAATCGTTCGACCCTTCAGAGCGAGCGTCTTGCGACACTCGAGGCCGAGCTTGCGGCGCTTGCCAACGATGTCGACGTGCTTATGGCTCGAGTGGCTTCGAATTCGACGAGCAAGGACCCGCGCGTCAAGCGGCTCCGCGCGAGTGACAGCCTTCCGCTGACGCTGTCTCGGCTCGGACCCGGAGTTGCGGCGCTCTACACGCTCGTCGCAGACGAGCGCTGCTGGATAGTCCTGATCACGCCGAACGGCAAGACGGCCTACTCGACTCCGATCCAGGCTGCAAAGCTGAATGCGCTTGCGATGTCCTTCCGCGAGACGCTTACGAATCCGAAGCTCGACCCGCTGCCGCTGGCCGGTCAGCTCTACGACATCCTCATCAAGCCGGTCGCGGCCGAGCTGACTGCGACGCGCACGACTACGCTGTTGTGGTCGTTCGATGGCGTGATGCGATACGTGCCGGTGGCGGCGCTGCACGACGGCCAGGGGTACCTCGTCGAGAAGTACCAGAACGTGCTTTTCACGCGTGAGAGCCTCGAGCGGCTGCTCGACGAACCGGCTACAAACTCGACTGGCGTCGGCTTCGGCGTGGCGAGCAAGGTAGGCAACTTCAACGCGCTGCCGGCAGTTGCTGACGAGTTGCGTGGCATCTTCACGGACGATCGGGCGGCGGCCGAGGGCGGCGTCATCCCGGGGCGGGTGTCGATCGACGCGAGTTTCACCGAGGCGGCGTTCGAACAGGCGCTTCAGGAAGGCTATGGAATCGTGCACGTGGCGACGCACTTCCAGCTCGAGCCGACGAAGGCAGAGGATTCGGTGCTGTTGCTGGGAGACGGCACGCTGATGAACGTCGGCGACATCCGCGACATCAAGCGGGCGTTCAAGAGCACGGACCTGCTGACGCTCTCGGCGTGCAACACGGCTTCGTCGTCGTCGCGAGGCGACGGCAAGGAGGTCGAGAGCTTCGCAACGATCGCCCAGGACCGAGGTGCGAAGGCGGTGCTTGCGAGCCTCTGGTCGGTGAACGACCGGTCCACGAGCGCGATGATGCAGACGTTTTATCGACTGCGTGTCGGCCGGGGAGTGAACAAGGCCGAGGCGCTGCGGAAGGCGCAGGAGATGCTCCTGCGCGGATCGCTGGTGATGCCGTCGGGACCGGATCCGGACCGGATGCTTGTGCACGAGGAGCCGAAGCCGACGAGCATTCACGGGAAGTTCACGCCGGACCCGCGAGCGCCGTTCGCGCATCCGTATTACTGGGCGCCGTTCACGTTGGTGGGGAACTACAAGTAGACGATGAAGGTAAGTCGTGGGCTGCCCCCACATTCCTCCTTTGCGCCTTTGCGCCTTTGCGAGAGATCTCACGCAAAGGCGCAAAGGCGCAAGAGCGGTTCCGTTCCTGCTTACGCGTCACACGAGCCTGCGTTTGAGCGCCTTCGCCACGGCTTCAGACTT
>CAZXLQ010000135.1:0-13129 GCA_964641945.1 uncultured Clostridia bacterium
CGTACGGACATCCGCTTTCGGGTACTCCCGAAACGGTCGGGCGCATCAAGCGCGAAGACGTTGTACTCGTGCACCAGACGTATTACCGGCCTGACAATGCGATCCTCGTCATCGGCGGCGACATTTCGCCGAAGGACGCTTACGGCATGGCCGAGCAGCTTTTCGGCGACTGGGAGAACCCCAAGACCCCGTTGCCGGCTGCGAACGACACGGCAGCGCCGGCGTCGGCCGGAAAGGCCGGCCGGGTCGTGGTGGTCGACAAGCCGGACGCAGGCCAGACCGCCGTCACGCTCGTGCGACCGGGCATCCGCCGTGCAGATCCTGAGTACTACACCGGCATCGTGACGAACACGGTGCTCGGAGGTGGCTATTCGGCCCGGCTCAACCAGGAGGTCCGCATCAAGCGCGGCCTCAGCTACGGCGCCGGCAGCAGCCTTGCGGCCCGTAGAAGTGTCGGTCCGTTCTCGGCGTCCACGCAAACAAAGAACGAATCGGGCGCCGAAGTTGCAGCGCTGCTCATAAGCGAGTTGCGTCGGCTTTCGTCCGCGCCGATTCCACAGGAGGAGATGACGCCGCGAAAGGCGACGCTGTCGGGCAACTTCGCGCGGGCGCTCGAGACGACGGCCGGGCTCGTCGGCCAGATCTCGGACTTCGCGCTGCTCGGTGTCAGCCTGGACACGGCGAACAGTTACATCTCGAGCGTCGGCAAGGTGACGGGCGCCGACGTCGCGCAGTTCGCGGGCAAGCGGCTGGCGGCAGACGGGGCGTCGCTCGTACTGGTTGGAGATGCGTCGAAGTTTCTCGAGGCCCTGAAGAAGGACTTCCCGAACGTGGAGGTGATCCCCGAGGCCGAGCTCGACTTGAACTCGGCTACGCTGCGGAAGGCGAAGGGCTGAGACGGCGCATCCCGGTTTTTGGCCCGGGGTGCGGCAGCGAGCGTCCCAGGGAAAGTCGTTCTACTCGCACGTCTGTCCGTGGGACGCTCGCTACCGCTCGCGGCTCAAAGAGCGGGGAGGCCCGACGCACCGAGTCGTCTATCTCGCCAATTCCACGACGGCCGCGTGCACCCCGACGACGACCTGCGACATGCGGCCATAGTCGAGCGTGTCCGCCGTGTCGTCCATCGTGTGGTAGTTGCTGTTCCGATAGAACGAGGTGTCGCTGACCATCACCGCCGGAAAGCCCTCGTTCCAGTAGTTCAGATGGTCCGAGAAATCGATGCCCGGAACGAACGATGGCGCGTTGATCGAATAAACCGGGAGCGGCGACGCGGACGCCATCGCCCGCTTGACCGTCCGCACGAGGTTGCCGCCGCCAACCCGCCCGACCACCGAGATGAAGTTGCCAGTACTCGGATAGAACACCCCGAGCGCGCCGATCGGGTACCGTTGACTGTCTGGGACATCCGAAAAGTACCCGATCATCTCGAGCCCGATCATTGCGCGAACCTGGGCACCCTTCTCCGTCAACGATCGAGCGTGCACGGCGCTGCCCATCCGTCCCGATCGAAAGACGGGTGGCTCCTCGAGCGTGTACGCGACGAGCTCGACGCGTGAGCTGAGCTCCGATCGTCCCAGCAATCCCGCCAGTTCGATCAGGCCGGCAACTCCACTCGCGTTGTCGTCGGCGCCTGGTCGCGGACCCGCGGTGTCGTAGTGCGCGCCGACGACGACGATCTCGCCGGATTCCGGGCCGAAGCTCGCCACGACGTTGCGGTACGTCACGCCGTCCCGATCGAACGGCTGTTCCGAAACATTGCCTCCCGCTCGCTCGAGCTCCGCGCGAATGTACTCGGCGCAACGATCGAGATTCTGCGGGTGCTCGACGTCGCGCGGACCGAGTCGTTCGGTGAGCGTGCGGACGTGGGTTTCGAGGCGGGCGGGATCGACAGAGGCTCCCGATTCAGCCCGGGTTATCGGGAAGACGAGCGGCTGGACCAGGTAGGTGCAGATCAGCGAGACGATGATCGTTGCAGCGATGACGACCAACAGGAACACCCTCAGCAGCCTTGCGCGCCGCAATGCACCATCGGACTCAGACCGCTCGAACGCCTGGAGCATCGACCAAGACCCTCGCTACAGGTCTCATTGCTCTCCGTGTCTCTGTGCTCTCTGTATTCCCACGGATCTGCCGTTGGCGTACAGGGAGCACAGAGACACGGAGAGCACTGAGTCACACCTGTTGACTCTTTATGGCCGCGCGTACATGTCGATGATGCGCTCGATGGCGCGCTTGCAGACGCGACAGAATCCGACCTCGTCACGCGTGAACATGATGCAGTCCGCCTCCGGCCGGTAAAGCCCCTTCGCCTCGTACCCCGCACCCTCGAACGCCCCGACCTTGCCCGAGTACTGCATCGAGGACAGGTGTTTCGTGTCCCAGACGAGCTGCTTCTGGAAGAGCTCGTTCATCGTCGACTCTGGAGCGCCCGACGCACGGATCGCGGCCCGCTCCTTCTGGGCGGCGTAGCTGTGCTTCTCGAACGGCTCCTTGTCCCAGGGCGTCGGCAGCGGAGTCCCCGCCTCGACCAGGTCACGCCACTTCAGCGTCGCCGGGTCCTTGAGCGCCGTGATGTTCGGCTCCCACGGCTCTGGCCGGTCGACGATGCCCGTCTCGTACGCGACGTCCGACGTGTAGTACTCGTCGGCGAGCGCCGCGAAGTGGTGGCCGAACTCGTGCACGAACACGTACTCCGCGAACGCCGTGTCGACCGACGTCGTCGCCTGGTCGTTGAAGATCCCGCCGCCGCCGTACTGCTCCTCGTTGCAGAGGATTTCCACGAACTCGTACGGCGCCGCGGACGCCGCGTCGCGGAACGACTTGTTGTCGAGAGTGAGCACGTACCGTTCGCTGTCGAACACGTTGTAGACGGCTCCGACCGCCGTGCGCCTCGGCTGCTTCGTGCGCGGCTGGTGCACACCGCTCTCGGCCGACGGCACCTCGAGCAGGCGGACGTTGAAGTCCTTCGCACGGCTCTTGAACGGCTCGGTCGCAAAGAGCTTCGCGACCAGGCGAGTGGAGTCCGAACGGAACTTAGCCATCTCCTCGGCGCGGTAGCCTTCCGCGATGAGCAGCAGGTCGACCTTGTCGGCCGGCGGGCCGTTGTCGATGAGCGAGGTCACCTTGCCTATCGGAGCGCGATCGGCCGGGTTCACGAATCGCGAGTTCGGGTCGATGAGCGTCGACCAGACTTCCCGAAACGTCGCATCGGGCTGGCGCTTCTTCAGGACGACCTGGACGGTGTTTTTCGGCCACGGGAATCGCAGCGACTCGTGAAACGTCCGGTAGGTGGTCTTGGCTTCCGGGGTCGTCTCCCACTCGCCGTAGATGTTCGAGAAGCCGCGCGAGTAGATGACCCGCTGCGTCTGGGGATCCACGACCGAGAACAGGTAGGCGCCGAGGTTCGTTTCGTCGACGAGCCGCGTCCGGCTTCCGGCCCAGGGTCCGTCCGAGACCACCTCGTCGAGGCTGACGATCTCCTGGCCGACCTTGCCGGTGTGGAAGTAGTCCACGCGCATGGTTTTCGCGGAGAAGTATTCATCGAAGGGGCTTGCGGCGCTCGCCGAGGGCGTGCCCATCGGCAGCAGGGGGAGGGCGAGGAGGAAAACAAGGGCCAGTCTCACGTCAGTGTCTCCTGGAAGTGTGCATGCTGCTTTGCGCCTTTGCGAGACCTTCGCGTCTTTGCGAGAAACTCGAATCTGAAGGTGGGTTTCCCGCAAAGGCGCAAAGGCTTCGCAAAGACGCGAAGGATCAAAGATTCTGAGTCGATTCGCTTGCGGATTTGACCTCGGCGGGCGCGGGCTTTCGGAACAACTCCAGCGCCAACAGCACCGCTCCCACCGAGATCGCCGAATCCGCCACGTTGAACGTCGGCCAATGCGACGTCCCGACATACACGTCGATGAAATCGATCACGCGCCCGGTCTGCACCCGGTCGATCAGGTTCCCGACGATGCCGGAAAACAGCAGCGCGCAGATCGACTGGGTCCGCCAGTCGGTCGGCATCGCCCGCATCGCCATGACCGCGACCCCGACGGCCGTGGCAGCCGAGAACGATACGAGGAGCCACCTCGTCGTCTGCCCGCCCGAGTTGAACATGCTGAACGCGATGCCCGGATTCTCGGCATACACCAACCGCAGAAGTCCCGGAATGACGTCGATATCCGACCCGGTCCGAAGGCGCGCAAACGCCCATTGTTTCGACACGTAGTCGAGCACGATCAGCGCGGCCGAAACCGTCGCATACACGAGTCGCTGCTTCACGGCATCCTCACGACGACACTTCCGCGAGATCCGGCCAGCCTTCCCGAACCTGCGTCACACACGGCGCACAGATTGTCTGCAGTGCGGCATCGGCGCCAACCGACTCGCGGTAATGCCAGCAGCGTTCGCATTTCGCACCGTCCGCCTTTCGAACGTCGACTTCGATCGAGTCGCCTGACGCCGGTTCGACAGTCAGACCGGACACGATCAGCAAGTCCTCCAGCAGGTCACGCGCCCCGAAAAGCAACTCGTACTGCGCCGCCGGAACACGAAGTGTCACGTGCGCCTCGAGCGACGAGCCAATCGCCTTTGCGGCGCGCTTCTCCTCGAGCGACTTCTGCGCGACCTCGCGCGCGACGAGCAACTCCTCCCACCTTTCGGCAAGGGTTTCGTCGTCCCACGACGACTCGACGTCCGGGAACAGCGCCAGGTGCACGGACTCAGAGCGGTCCGTCGCTCCAGGAACGTGCTCCCAGATCTCCTCTGAGGTGAACGCGAGGATCGGCGCGAGCAGCCTCGTCAATCGCTCGATGATCTCGTAGACCGCGGTCTGTGCAGATCGTCGCGACCGCGAGCCCGGTGCGTGCATGTAGAGCCGGTCCTTGAGCACGTCGAAATAGATCGCCGACAGCTCCACCGAGCAGAAGTTGTAGATCGAGTGGAAGACGCTGTGGAACGCGTAGTCCGTGTACGCCTGACGGACCTCGGCGACCAGAACGTTCAACTCGGCGAGCGCCCAGCGGTCGATCTCCTCCATCTCGGCGTACGGAACACGGTCGACGGCAGGATCGAATCCCTGGAGGTTTCCGAGCGCGTACCGCGCCGTGTTGCGGATCTTCCGGTAGGCCTCCGAGATCCGGGCGAACAGGTCCTTCGAATACGGGATCTCCTCGCGGTAGTTCACCGACGCGACCCACAGTCTCAGCAGCTCGACTCCGCTGTTTCGGATGACGGCGTCGAGGTCCGGGCCGTTTCCCTTCGACTTCGACAGCTTCTCGCCCTTCTCGTCGACCGTCATTCCGTGAACGAGCACCGTGCGGTACGGCGGGGCGCCCTCGCACTCGAGTCCGAGCATGAGCGACGAGTTGAACCATCCGCGGAACTGGTCGTTGCCCTCGAGGTACATGTCGGCAGGCCAGCTGAGTCCCCGCCGCTTGAGCACGGCGATCGACGAAGCGCCGGAATCGATCCAGACGTCGAGGATGTCGGTCTCCTTCCGGAAATCCGTGCCACCACAGCCGGCGCACGACGTTCCGGCGGGCATGAGCTCGGACGCTGGACGGGCGAACCAGGCGTCCGCTCCTTCCTCGTCGAACACCGCCGCAACGAATTCGATGACCTCAGACGTCGTCAGCGCAAGGTCGCACCCCTCGCAATAGAACGCGGTGATCGGGACGCCCCACGACCGCTGGCGCGAGATGCACCAGTCCGGGCGGTTCGCAATCATTCCCGACATTCGCTCGCGCCCCCACGACGGGATCCACTCGACCTTGTCGAGTGCCTCGAGCGCCCGTCCGCGCAGGTTCGTACGGTCCATCGAGATGAACCACTGAGGCGTGGCCCTGTAGATCAGCGGGTTATGACAGCGCCAGCAGTGCGGATAGGAGTGGGCGAGCGGCTCCGAGCCGAGCAGCGCCCCGCGCTCCCTGAGCAGTTCCACGATCGGGCCGTTCGATTTGAAGACGTGCTGACCGGCGAAATGCTCGACCGTCTCGTCGAATCGGCCATCACCGTCGACCGGACAATAGATGTCCAGGCCGTATTTCATTCCGGTGAGGTAGTCGTCGTGTCCGTGCCCGGGCGCGGTGTGCACGGCGCCGGTTCCGGCGTCGAGCGTGACATAGTCGGCAAGCACGCACAGCGAGTCGCGGTCTATGAAAGGATGGCGCGCCTTCATGCCCTCGAGTTGGGCGCCCTTGAAGGTGGCCGCAATCGTCGGCGATCCCCAGCCGAGTTTTTCGGACACCGAGTCGAGCATTCCCGTCGCCACGATGAAGACCCGACCGTCCTCGCCGTGGACCGCCGCGTAGTCGTACTCGGGATGAAACGCGATCGCCAGGTTCGCCGGCAGCGTCCACGGCGTCGTCGTCCAGATCACGACCGATACGTCCTGCTTCGCCAGCCGCGGATGCAGCACCGAGGCATCCCCCTGCAGCTTGAACGCGACGTACACCGACGGACTCGTGTGGTTCTGGTACTCGACCTCGGCCTCTGCCAGTGCGGTCGCGTCGTTCACGCACCAGTAGACCGGCCTCGGGCCCTTGAAGACCGATCCCTCCGCCATGAACTTGCCGAGCGCCCTTACCGTGTCGGCCTCGTACCGGAAATCCATCGTCAGATAGGGATTGTCCCACTCGCCTTCTATGCCCAGGCGCTGGAACTCCTGCGACTGGATCGCGACGTATTTCTCGGCGTACGCACGCGTCGCCTTCCGGAACTCGAGCGACGACATCTCGTGCTTCTTGACGCCGAGATTCTTCTCGACCTGTTTCTCGATCGGCAGACCGTGGCAGTCCCAACCCGGAATGTAAGGCGCGTCGTAACCCTCCATCGTGCGCATGCGAACGACGAAGTCCTTGAGCAGCTTGTTGATGACGTGTCCGAGGTGAATGTTGCCGTTCGCGTACGGAGGACCGTCGTGGAGCATGTAACGGGGCGCGCCGGCGCGGGCTTCGCGAATGCGCCGGTAGAGTCCCATAGACTTCCACGCCTCGAGGCGCGCTGGTTCACGGACGGGCAAGTTGCCTTTCTGGGCGAACTCGGTTTTCGGAAGGTTGACGGTAGATTTCAGGTCCATGTCGATTCGTTGCTCGAGGATAACGGCGCTTTCAACAGTTGCGCCCTTGCGAGTGGCGTGAATCGCTCTCGCAAAGGCGCTGGTGCGCTACGCGCTTGGTCCCGCCCCCGGGGCGAGACCAATCAAATGAAGAGTTCTTCTTCGGAATACGCCTGGTCGATCTGCTTGCGGTGCGGAAATCCGATGAGCGTTTCGAGCGCAACCTTGATGCCAACGACGATGGCCGACACTTCCCTCACCGGATCGAGCACGTGCGACTGGATGTATTCGCCGGTCTCTTCGACGCGCAACGCCGTCCGCTCGACCATGAGGTCCATGCGATCGGTAGCGTTCATCGCGGAGCTTCGCGACGACGATACGATCGTCCGAACCTCGCCGCTGGTCACCTGGACGAGGTCCTGTACCTCGCCCGACGTGTTCGCGACAAGGGACTTGATCTCGATGCTCGTCACCCGGATGAGCTCGCGGATCTCCTCGGCGCTGTCGGCTGCGATGACCGAGATCTTCTCGGCCGACACACTGACGGCCGACGACACGGCGCGAACCTCCGTCGAAACGACGGCGACGGTTTCTGAGAGATCCTTGGCCGACTTCTGAAGCTCCGTGACGGTGGTCATCACCTGCGCGACGCGCGGCTCGTAAGTCGTCCGCAATTCCTGCACGGTGTTCTGAAAGCCCTTCATCGTCTTCATCATCACGATCCAGACGACAACCTGGACGATGAAGAGAGCCACGAGGACCCAGCAGGCCAAGGCAACAGCGATTTCGAACCAGGGCGTCATGCGTGGTTACGCCTTTCTCGGAAGCGAGACTTCAAGCTGATCTGGGACGGCCCGGACCACGTAGGATACGCGGCCCGGGATGGTTCGTTCGGAGCCGGCGATGACGATCAGGAGTTGCCCGACGTCAACTCTCCGGCCTTGGCGCGTGCGCGCTCCTTCTCTTCCACGTAGGCTTCCTTGCCGGCTTCGATCGCCGCGTGGAGCTGCTCCTTCTTCGAGGCAACGGTCTCCTTGCCCGTTTCGATGAGCTGGTGAGCCTTCGCCTGCGTCGATCCGACGATCTCCTGCGCCTTGTGCGCGGCCGCGCCGTAGGTCTCTACGGCCTTCTCACCTACGCGCCGCGAAGTATCGCGGGTGTATTCGACGCTCCGGCGTGATGCGTCCGCGATGTCCTCGCGAAGCTCACGACCGGGCTTCGGAGCAAAAAGCAGTGCGATGGTTGCGCCGATTCCGGCACCGATGAAGAGGTAGGTCAAACGATCGATTGCCGAGCTGGTGCGTTCGTTATCCGACATTGCTGCCTCCTGAGCCGCTGTGCCGCGGCGATTGTTGTTCTCTCGCCGGCCAGTATAGCCGATCGACCCGACACTGTCAGGTCATGGTCCGTTCCGGATGAGAGAGGGAGAGAGCTTCGCACACAGAGGCACGGAGACACGGAGACACGGAGGCTGTCTAGTCTCTGTGCCTCCGTGCCTCCGTGCCTCTGTGACTCAGTGTGCGAAGCCCTCTCGTTGTTAGTTTCGCGGCCTACTCGCCGGTCGCACGCTCCCACACGGCAAGCACCGACTTCCCGAGCCAGTATCCGAACACCGGATCGACGATTCTCGAGGCGCGGACGAGCACACGATCCCAGAGCCGGATCTGTGCCGGTGTCGGATGCGCGTCGCGCAACAGGAACCGGTTTCCGGCAGAAGCAAGCAGTCCTACAGCGTCGAGCGAGCGAAGCGTCTTGAGCCTCAGACCTTCGCACGTCAACGCCGCCAGCGACGAACGACTGTATCGCCGGTAGTGCCCGATGGCTTCGTCGAACGGTGAGAAGAGCCACTGGTGCGCCGGCGCGAGGACCACGAGCCGTCCACCGGGCCGCAGGAGCCGGCTCGCCAACCGCACCTCGTCGGCATCGTTCTCGATATGCTCGAGCACGTCGATGTAGAGGACCGAGTCAACCTGATCCATTGCCGCGGCGTGCGTCGACAGCGTACCGCTCACAGCCTCGCAGAACGCCGGCAAGCCGCCTTCTGCCACGGACTGCGCAATGCGGGCAACCATCCCGGCATCCGGCTCGAGACACGTCCACCGCTCGTGTCCGCCCGAGCTGAGCGCGCGCGTGGTCGATCCGATGCCCGCGCCGACCTCGATCACTCGAGGTCCGAGGTGCGGGACAATCTGGTCGCGCAGATACGCCTTCCAGGTAACGGCCGCCTCGAACAGCTCGAGCTCCGAACCGACGTATGAGCCGCTCATGATCCGGACTCTGCGACCGAAACCGGCAGGTTCAACACTTCGTCAATGTAGATCGCGTAGTCCCGCAACGGAATGATCCCGAAGCGATTGCGACCGTCGAGAATGTTGACCGACAGCACGAAGATGAACATGACGGCCTGGACGCACAACAGAAGGAGCATCCCGGCCGTAATGAGCGCCCACTGCGCGATGACCATCGACGTGGCAACCTTGACCACGACGAGCGCGCCGATTCCCGTAAAACTGATGACGACGAGGGCTGCTGCCGAGGCAAGCAGCCGGACACCTACGACGTCTCCGTACACGGCGAGTGCGCTCATGCCGTGCACGACGAGTCCGATGAAGCTCATCGACGATCGGCCGCCGTAACGCCTGCCACGCGCCGTCGGCACGGTATCGACCGGGATTCGCGACCTGTAGACCGCGGCGGCAAAGTGATTCCACAGCTCCGAGACCACGACCAGCCGGTTGAGCGCGCGGCGCGGGAACGCACTGAAGTTGCCGACGCGCGCGGCGCGGCCGACGAGCAGCCAGTGCAGGAATCGGTAGAGTTGATAGAAAACGCGGAACGCGAAGCTCTCGGATCGTCGGGCCCGTTCGGCAAATACGACGGCGCCGTCGCCGCGCTCACGCATACGGGCCAGCAGGCGTGGCACGTCGGCCGGTTCGTCTTCTCCGTCGGCGTCCATCACGACGATGGCTCCGGCGTCGGACTTCTCGAATACGTAAGCAAGCCCGACGGCGATAGCACGCTGATGGCCGAGGTTGCGCCTGAGCCGCACGACCGTGATGCCGTCGATCGCCGCCGGCGTCGCCGCCATCGCCATACCGGCCGGCACCGATGCCGAGCCATCGTCGACGACGAGAATCGTCACACGCTCGCCGGTTGCCGCCAGCGCGGCATCGAGCTTTGGCACGAGCGCACCGAACGCCTCCCAGTCGTCGAGAACGGGTGTGACTATGACGGTTGGATCCACGACGAGCCGCAGGTTAGATGATCGGCGAGGAATTGGCCACAGATCCACACGGATTCCCACGGATCCGCGCAGTTCGGCTCAGTCGTCGGATCGGTGCCGATTTGTCGCTTTTTGTGTCTCCTGTGGCTGTGTTCAGCAACCTTGTATAGTTGCGGCCATGGAATCGATCGACATTCTCGCAATCGGCGCTCACCCGGACGATGCCGAGATCGGCGCCGGAGGCACGCTTTTGCGCTGCGCCGCTCTCGGCTACCGCACCGCCATCCTCGACATGACGCGCGGAGAGCTCGGCACCCGCGGAACGCCCGAAGAGCGGGCGAAGGAGAGCGCCGATGCGGCAGCGGTGCTGGGACTGGCCTGGAGGGGCACGGTCGACCTCGGCGACGGCCACGTCCGCGACACGACGGAATCCCGACAGGCGCTCGTCCGGGTCTATCGCGAGCTTCGGCCGAAAGTCGTGCTCACGCATTACTGGGAAGAGCCCCACCCGGACCACATCGCGACGGCGCAGCTCGCCAGAAACTGCGTCTACCTCGCCGGGCTTGCCAAATACGAGGCGGCCGACGGCCTCGAGCGCTTCCGCCCATCGTGCGTCGCGCACTTCAATCTGCCCCGCTGGGTCGCACCGTCGTTCGTGGTCGACGTCAGCGAGTGGTACGAGGCCAAGGAAGCCGCCCTGTTCTGCCACCGCTCGCAGCTGCACGATCCCGATCGGGACGAGCCCGAAACGGCGCTCACCGGCACCGACTTTGCCGAGCGCCTCCGCAACCGCAGCCGCCATTACGGAACTCTGATAGCCGCCGAACACGGAGAGCCGTTCCTGGTTCGCGAGGCGCTGGCTGTCGACGACCCCGTCCGTCAGCTCGGCCGGCCGATGAACCTCTTCTACTGATGAAAATCGGCATCACCTGTTACGCGACGTACGGCGGAAGCGGCATCGTCGGATCGGAGCTCGCGCGCGAACTCGTTCGCCTGGGTCACACCGTGCACATAATCGCGCGGTCTCTGCCGACGCGGTTGACCGAGCTCTCGGACGACCTGCAGTTTCACGAAGTCGAAGCGCTCAACTATCCGCTCTTCGAGGCGCCGCACTACTCGCTGGCGCTCGCGGTCAAGCAGGCCGAGGTCGCGTGCCGCGAGGACCTCGACCTGCTGCACGTGCACTACGCGATACCGCATTCGATCAGCGGATACCTTGCGAGAGAGATGTTGCGCGGCAAACACGCGCTGCCGATCGTCACGACGTTGCACGGCACCGACATCACGCTCGTCGGCAGCGACCGGTCGTACCTCGAAGTCACCCGGTTCGCAATCGCGGCGAGCGACGGAGTGACGGCGATCTCGAAGTTCCTCGCCCGCGAGACCTGCCGGCAGTTCGGACTGCCCGACATTCGCGTCATTCCGAATTTTGTCGACGTCGAGCACTACGTCCGCCGCGAAGGCTGTGCACTGCGCTGGCGGCTGGCTCCGGCCGGCGAGAAGCTGCTCGTCCACGTCTCGAATTTCCGTCCGGTGAAGCGCGTGCTCGACTGCGTGGAGATATTTGCACGCGTCGCGAAGCAGACGCCGTCGAGATTGATCATGGTCGGCGATGGCCCGGACGCCGGCGCCGCGGCGGCGCGCGCGGCGGAGTTGGGGCTCGGGAACGAAGTCGTTTTCGTCGGCAAGCAGCCGCGTATCGCGGATTACCTTTCGATAGCCGACGTGCTGCTGTTGCCGAGCGAGACGGAGTCGTTCGGCCTTTCGGCGCTCGAGGCGATGAGCTGCGAGGTTCCCGTGGTGGCGTCACACGTGGGAGGTCTGCCGGAGGTTGTCGACGAAGGCGTTTCCGGGTTCCTGCGCGAGGTCGGCGATGTGGATGCAATGGCCGACGCAGTGCTTCGCATCGTGACCGACGACGCCGTCGCGTCGAGCATGGGCAAGGCCGGCCGTCGCGTTGCCGTCGAGCAGTTCACGACGGAACGGATCATCCCCCAATATCTCGACTATTACCGCGAGGTGATCGAAGCGTTCGACCCGGGTTGCCGCGAGCCGAAAATCCAGTATGTCCGGTAGGCAGCGTGCGTCGCATGAGGAAGAGACACGCGAGCTCGTCCGCCGCGTGGTCGAGAACCTCGACGGCGAGTACGGTGCAAAGCGGAACCGGCCGAACCGTGAGCCGCTCGACACGCTCGTCGGGATAATCCTGTCGCAACAGAATTCGGCTGCATCTTCGCGCGCGTGTTTCTCGGAACTGAAGCGGCGGTTTCCGACGTGGGAGGAGGCGCTCGAGGCTCCCGTCGAAGCCGTCGAGGACGCGATTCGTCGCGGCGGGCTCGCGCGAATCAAGGCGGGGCGGATCAAGGCGATCCTGGGGAATCTGCTCCACCGGCACGGTTCGCTCGAGCTCGCAGGCCTGGGGGAATTGCCCACGGACGACGCCGTGGCCGAGCTGGTTCGCCTGCCGGGAGTCGGGCCAAAAACTGCGCGTTGCGTGCTCCTGTTCGCAATGGGGATCGATGTCTTTCCGATGGACGTCCACATCTTCCGCATTGCCGAGCGGCTCGGACTCATCGCGCCGAAGACGCCGGACGAGCGCGCGCACCGGGTCGTTGGTGCGCTGATTCCCGACGGGCGTCGTTATTCAGCGCATGTGAACATGGTCGAACACGGACGGACGACCTGCCGGCCGACGGCGCCGAAGTGCGACGCCTGCTGCCTGCTCGAGTACTGCGGATACGGACAGCGCCGCCTCGACGACCTGCACGGCCACTCGCTCGATCCCCGATCGTAGGGTCGGACGTCAAATCAATGCGCGAAGCGCCTTGATAGGGGTAGGGAGGGCCGATTGGGTTCGGTCCCCCCTC
>CAZXLQ010000136.1:0-13086 GCA_964641945.1 uncultured Clostridia bacterium
AGCGCTACCGCGCCCGGTACTGATACGCAGGAGGTGCGATCCGGAGCGACCGGGTCGAGCGTTCGTGATTGCCGGGGCGAACGAACGGCGGCGCGCCGTCCGAGCGATCGTGGTTGAACGTGCCGGCGATCGCATACCAGGCAAACCAGTTCGTCTCGAGGTCCGTGCCGGCAACCGCTCGCAGGTGCGCGAGTATGAGAGTCGAGAGATCGCACCCGCCATTCTCGGTGAGCAACCGATCCCTCTGCGTGAAGTTGATCCCGAGACTCAGCAACTGCGCCGGCGACCGCAGCGCGGCGGCGATGTGCGGCTTTCTAATCGCCGTCGCGAAGACGTCGTCGATGTCGCGCACGCGATCGGCCGTCGACTTCCTTGCGAGAGACCGCATCCAGTCCGCGTCGACGCCCGTCAGACGTCGAAACGCCGACAGCATCCGCGCTGTCAGGCCACACTGGTAGAGCGACGACCGGAACAGGTGCGATCGCCGCGCCCAATGCACGGCGATCCACGGAGGAAGACCGTCGACGAGCCGGCCGAGAACGGCGTCGGGGTGCGCGTGCACGCCAAGTCCGAAAAGCGCGTAGAACTCGTCGTAAGAGCGCAGTCGCATTGCGGCCGTCGCCTTCAGCGCTGCCAATGCCAGGTGATGTCGATTGATGTCGACGGCGTCGACGGACGCCGGATTGTGGGCCACGAGTCCCGCCACGCCGCAACCGGCCGCTGAGATCGCCAGGACAGCCGACGACTCGTCGAGTCCGAGGAACGTCGCATCCACCTCCGAATCTTCCCAGAGGATGTTGTAGACGAACAGGTTCGAGAAGACCGACTGAAAGGCCCGATCCTTCAGAGATGTCATCATGCTGCCATCCTCCGTTCGGTCTCGTACGCCAGCCGCACGGCGTTTCGCAGCGGCCATCTCTCGAGCGACATCGTGAGGGCGCGCGACGCCTCGATCGCGAACGGTCCGGATCTGGCGCCTTCCCAGAGCTCGGAGAGCGTCTTGAAGTGTCCGGAGCCGTCGCGGACGAGAATCCGGTCGGTCCAGTGACGCTTTCCGTCCGAGTGTTCGGGATACTCGCGCAGCACGTCCCAGACGGCCTGGAGCTTTCGAAAGCCAAGTGGCTCGCGGTACTGCGGCATCAGGACGATCTGCGACCGCCGCTCGCGGCGGATCTCTGACACGAATCCGGCAAAGCAGTCCGCCTGACTGAGGTTGAGCATGGCGGCCGGCTCGCAACCGTGCCGGTCTCCGCCCGCGACGATCGGCAACCCGGCGGCCTCCGACATCGAAATCGCCACTCCGTTCTCCTTCCACGGCCGAAGCCCGTTGACTTCGACGGCGTGTATGACATGGCCGTGCACGGCAAGGAACCGCGCGATCAGCCTGCGATTCTCGGCATCGCCTATCCCGCCGAGGTCCCAAGCCGGATGGTTCAGCACCGTCAGGGCATCGCCGTACCCGCTAATCTCGTCCAGCAGTTCGCCGAGTGATTCCGATCGCCACCGAGCCTCGGGAAGCTTTCGGTGGGCCCCGAAACAGACGGTGTCGCGATCGCGGCACTCGCCGCAGCCCTGCGAGATGCGGTGCATCCGTCGCTGAAGGCTCGCGATCGCTCGCCGCGGGACGTTGTGAATGCCGAGGTGGATGTAGCTCGACTCGAAGGGAACGGTCCATTCGGTCGAGAACGGCACGTTCACTTCCCCGAATCGATCGTGAAGCACCTCCGCGCTTTCAAAGGTGTCGTGGTCCGTGAGCGACACGAAGGACTCGAGGTCGAGCGAGCACTCGATCTGGCGGCGCTCCATTTCGAGCGCCTCTCGCGGTGGGAGAGGCGGGGTGAAGTGGAGATCCGAGAAGTCGAGCTTCGATCGCCTTCTGCCGATCCGCATTCGCTCAGCCCGTTCGACAAGTAGGCGGATCAGGACGCCGCGCTCCTTCCAGGTTCCGACGATGGCAAGCGTTTCGAGCGAACAGGACGTGTGGCTGTGGAGCGAGACGGCCGACCGCGCCTTTCGGGCGGTAGCAGCATCGCCGTACCAGCGAATCGTGTAACGAGGCATCTTGCGTTCCTCCTTCACCTGCCCGTGCTTGAGGCATTCGTCAACGAGGGCTAGAGTGATTGCTTCGGATTGCCGGCGTGTTCACGCCTTCCGATCCTCTTGTGAAATCTTCGTGACTGCAGTGTGGACGGATCTCGCCGTGGGCGTGGCGTAGCGATCCTGGGGAGGGGTATGGGGCATCGACGGGGGCGTGGAATGCGCTGGCTGGCGGCGACGATTGGGATCCTTCTGACTGTTCCAATGGCCGCGGTCGGTGGCGGGACCGCTGAGGCTGGCGTGGGCGACGCGCCGACCGCGCCTGGACTGCCCAAGCGAGTGATTGTCGTATCGTGGGACGGCGCAGCGGACTGGGTCATCGACAAGATGCTCGCCGAAGGCAAGCTGCCGAACGTCGCGCGACTGGTAGCAACCGGTGTACGTGCCGAGGCGTCGCGTCCTGCGTGGCCGTCGAAAACGGCGGTAGGTCACGCGGCGATCTGGACCGGTGCGTACTCAGACGTCAGCGGCATCTCGGGCAACTGGGTACCGCAACTTCCGAAGGCACAACACACGCTGCTCGAGGATCGCTCGGGGTACCACTCGACCGGGCTCACTGCCGAGCCGCTGTGGATATCGGCGGCGCGCGCTGGAAAGAAAGTGGTCGTGCTTTCGGCGACGCACACGTTTCCGAGCGACCGCGACCGCAAGGCGCTCGCCGAGGCCGGCGTCTCCGAGGAGCGGCTGAAGACCTTCAGCGGATTCGAATCGAAAATTGCCAGGGCGAGCGTGCTGACCTCCGCGGACCTTCGACCGGCGGCGGTTGCGGAGTGGAAACTCACGGCCGCCGGCGCCCCGGGAGCCCGTGAGATTGTCCTGGACGTCGCCGAGTCGCGGTTCTTCGGACTCGTGTTCGACGATCCGTCCGATCCGGTGAAGGGGCTCGACACGCTCCTCATCCGGCAGGGAAGCCGCGATCCCAAGGCCGCTATCGCCGAGTCCACGATCCGGCCGCGTGAAGCCGCCGGTGACATCGAGGGCTTCAGCGAGCCGTTCCGGATCGCGAAGGGGGGTCTGGCCGGGTTCACCTACTTCCGGCTGTTCGACCTCGCGCCCGACGGCTCGCGGATGACGCTCTACCAACGCGGCGTCAGCGGACTGCAGGGGCTCGCGAGCGCTGACGAGATCACGGCCTACACGTCGGCGTACGGCGGGTTCCACGACGAGGCGTTCTTCGGCCTCTACGACAAGAAGGCGCTCGGTCCGAGACTCTGGGAGGGAGGTGACGGCACGGCCGAGCGGCGGGTTCTCGAGCTGGTCCGGCTCGACGTCGAGTTTCGCATTCGAAGCATCCAGTACGCGGCACGCACGTGGAACCCGGACCTGGTCTTTCACTACACGCCGACCACCGACAGCGCCGGCCACCTGTGGATCGGTGCGCTCGATCCGGAGGGCCGCCGCTACGACCCCGCTCTCGCCGAAAAGCTGTGGCCGGTTTACGAAGAGGTCTTCAGGTTGGAGGACCTATGGCTTGGCCATCTGATCGATGCGGCGGGACCCGATGGCGCCGTGTGTCTCGTGAGCGACCACGGCATGGCCGCGACCGATGCGTTCTTCTTTCCGAATGCGGTGCTCGAGCACGCCGGTCTTCTTGCGACGACGGGAAAGACGATCGATCTCGCGCGCACGCGCGCGTGCGTTCCTCCATGGAGCGATTTCTTCGTCACGGTGAATGGGGCGGAGCGACTGGGCGGCATCGTGAAGCCGGCCGACCGGGAAGCCGTGCTGCGGGAGGTCGAGGAGGCGTTGCTTTCGGCGCGTGATCCAGACACCGGGCGGCGCATCGTCCGCGCCGTGTTCCGGCCTGCGGAAACGGTCGGACTCGGTATCGACGGCGTGGCGTGCGGGGATCTCTATTACGATCTCATGCCGGGTTATTACCCGTTCTCGCGCGTGTCGTCCCAGATCGTCGAACCCGACGACTCGGCAATCGGATCGGGAAACCACGGGTTCTTTCCATTCCGCCGGTCGATGCAGGCGATCTGCATAATGGGCGGAGCGGGACTTGCGGCCGGCCGAACGATCGGCCCCGTGCGCCAGATCGACATCGCGCCTACTCTGTCGCACATTCTCGGCATTCCACCTCCACGAGACGCACGAGGTCACGGTATCGCCGACGTCGTGAAGTGATGCGCGTCTCAGACCGATGCGCGAGGCTCGCATGCAGACTGATCGATCCGGCTCGAGCCCGTCGTGTATCAGTACCGGGCGCGGTAGCGCTCGGGCCAGCCCCGCGATCCGTGGTGTCTAATGGCCCGCACGCCGTCGCCACCACGTCGCCCCGTCAATGGAGAGACCCGAGCGCTACCGCGCCCGGTACCGATGCTCGAGGCTCGCGTGCCCACCGGTCGTAGGAGAGACCCGAGCGCTACCGCGCCCGGTACTGATGCGCGAGGCACCCCGGCCGACCGGTCGATCCGGCTCGCCCCCCCCGCGTATCAGTACCGGGCGCGGTAGCGCTCGGGTCAGCCCAGGGATCCATGGTGTCTGATGGCCTGCACGCTGTTGCCACGCCGTCTCCCCGTCGATGGAGAGACCCGAGCGCTCCCGCGCCCGGTGCCGATGCTCGAGCTCGCGTGCCGACCGGTCGATCCGGCTCGAGTCCGCCGCGTATCAGTACCGAGCGCGGTAGCGCCCGGGTCAGCCCCGGGATACGTGGTGTCCGATGGCCTGCACGACGTCGCCCCGTCATTGGAGAGACCCGAGCGCCACCGCGCCCGATACTGATGTGCAGCGTCGCATCCAAATTTTCGTTCGCGCGGACGCTCGCGACGCGTGCTCGAACAGAAGCCAGGCGAGGTCCAGGATGTCCGTGCTGTAAATCAAGGTAAAAGACAACGCCCTGAGCGCGGTTTTCACGGGGCCGATCCGGTCCTCGAAGCCTCCGGCCGCGACAGGTAAGCGCCAGACTTCCGAGAGTTCGGAACGATCTTCCGAACCGCCGCAAAAAGGTGCCTGCTGACGACCGCCATCGAGGTGCGCTTCGCCGTGCAGTTGGACGATTCGTTGTTCGCGAGGCCCGTGGATCGTCGAAACCCGCGGTTTTCCTAGGAAACTCCGCAGTCACAGGTGAGGCACGGGCCTTGCACTCCCTGTCGGCGACACCGGCCAGAGGCCGATTCATCCGAATGGGGAGGAGATCAACATGCAATCCCGAACGCGCGGCGGTCCGACGCAAGCGGCGAGCATCATGCTCGCGCTGCTCGTGGTCCTGACCGCCGTCTTTCAGACGCCAGTCTATGCACAGGTGGAGACCGGACAGATCGCCGGCACGGTCGCGGACCCTCAGGGCGCGGTCATCGCCGGAGCCACTATCGTCGTCCAGTCCAAGGGCACCGGCGCAACGCGCACGCAGAAGTCGATGGGAGATGGTTCTTACATCTTCTCGAACCTTCAGCCTGGAGACTACGAGGTCAGGGTTGAAGGCAGCGGCTTCGGAGCGAAGACCATTCCGGTCCGCGTTACGGTCGGCACCAAGACGACCGTCGACGTCGCGCTCGATGTAACCGGGACGGGTGAAGTCGTCGACGTCGTCGCCGGCGACCAGGGCGTTCAGGTCAATACCGAGAACCAGGTGCTCTCGACAGTGGTCAGCGAAAAGCAGATTCGCGAGCTACCGACCATCACGCGCAATCCGTATGCACTCGTGCAGCTCGCAGGCACTGCCGTCGCGATCGATCCGGAAGCGCAGGATCCGAACACGACCGCATCGGATCGCGGCGCCGGCTTCAACATCAACGGCCAGCGGTCGTCGAGCACGAACGTCATGCTCGATGGCGCCGACAACAACGACACCTATTCGTCGGACATCGGCAATGCCGTTCCGCTCGACTCGGTTCAGGAGTTCACGGTCCTGACGAACAACTTCTCGGCCGAATACGGCCGCGCCGGTGGCGGCGTCGTCAACGTGGCGACGAAGGCCGGCACGAACGAGTTCCACGGAACGATCTACGAGTTCAATCGCATCTCCGGTCTCGCGACCGAGAGCGCCAACCTCAAGGGCCAGTTCGTACCGAGCAAGAAGGGCGTGTTCACGCGCAACCAGTTCGGCTATTCGGTTGGCGGCCCGGTAATGAAGGACAAGCTCCAGTTCTTCCAGTCCACCGAGTGGCTGCGCGTCCGCAGCCAGGACACGAGCATCGCGCTCGTACCGACCGCGGAGCTCATCGCGCAGACGCCGGCCAACGTGCAGGCGTTCTTCGCGCCGTTCTCCCTGGGCCCGTCCTCGCCGGGCCGCGTGTTCACGGTCGGCGAGATCGGCGGCACTCCGGGCGGCCCGTTTGCGGCGCTTCCTTCGAACCTGCCGGCCTTCCAGGAAGTCTTCTACACCATACCGGCGGACGCCGGCGGCGGTTTCCCGCAGGACCAGTACCAGATCGTCGGCCGCGGCGACTGGAACATCAGCGACCGCACGACGATGTACGGCCGCTACGCATACCAGAACATCAACTTCGCGGAAGGTGCGCTGTCGTTCAGCCCGTACCAGGGCTTCAACTCGCCTTCGATCACCAAGAACCACAACTTCCTGGTGTCAATGACGCACGTGTGGAGTGACAACTTCGTCTCGCAGTCGAAGTTCGCCTACAGCCGCGTGGCGAACGACCAGCCGCTCGGCGAGCAGCCGGCGACGCCGTCGCTCTACCTGCAGCAGAACGTCAAGTCGACACTGCTCGGCCGCGACGTCGGTCTTCCTGGCTACTATCCGTTCTCGCCTTCGGCGGCGATTCCGGCCGGTGGTCCCGCGAACATGTTCCAGTTCTACCAGGACCAGACGTGGACGGTCGGATCGCATGCGATTCGCTTCGGCGGCTCGTTCATCCGCATCCACGACGACCACTTCTTCGGCGCATTCCAGTCGGCCGTGCAGGAGCTCGGCGGCAGCGCTTTCGCCGGCCTCGACAACCTCCTGCGCGGACAGACGGCGCGGTTCCGCGTCGCCATCGATCCGAAGGGCTCGTTCCCGGGCGACACCGTGCAGTTCCCGGTCGCGGCGCCGCAGTTCCTGCGCAACAACCGGTACAACGAAGGTGCGCTGTACATCAACGACTCGTGGAAGATTCATCCGCGCGTCACGCTGAACCTCGGTCTGCGCTGGGACTACTTCGGCGTCCAGCACAGCGCGGATCCGACCCTCGATTCGAACTTCCACCTCGGAAGCGGCAGCACGATCTTCGAGCAGATCCGCAATGGCGAGGTGTTCGTATCGGCGGACAGCCCGGCGGGCGGTTTGTGGAACAAGGACAACGACAACTTCGGTCCGCGCATTGGAATCGCGTGGGACGTGTTCGGCGATGGCAAGACGTCGCTCCGTGGCGGCTACGGCATCTCGTACGAACGGAACTTCGGCAACGTGACGTTCAACGTCATCCAGAATCCGCCGGCCTACGCCGTGCTCGACCTCATCAACACGGTTCCGATCTCGATCGACAACCTCGGACCAGCGGCCGGCAGCGGCGGTTCGTTCACGCTTCCGCGAACGAGCCTCAGGTACGTCGACGAGAACATCCAGACGGCGTATGCGCACTTCTGGAGCGCCTCGCTCGAGCACGAATTCGCGAACGGCCTCGTCGGCTCGCTCGAGTATTCGGGTTCGAAGGGCGTCGACCTCTATTCGCTCGAGGACCTCAACGGCCCGTTCTCGGCCACTCACTATGGTCTGCCGCTCAGCCCGGGCTCGAACGGCCGGCTCAACGAGCAGTATTCGTCGATCAACGCGCGCCGCAACGGCGGCTTCTCGAACTACAACTCGCTGACGGTGGGCGTGCAGTCGCGCGTGTTCCAGTCGACGGGCCTGCAGTTCCTAGCGAAGTACACGTGGTCGCACGCGATCGACAACCTGTCGTCGACGTTCAGCGACGGTTCGAACCTGTTCAACCTCGGCTTGCTCGATCCGTTCAATCCCGAAACCGACAAGGGCAATGCCGACTTCGACGTCCGCCACCGGTTCATCTCGAGCGGTATCTGGGAAGTTCCATTCGCGAAGGACACCGATGGCTGGCAGAAGCACCTGCTCGACGGTTGGCAGTTGAGCTACATCGTCAACGTCCGCACGGGAGCGCCGTTCACGATCTTCGATTGCACGAACGGCTTCCTGCGCTGCAACCGGCTGCTGCAGGCGGGTCCGATCGACATCGACGGTCAGGGCACGACCGCGCCGCAGAACACCCAGGGCAACCTGTACACGTACATCGACCTGACGAACCAGCTGTCGCAGGCGGGTGCGTACGCCGATCCGTTGACGGGCGTGGCGGACTACGGTCCGTATCCGTCGAACATGACGGCGCGCAACAACTTCCGTCGCCCGGGCTACTGGAATCTCGACGGCGGTCTCTACAAGAACATCTCGTTGTCGGAGCGCTATTCGATCCAGCTTCGCGGCGAGTTCTACAACGTGTTCAATCACGCGAACCTGTACATCAACGACGGCCAGACCGACATCTCCGCGTCGCCCTTCATCACGGCGTACAAGGAAGGCCGGCGTCAGGTGCAGCTCGCGATCAAGTTCATCTTCTAACCATCGCTTCGGGGCGTCACTTGGGTGGTGGGCGTCCCGTTCGATCGCAGCCCGGCTGCGGTGAAAAGGCCTCCGCGGGATCCTTCCCGCGGAGGCCTTCGCACGTGGAGAGTGGACAGGATTCACAGGATTTCCCGAGGATTCACAGGATCGATTTACAGTTCTTGCATGAGCACGCGGTCGAACAACCGCCCTCACGTCCAACCAAACTCCCCCTTTTCCTCACAACCCTCGCCAAACCCTCACAACCTTCCCCACTCTCCCTCTCCCCCAGAGCAAGCGAGTCGTGGTAGAACGCACCTCGTGACGACAGACCACGCAAACACGGCCACACCCGCCGCCGAGCTCGTCGCCAGGGTCAAACGCAGCATGGAGAGCGTGATCGTCGGCAAGCCCGACGTGATCGAGTTGACGCTCATCGCCATGCTCAGCGAAGGGCATCTGCTCATCGAGGACGTGCCCGGAACAGGCAAGACGATGCTCGCTCGCGCGCTCGCGGGCAGCCTCGCGTTGCATTTCAAACGCATCCAGTTCACGCCGGATCTGCTGCCGTCCGACGTTACCGGCCTGACCGTCTACCATCAGAAGACCGAGGAATTCGTCTTTCGGCCGGGTCCGGTCTTCACGAACATCCTGCTGGCCGATGAGATCAATCGTGCGACGCCACGCACCCAGTCGTCACTGCTCGAATGCATGGCGGAAACGCAGGTCACGGTCGACGGCAACACCTACGCATTGCCGGGCACGTTCTTCGTCATCGCGACGCAGAACCCGATCGAATCGCAGGGGACATTTCCTCTCCCCGAGGCGCAGCTCGACCGCTTCCTGATGAAAATCAGCGTCGGATATCCGGCGCGCGCCGAAGAGGTTTCTATCCTGTTCGCGCAGCAGCACGAGCACCCGATCAATCACGTCGTGCGCGTCCTTGGCGAGGCCGACGTCTCTGCAATGCGGACGGCAGTCAAGGACGTCCACGTCGATCCTGCCATCGGCGAATACGTCGTCGACATCGTCGCCGCAACGCGCCAGCATCCGTCGCTCGTGGCTGGCGCCAGCCCGCGCGGGTCGCTTGCGCTCATGCGGGCGTCGCAGGCTGCGGCATACGTGCGCGGCGAATCGTACGTGCGGCCGCACGTCGTCAAGCGCATCGCGCCGTTCGTGCTCTCGCACCGGTTGATGCTCCACCCGCAGGTTCGCATCTCGGGAATGACGGCCGAACGTGTGGTGACCGAGATCCTCAATCGCGTTCCCGTTCCGACGCAATTGCGTGAAGGCAACTGGCCCGAGCCGCGGCGAGTCTGAGCTGGCGGCAGCAGTCGCGCGACGTTCGCGTGTCAGCGGAGGAGTGAACTTGGCGACACGAATGTCGGTCACGGTCACCCCGACGGCAATCGTCGTGGCGTTCACGGCGCTGATCTCGTTCATCGTCGCGTTTGCGCTGAGCTCGATGCTGGCGCACCTCATCGGCGCGCTCGCCCTTTCTCTGCTTGCCGCGTCGATCGCACTTGCCGTCGTCTCGGTACGAAGCCTAACCGTGACCCGAACCGTCCCTCCGACGGCGTTCGACGGCAATGCGCTGCGAATGGAGTTCGAGGTCCGGAACGATGGCCGCACGTCTCGCCGGCTCGTCGAGGTGACGTGCTCGTATTACGCGTCGCATGTCGTCAATGGCCGGCTGTCGACCCTTGCTGCCGAGATTCCAGCCGGCGGCTCCTCCATCCTGTCCGCCACGATCGAGGACGCCCGGCGCGGCGAATACGTCTTTCAGCCGCCGACGGTGATGTCGGGCGACCCTTTCGGACTCATCATCGTCGCCCGGACCGCCGACGAGCTCGAGGAACCGACAGTGCGCGTGACTGTGTTCCCGCTCACGTTTCCAATCGATCGCATGTCGATTCTCAGCGAGATGTCCTGGTCGTTCACCGGGGTCGAGCCGACGAACCGGCCCGGCCTTGGCGGCGAGATTCTCGGTACGCGCGAGTATCGATGGGGCGACAGCGTGCGAGCGATTCACTGGCCGCTGTCGGCGCGAATGGGAGAGCTCATCGTCAAGGAGTTCGAACGAAGCGCGTCGACCGAAGTCACAATCTTCGTGGACCTGGACTCGAAGGCCGCGTGGGGAACCGGACGGGATCAGACGCTCGAATATTCGGTCCGCATCGCGGCGTCGGCTGCCGACTATGCGTGCCGGCGGGGGAACAGTGTCCGACTCGTGGCGTATGGGTCGCAGTGGATCGTCGTGCCGCCCGGAAAAGGCATGCATCATCAGCAGATGCTCATGCATTACCTTGCCGCGTTTCAGTCCACGGGACAGACGCCATTCAACTACGTAATCGGCCAGATGGCGCCCCGGCTGCGCGAGGGCTCGAGCGCCGTGATCGTCTTTCCGAACGAGCACTTGCACCTCGATCTCTTCGGTCCGGCGCTCGAGGCACTGTGGGCGAGGAGGATTCGCCTCACTGCTATACTGCTCAACGTGGAGAGCTTCCTCGAGGGTGCCGCGGCCGGCTCACCGCCGGATTTCAGTGCTGCTGCCTACCTCAGCGGCAGAGGAGCCACGGTTTACATGGTCTCGCGCGGCGACGACCTTGGCCGATGTCTGAGTGTTCCAGTGTAGGACTCCGGAGGGACACCCTGTGAGCGACAGCCCCGGGCGAAAGCCCTACTCCCGACTTCCCGAGACGTTCGCGCTGATGGCGCTCGTCGTTGGCCTCGACCTCGTTGCCATGGCGTGGCCGGTCTCGAACGTGTCGGACTTCCTGCTCCGCACGATCGGTTATTCGGTCATGCTGACGACGGCCACGGCGCATTCGTGGTTCTTCGCGCAGCGTGCGCTCTGGACGAACGCCTCGAATGCCGTGGCGACGACGTTCCTGTGGCTCGTGGTCCTTGCGACGGGCGTGTTCGCGATCGAGTGGTATGCCGGTAGTCCGGAGCTCGGGTGGGTTGCCTTCACGCAGATCGTTCTCTGCTCGTTCCTGTTCAGCCACGCGACGCTGCGGCTCACGCACTTCGTGGCGTTTCTCGTAATGCTCGTTGCGTCGACGCGGTTGCCGCTAGGTATAGGTGGCGCGGCGTGGGTGGTCTTCGCGGGACTCTCGATGCTCGTGCTTGCCTATGACCGCACGGCCCGCAAGGCGGGTCCGTCGGGATACGATCGGGGCGAAGCGCGCTGGCCGTTGCAGCGCCTGGGGGTCGTCTCGGCGGTCGCGACGATTTCGGCACTGCTGTTTCTCGTGACACCGATGCTTCGGTGGCCGGACTTCGAGTTCGGGCGACAGCCGCGGACACCGCCGACGTTCCTGGACCGGAAACCGCCCACGTCGGCGAACGATCCGTTCCGGATTGGCGGCAACACCGAGGCGCCGGATCCGGGAAACGATCAGTTGCCCGTAATGAACGTCAGACTCAACCCCGCGGTCGGATCGCCGCTCTACGTGCGCGGCCAGTCGTTCGAATCGTTCGACGGTGTCTCGTGGGCGAACGACAACCCGGAGGTGTTTACGATCGACATGCGTCCTGACGCATGGACGACGCTGCCGGTCGAGCAGCCGTCAATTACGCCTGCCACGGTCATCCAGATCCGGCAGAGCTACGAAATGCTCGTCGATCTCGAGGGAGTCGTTTTCACGGCGTTCCGTCCGGCAAGCGTGCGGTTCGCCGACTCTAGCGTCGACAGCGTGTTTGTCGACGGCACTGGACGAACGGTTCGAATCGACGGAACCCTTGCGGCGAATAGCCGATACGAAGTCGACGGCTTTCAGGACGTCTTCGCAAAGGGGACACTCGTTCGGACGAGATCGGCGAATCGACTGCCGGACACCTATCGGAACCTCCAGGTGCCGAAAGGGATCGACCCGCAGGTGAAGCGGATCGCCTTCGAGCAGACAGCCGGCCTGACGGCGGATTATGACAAGGCGGTCGCGCTCGAGCGGTACTTGCGGCGCAACTACTTCTATTCGCTCTCGCACGACGTTGGCGGCGAGCAGGTGGTCAACGACTTCATGCTGCGGACGAAGCGCGGCCACTGTGCGCTCTTCGCGTCGTCGATGGTAGTCATGGCGAGAAGCGTGGGACTGCCGGCCCGGTACGTCACCGGTTTCCTCGCGCAGGAGCAGTCTGTGGACGGATTCCTCGTGCGCGGTTCCGATGGTCACGCGTGGGTCGAGGTTTACATCGACGGGGCGGGTTGGTTGAGTTTCGATCCGACGTCGGGGACGATCGCGCGGGATGACGTCAAGACACAGGCGCTGACGACTGACAATGGCCGGAGGGACGTCCGTGTCGGCGACCCCACTGGACGCGGCGGTGGCGGAGGCGGGGGAGGACTCTACGGTCGGGGTGATCGCGACCGGGATGGAGGCGATCCGCGCAATGGAGACATTGCCCGCAACGACGGTGGCGGCGGCACCGGAGGCGGCGGTTCGGCCGGCGGAGGCTCGACGGGCGGAGGTTCGACCGGCGACGGCTCGACG
>CAZXLQ010000137.1:0-13056 GCA_964641945.1 uncultured Clostridia bacterium
TCAGTACCGCGAGCGATAGCGAGCGGGTCGTTCCTGTCGTGAGTGCTCTTCGTCAGTACGACCCGCTCGCTATCGCTCGCGGTACTGATCCTGCCGAGCCGCCGAACGAAGCCGGAAGCAACGCAACCGGACGTCGAGTGACTCGGAAAATGTGACGGATCAATGACCGGACCTGTAAGTCACGCCGATGGATGGCAGATTGGCCGGCGACCTCCCGGCACGGGATCATGACCTTTACCTGATCTTCCATCGCCGGTTACCATTGGTCGTTCTCGCGCTGGATCGCTTCGCCGACCCCGCAGCACGGAACCCGCTCACCCCACACCGAGTCGTCAGGAGCTGGCCAGATGCGCGCGCAATCCATCAAGACCGAACGCGGTCCCGTGATACGGCTCGAGACGCCGGACCTGCTCAAGAAGGCGAGGTACGAGCTGAGCCGGCAGCATCCGATTCTGCTGCGCGTGAGTGGAACAGCTATGCTTCCCGCCCTTGCCGATGGTGACCTCGTCACGATTCATCCTGTGCAGATGCAGAGCGTTCGCGACGGCGACATCGTGCTGTATCAGAGCCTGCGCGATACGGCCTTGATTCACCGCATCGTCCGAGTCGAGCATCGATCGGCTGGTCGGTTCGTCGTCACGCGGGCCGACGCCTCGCAAGCGCTCGACACACCGGTCCCGATCCACCACATCATGGGCCGGGTCACGGCGATCGACCGCGACGGCGAGCACATCGAGGTGGTTCAGGAGGAGCGAGGTGTCGCCGGGCTGTTGAGGCGTGTGCTCGACTGGATTGGGTTCAGGCGAGCGTAGAGAAGGCCAAGGCGCCAGTCGGACCCGCTCCTCAGCCAGTACGGCTCCGATACGGACGGCGATGGTGTCCTCAGCCACGACGGCTCTGAGCTTCAGAACCGCGAGCGGTAGCGAGCCGGCCCGCGGACAGACGCAAGCATCGATCCGTCCGTCCACTAGCAGTCCCCCGGCGCGCCGTGACCCGTGAGCGATTGCCGCGACGACGTCCGAACGCGCTCCGCTCAGCTCGCCTGGATCACTCCGCCGACGAGCAGCCCGGCCAGTAGCAGTCCGAGCGCGACTCGATAGCCGACGAACACGAGCGTCGTGTGCGTTCGCAGAAACTTGAGCAGGAACGCTATCGACGCGTAGCCGACGACGAACGACACGACCGTCGCGACTACGAGCGCCGGCGTGCCCGGCCCGCCGATCGACGCACGAATCTCGTAGAGCTCGTACACGCCGCTCAACAGCACCGCCGGCACGCTCAACAGAAACGAAAACCGGGCCGCCGCTTCTCTCGTGAGTCCGCAGAAAAGCGCGGCGGTGATCGTCGTCCCGGATCGCGACGAGCCGGGCAGCAGCGCCACGGCCTGCGCCGCGCCCACCGCGAGGCCCTCGGCCCACCCGATGTCCGCGAGTTCCTTGCGCAGCGTGGCGATGCGCTCCGCGACGAGCAGGATCAGTCCAAGTCCGATGAGCGTCGCCACCTGCACCCACAGCGAACGCGCTCCTCCCTTGATGAAATCCTTGAAGAGCAGTCCGAACACACAGATCGGAATCGTCCCGACGCCAATCAGCCACGCGACTTTCGCATCCTGTGTCGTCCACGGCGCCCCCCGGAAACCGCCCCGAAGCCACGACAGGCCGTCGGTGACGAACGCGCGTGTCAGCCTCCACAGGTCGGCCCAGAAGTAGATGAGCACGGCGAGCAACGTGCCGAGCTGCATCACTGCCGTGGCCTCGGCGCCGATGTCCTCCCACCCGGCGAGGGCCGGGACGATCCGCAGGTGCGCCGTGCTGCTGATCGGAAGGAACTCCGTCAATCCCTGGACGATTCCGAGGACTATTGCCTGGACGAGCGTGAGCTGTTCCATCGCGCTACTGCCAGCGGAAGAGCTTCAGCGCGACCGCGAAGCTCACGACGGCCCAGATCGCGAGGATTCCCAATGGAACAGCAACCATCGGAAGCGTCGCGCCCTCGTTGACGATGGCTCGCAGTGCATCGTTGAACGCAGTAAGCGGCAGGATCCTGATGAATGGCTGGAAGGCCGCCGGGAATCGGTCGGAGGCAAAGAACGTTCCCGACAGCAGCCACATCGGCAGCATCACGAAGTTCATCAGTCCCGAAACGCCCTCGATCGTCGACGGACGCGCGGCGACGAGCAGTCCGAGCCCGGAGAACACCGTTCCGCCGATCCAGACCGTCACGGCGATCGCCAGGATCGAGCCCCGCACCGGGACGTCGAACACGAGCGCCGAAAAGCCGAGGATCGCCGTCACCTCGATCGCAAGGAAGAAGTAGCGCGAGAACATGAACGACAGCAGGTAGTGCGAGCGACGCATCGGCGTAGCCGAAAGCCGCTTCAGGAGCCGGTTCTTGCGAGCCGTCACGATGGCGAACCCGAGTCCCCACATTCCGCTGCCCATCATGTTGATGCCGATGAGTCCCGGAATGAGCCAGTCGATGTAGCGGGCTCCGGCCTCGCTGACCTCGACGTTCGTCGGCGTCAGGGGATCGAGTCGGCCCGCGGCGCGCTGGAGCGCGTCGTCGACCTCGAGCCGGGCAGTCCGGCTCTCGGGCCGGGCCGGGTCAAAACGATAGGCGACGCCGTCTCCCGACGATTCGACGAGGAGCGCGACCTTTCCGGTTCGCAGTGCGAGCATCGCTTCGTCGGGCGCAAGAACGGCGACGTCGAGCATCTTCGATTGGCGCAATGCATCGGCTCGCTCTGAGGTCACCGGTCCGTCGGCCACGACGGCGACCTTGACGACGTCGGGTCCCGTGTTCCGGAACGCGATCCCGAGTGCGCACGCCATGAGAATGGGAAAGACGAAGACCCAGAAGATCGCCTCGGGTTCGCGGAGGAACTCGCGAAGGCGGACGCGGGTCAGTTCGAGAAGCGGGTGCGATCCGCCGCGGTGTTCAGGCATCGCGAAGCATCCTCCCCGTCAGGTGAACGAAGACGTCCTCGAGCGTTGCCTGGTGAGTCGTAAGAGTCGTAAGCCTTGCGCCCTGACGGTCGAGCTCCGCGAGCAGCGCCGGCAGAGCCTCGCCGATGTCGATGACGTTGAGCGTGTTCCCGGCCTCGGTGGCTTTTGTCGATCTAACGCCCGGGAGCGCCCCGACAGCAGCGAGATCGACGTCACCCTCGGCCGCGAACTCTACGACCTGATCGGCGCCGAGCGACGCGATCAACTCGATCGGCGTGCCGAGGGCGATGATCTTGCCGTGGTCGACGATCGCCACGCGGTCGCAGAGTCGCGTCGCCTCTTCCATGTAATGCGTGGTCAACAGCACGGTGCCGCGCTCGCGCTTGTAGCTGTCCACGATGTCCCAGAGTTGAAGTCGCGCCTGCGGGTCGAGTCCGGTCGTTGGCTCGTCGAGGAAAAGCACGTCGGGATCGCCGACGAGCGCGCACGCTACGGCGAGCCGTTGCTTCTGCCCTCCCGAGAGCTTGCCGACGCGCGAATCCTGCTTTTCCGTCAGTGAAACGGTGGCGATGGTCGATTCGATGTCCCGGCCTGTGGCATAGAAGCTGCGGAACAGGGCAATCGTCTCGCTGACCGTGAGCTTCTCGGAGACCTGTGTTTCCTGCAGCTGGATGCCGAGCCGGTCACGGAGAGCGACGTCCTGTCCGCGCCCCCAGTGCATTCCGAGCACCTCGACGTCGCCGGCATCGGGTTTCGTGAGGCCCTCGAAGATCTCGACGGTCGTCGTCTTGCCTGCGCCGTTCGGACCGAGCAGGCCGAAGCACTCGCCCGATTGGACGGCGAGGTCGAGTCCGTCTACGGCGACGACGTCGGGATACCGTTTGACGAGTCCGCGGCACTGCAACGCGATCGATGGAGTCGTGGTCGACATGGCAAAGACCGGGAGGATACACGCGAGGCGCGGAAGCGTCCACGGAGACTACCGCATTCAAGTCGAGCCATTTCGGCGCGTCCTCGGTGGCTCCGTGTCTCTGCGGCTCTGTGTGCGAAGCGTCTCGAGAGCTTCGCACACTGAGCCACAGAGGCACGGAGGCACGGAGCCAGAGCTTCTGCGCGAGCCTCCTCCGTTGACGGCGGGCCGCAATCCCACGACAATCAGGCGGATTCGACCGCCGCCACCGGCGGATTCGCCCATTGGTCACGGCAATATCGAGGAACCTGAATGCTCGCTGCGAACACGCTGCTCCACAACCGATACCTGATCATCCGACAGCTTGGCCAGGGCGGCATGGGCGCCGTATATCTCGCCACCGATCAGACGTTCGGCAGCACCGTCGCGCTCAAGGAAACGCTCATCACCGACGACCTGCTCCGAAAGGCCTTCGAGCGGGAAGCGAGACTCCTCAACAGCCTGCATCACGCCGCACTGCCGCACGTCTTCGATTATTTCTTCGAGTCGAACGGCCAGTTTCTGGTAATGCAGTTCATCCCTGGCGAAGACCTCGGCCAGCACATGAAGAAGTCCGGGCGCGGATTCGATCCACAGCTCGTGCTCAAGTGGGCCGACCAGCTGCTCGACCTGCTCGATTATCTGCATTCGCACGAGCCGCCGATCGTCCATCGCGACATCAAGCCCGAGAACCTCAAGCTCACGGCGCGCGGCGACATCATCCTGCTCGATTTCGGCCTGGCCAAGGGCGCCGTCGACCAGATGACGCTCGTGTCGAACAAGAGCCTGTTCGGCTACACGCCGCATTACGCACCCTTCGAACAGGTCCGCGGAACGGGTACGGACGCGAGAAGCGATCTCTACTCGCTGGCGGCGACGATTTTCCACCTGCTGACCGCAAAGCTGCCTCCCGACGCACTGACGCGAGCCGAGAGCGCCCTCAACGGCGAGCCCGATCCACTTGCGAATCTGCCGGCGATGCTGCCGATGGTGCCGGCCCAGGTCTCGTACGTCCTCCAGCGCGCGCTCGCGCAGAAGCGCGACCACCGGTTTGCGAGCGCGACCGAAATGCGTGCGGCGTTGTCCGGGGCGATTCGAGCCGGCGGCATGCAGGCGTCGGTCCCGGTGGGAGGCACGCTCGTCGAACCGCCGCCGGCAACGAACCCGAACAACCCGTGGGCACAGGTTCCCACCGTTGGCCACAGCTACAGCCCGACAGCTGCACCGGTATATCCCTCGAATCCGCCGCCACCGGGATACCCGTCGAATCCTCCGACACCGACGTATCCGTCGAATCCACCGGCCCCGGCGTATCCATCGAACCCGCAATACGGACAACCGCAACCCGGGTACGGAGTCGCGCAGCCGTCCGTGCCTCCGACGCAGCCACAGGCACAGGGCGTCATGTCGTCGCCTGCTCCCGCGACCGCGTCGAGCGGAAACGGAAAGCTGTGGGTTGGCCTCGCGATCATCGGCGTGCTGCTCGTCGCGGGGATCGTTGCGGGCGGAATGCTCCTCTGGCCAGTGCTTTTCCCGGAGGTCGCGACGAACGGCAACGCGAACGCGAACAAGAGCACTGCAAACTCGAATACGGGCGCGCCGACTGCCCCGGGCAAGGGCAAGACGCTCACGGCAGCGGGATCGATCACGACGCCGAGCGTACTTCTGGAAACCGCGATCACGCCTGACGGCAAGTTCATTGCCTCGTCCGGCGAAGAGACGTCGGTCCGTCTCTGGCAGACGAGCGGTGGAAGCCAGGTAAGGGCGCTCGAGGGGCAAGCCGAGCCTTCGAAGGGGCTCGCGATTTGTCCGGACGGGTCACTCGTGGCTTCGGGTTCGGATGACGGAACGATTCGGATCTGGAAGTTGAGCGATGGCTCGGAGATCCAGTCTGCGCAGGCGCACGATGGATTCGTGTTCTCGGTCGAGTTCAGTCCTGATGGATCCCAGATCGCTTCCGCGGGGCGCGACAAGACGATCAAGATCTGGAACGTCTCGGACCTCTCGCTCGTGACGTCGGTGCCGGCCCCGATGGCCGACGACCTGATAGTGGCGTTGAGCCCGGACCTTAAGTCCGTTGCGTATTTCACGAAGAGCAAGGGCATAAACGTCTGGTCGACCGAACGCAACACGAAGGTCACTTCGCTCCAGAATCACGCGTTCGAGGTTCGGTGTGGAGTGTTCTCGAACGACGGCACATTGCTGGCGATCGGCAGCGCGGACGGCGTGACACGTGTCTGGAATGCCTCGACGGGAGCACTCGTCCGCGAATTGCGGGCTGGCTCGAGCGCGGTTGGTCGCGTACGTTTTTCACCTGACGGCTCGCTGCTGCTGACGGGAACTGCCGATGGCACGGTCCAGATGTGGTCCGTTGCCGATGGCGCCGAGCTGACGAAGATGGCCGGTCACAAGGGCGCAATTCGCGGCATCTCGATCAGCGCCGACAACAGGACGATCGTGACGGGCAGCGCGGACAAGTCGATCCGCATCTGGACCGTCAACGACGGAAAGTAGCGCTCGTTCCGTCTCGCAATACCTCCAATCCGAAACGGAGTCTCGATGAACAGACGTCTCGCTCGTCTCGCCCTGTGCTTCGCCGCGGCACTTCTCGTGGTGGTTCCCGTGAACGGTCAGCGCACGCGCCGCGCTCCGGCGAAGCCGCCGGCCGCTCCCGCTTCGCTCTCCGGCTCACCCGCCGCGTCCTTTCCCGCCGGAACAATGTTTTACGCGGAGGTGTCGGACACCGCCTCGATCATCGATCAGATGGGAGGCGTCGAACTGGTTTACCGGCTCGTCCGCGAAGGATTCCGCGGCACACCGACGAACAAGTCCACGTCGTTTCCGCTGACCCAGGACGAATTCCGCGAGGTGCTGGCCTCGAAGCTCGCAATGGGAATGTTGTTCCCACCTGGCACGCAGCTCGCGAATCTGGGCAGCGTTGATCCGCAGATCGCGGGTGTCGTGCAATCGACGTCGCCCGAGGTGTCCGCGCTCGTCCTCAAGGTGCTGAAGGAGGTCGGCCGCGGACAGACTCGTTCGGGCGCCCCACCGGCTGCTGCTACGGTCCGCGGCGCAAAGGTCTCAACTTGGGGAACCGGCCGCGGCGCGTTTGCCATGACCCAGGTCGGCGACGACTTCGCATTCGGGGATCCGAACGGCGTGACGGCGATCCTCGACACGGCATCGGTTGCCCCGACGGGACGACTGGCCGACCTGCCGGCCTTCAAGGGAGCGAACGAGCGCGTACCGGGCCGCCGTCAGTTCTTCGCGTTCCTAAACGGAGCGCCGATCGCGCAGGCGTTCAACGCCGGGATCGACGAGTCTTATGCCAGATCCGGACCGGCGCCGGCAAAGGGAGCCAAGGCACCACCCGCAGCGCCGCCAGAGGCCGCCGCGCTCAAGCGATTCATCGGCATGGAAGCGCTCGTCGGCGGCAGCATCACCGCACTCGCCGAGGGCGGACAGGTCACCTTGCAGGCGGCCATCGAGTTGAATCGGACGCGCAACGGACTCGTAACCGTGCTTTCGGATCCGCCAGTGATCGAGGGACGGTCGGCGGCGCTGATGCCGACCGCGACCGACGGCGCGCTGGTCGGCAGCATAGATCTCGTCCGCATCTACGACCTCGTGCTTCAGACCATGACTCCGGAATTGTCGAAGAAACTCGGGATGCCTCCGCCCCCCGAGGTCATCCGCGAGTTCGAGACGCGCTACGACATGCGGCTTCGCGACGACTTTCTGGCGGCGTTCGGCAACGAGATCGCGATCGGCGTGATGCTCGAGCCGTCGACGGCGTCGATGGCGCGCGTGCAGGACAGCGGAGCGCCCCCGGCACAGAAGACCCCGGGCGTCGAAGACGCATTCGTGCTGATGGAGCTCCGGAATCCGGCGGCGATTCGCCAGTTCGTGGAGCGTTCCTTTGAGCCTGCGGATGGACAGGCGGCCACGCCTCCGAGCATTTTCCGCGACGTCGAGATCTGGGGCTCGGGCTCCTTCTGCTTCGCTATCGTAGGCAACTTTGCCGTCGGCGGCGCACGGAAGACTATCGAGGACATCATCGTCTCATACCAGACCGAGCAGGGATTGCTGCAGAACTCGGACTACCTGCGTGCTCTCGGCGGAATGCCGAACAACGCGATCGGCGTGCTTTATGTCTCGCCCGATTTCATCGACATGGCTGGACGCCAGGGCGGCCTCAACCAGTCGAAACCGCTCTATCCACAGGGATTGCTCTGGACGCTGCAGAAGGACGGGAGTGGAATCTACACGAACTTCCAGGCGCCGCTGCCAGACATGAAGAGCCTCTTTGATACTGGAAACAAGCTCGCGTTTCTCGAGCCCGGGAGCGGGCCGTCGAACGAGAACTTGTCGGCAAGGCAATCCACCGTTCGTCGCTGAAGCGTAGCAGGAGTGTCGCGCAAACAGCTTTGGGAGTGCGGGAGCGAACAGTCGCTCGGTCTCGTGCTCCCGCGCGACGATTTCCATCGGTTGGAGGCGCGGATGTCCAACGCGAATCGGGAGGACTCGGGCGTCGACGAACGCCCGATGAATCGTCGGGGATTTCTCGGGGTGGCCGCGGCGGCGGCAGGGTCGTTGGTGGCCGTTGCCGGAGGAGGCGTGTCGGCGGTCTATCTGGCTGTTCCGGCGCTTTCTGGAGATGGCGAGGCGTCGGGTTGGACGCTCGTGCGTGATATCGCGACCCCAGCCGACGGCGGTCCGGCCCGTGCAACGGTAGACGTTGTCAGCCAGTCCGGATGGGCCCGTTCGGTGACGCGGCAGGCGGTATTCATCGAGCGCAAGACGGACGGGACGGTCACGGCTTATTCCGCGAAGTGCCCTCATCAGGGCTGCCTCGTGGATTGGCGATCTGCTCAGGGCGACTACTTCTGCGTCTGCCACTCGAGCACGTGGACGCGTGAAGGGCAACTCTCGGTGGGACCGGCCAAGCGTGGCCTGGATCCTCTCGAGGCTCGAGTGACGCCAACCGGAGACGTGGAAGTGAAATACGCCTCGTTCGCGCTCGACACGGCCGAGCGCGTGGAGGTGGGCTGACCGTGGGCGGCCTTGGCTCGGGCCCCATCGGCCGGCTCGCAGACGCCGTCGAATCTCGCACGGGACTGGGAGCGACGGTGAGTGCGTCGGTCGACTACAGGATTCCCGGCGGCTCACGGTGGGTCTACGTCTTCGGTACGGCGCTTCTGGCGACGCTGCTGCTGCAGACCGTGAGCGGAATACTGCTGGGGTTCTACTACGTGCCGTCCGTCGACCACGCGCACACCACGGTTGCCTACATCCAGAAAGAAGTGGCACTCGGATGGCTCGTTCGTGGTGTGCATCACTACGGAGCGAGCGCCGTGATCCTGCTGTTGATGGCGCACCTGTCGCGAACGGTGTTGTGGGGTGCATACCGCGAGCGGCGCGAGGCGCTCTGGCTTGCTGGCATCGTCCTGCTCGTGCTCGTGATGGGGTTCGGATTCACGGGTTATCTGCTTCCCTGGGATCAGAAGGCGTATTTCGGAACACAGGTGGCCGGCGGCATCGCTGCGAGCGTGCCGCTGGCGGGCACGATGCAGGCGCAGTTGTTGCTTGGTGGCAACGACGTCGGTCAGGCGACGCTGTCGCGCTTCTTTGCGCTCCACGTGTTCGTTCTGCCCATCCTGACGGGACTGGTGCTGGCACTTCACATCCGGTTCTTCCGTCGCGCCGGGGCGGCGGGCGCCGCGGTCGAGGATTCGTCGATCCTGCGCCGGCGTCCGTATTATCCGGCGCAGTTCGCGCGAGACACGGTGGTTTCGATCCTCGTGGTCGGGCTGCTCGTCGGTCTGGCGGCGTGGCGTCCCGCCGTGCTCGGCCCGAAGGCCGATCCCGGTGCCCAGTTCGTGCCGCGGCCCGAGTGGTACTTCCTGTGGATCTTCGAGTTACTAAAGGTTGTGCCGGCATTCTGGGGAGCGGTGGTGCTGCCCGGCGTCATCGTCACCGGGCTGGCGCTGCTGCCGTGGCTCGACAGGGGCCCCGACCGGCGGTTTCGAAAGCGGCTCGTGCCCATCGGGGCGTTTGCGGTCCTGGCCGTCACGGTCGTGTCCCTGACGATCGTAGGTTTGATCGCCGATGCGCGCGATCCGAAGATACAGGCGCAGGAAGAGGCCGCGCGGGCGTATCTCGCCGAGCCGTTCGTGCCTGACGAGATCGGCGGCGCGAAGGGCGTGACGGTGGAAGTCATCGGGCCGGCGCCCGAGGCGTTTGCGAAGAATTGCGCGGGATGTCACGGTGCAACGGGCGAGGGGAGGATCGGGCCTTCCTTGTGGGGTGTAACGGCGAAGCCGTCCCGGAGCGTCGACGATCTGGTGCAGTTGATCGCGAAGCCCGGCACTTACGGACTGGGGGAGGGGATGCCTTCGTTCGAGACTCTGCAGGAGGACGAGCGTCGGGCCATCGCGAAGTGGGTGGCGTCCCTGCCGAAGGGGTGATGCATTCTCTCTGCGCCTTCGCGGGTCCTTTGCGCCTTTGCGGGAAACCCAACTCACGACAGGTTTCCCGCAAAGGCGCAAAGGTCTCGCAAAGACAGCCCGAGCCTTGACGTACGACTGGCCCCCCGCTACAGTCCCCGTTTCCGCAGCGGACATTCGCCGCGAACACTGCAGGCCGGAAGGAGGTGACACGGTTTGGCCATTGTTGAAGTTCATCCGAACGAAAACCTCGAGAACGCTCTGCGACGCTTCAAGCGCCGCGTGCAGGTCGAAGGCATCATCACGGACGTGAAGAAGCGCGCTTTCTACCTCTCCCCGACGGAGAAGAAACGCATCAAGTCCGCGCTGGCCCGACGCCGCGACGCCCGCAAGCGCCGCTACCGCAACTCGAGAGCCTGACCGCTCACCGAGGGCGCGCCCTTTGCGTCGCTCGTGCCGTACAATCCGGAGCGGGATTGCCACCTACGTGGCGGTCCCGCTCCGTTTCGTTTCACAGTCCGATTCTCGATCTCCCGGAGAGCACGGCCGATGAGCGGCATTACCTCTGAGACAGCCGCCGATCGCGTACGGCGCCTGCGCGACGATATCCGTTACCACAACGACCGCTACTACCTCGACGACAACCCCGTCATCGCCGACGTCGAATACGACGCCCTCGTTCGCGAGCTGCTCGACCTCGAAGCCGCGCACCCCGAGCTTGCCGATCCGGATTCGCCCACGCAGCGCGTGTCTGGCAGCGCGGCCGACACCTTCACGAAATTTCCCCACGCGCGGCCGATGCTGTCGCTCGACAATACCTATTCGATCGACGAGCTGCGCGCGTGGGACGCCCGCGTCCGGAAGGGACTCGGCGACGAGTCGTTTCGCTACGTCGCCGAGTTGAAGATAGACGGCCTGAGCCTGTCGATCGCCTACGATACTCACGGAAGGCTCGTTCGCGGCGTGACGCGCGGTGACGGCGTCACGGGCGAGATCGTGACCGCAAACGTCGAGACGATCCCCGGGCTTCCGAAACGCCTGCCCGCTGCGGCACTCGCGGCGCTCCCCCTCCAGGGCGAAATCGAAGTGCGCGGCGAGGTGTACCTGTCGACCGCCGAATTCCGCCGCATCAATGCCGAGAACATCGAAGAAGGCGAGCGCACGTTCGCGAATCCGCGCAATGCCGCCGCGGGCTCGCTCCGGCAGAAGGACCCGGCGGTCACGGCGTCGAGGAGGCTGGCACTCTTCGCGTATGAGCTCTTCGTCGAAGGCTCGAAGCCGTTTCCCGCGCAGTCCGAGGCTCTCGACTGGTTGAAGTCGGCCAAGGTCCCGGTCAATGACGCGTCGAAACTGTGCGATTCGATAGAGAACGTCATCGAGGTCATCGAAGGCGCGGGAGCCCGGCGCGACGAGCTCGGCTACGAGATCGACGGCGTCGTCGTGAAGGTGGACTCGGTCGCCCAGCAGGAAGCGCTCGGTTCGACGTCCAAGGCCCCTCGGTGGGCGGTTGCCTACAAGTTCCCGGCGCGGCAGGTAACGACGCGGCTGAACGAAATCACGATCCAGGTCGGGCTGACCGGCGCGCTGACACCGGTTGCGGAGCTCGAACCCGTTCTGCTGGCCGGATCGACGGTCTCACGTGCGAGCCTCCACAACCAGGACGAGATCGCTCGCCTCGATGCACGCGTCGGCGACTGGCTGCTAATCGAGAAGAGTGGCGACGTCATTCCGCGCGTCGTAAAGGTCGTGCTCGAACGGCGTGAGGACGGACTCGAGCCGTTCGCGTTTCCTACGGCCTGTCCGTCGTGCGGAACCGAATCGATCCGCATCGAGGGCGAGGTCGTTCGCCGGTGTCCGAATCCGGATTGCCCGGCGAAACGGCTGAAGTCGTTGCTCCGATTCAAGGAGCGAAAGGCCATGAACATCGAGAAGCTCGGCGAGTCGCTCGTCGGAAGGCTCCTCGAGACCGGGCTCGTTCGCGATGCGGCGGACCTGTATGCCCTCGATCTTGCGAAGGTGACCGAGCTCGAGCGCATGGGCGACAAGTCGGCCGCGAACCTGATGGAACAGATCGAGGCGAGCAAGTCCGGTGGCCTGGCGAGGCTGCTCTACGCGCTCGGCATAAGGCACGTCGGCACGAGGATCGCTCAGGTGCTGGCCGGAGCCTTCGGCTCGGCCGAAGCACTGGCGGCGGCGACGGAGGAGGAACTGACGGCGGTCAACGAAATCGGGCCGATCGTGGCGGCGTCCGTGGCGGCGTGGTTCCGCGATGAAGGGAATCGACGCCTCCTCGATCGACTGCGCGACGAGGGTGTTTCGATGGAAGCGCCGAAGGTCGTCGTCGAGGCGGCGGAGGGTGTTGCCGGGAAGACCTTCGTGCTGACCGGGAAGCTCGAGGGCTTCACGCGGGACGAGGCCGCGGCGCTCATCGCCTCGCGTGGCGGAAAAACCGCGTCGAGCGTGAGCAAGAAGACGGATTACGTACTTGCCGGATCGGACGCCGGATCGAAGCTCGACAAGGCCGTTTCGCTCGGTGTCACGGTGCTCGACGAATCGGCATTTCGGGACCTGATGGGAGTCGGCGAAAACAACAAGCAGACGGACCTTGCGGATGACCCGGACTGAGCGGATCTCGGCTCCGACCGCGGAGCGGTCGACAAAATAGCCGTGGGTGGCGCGCGGGCGGTCGCGGCCGACCCCTGAGGGAACCGCCGGA
>CAZXLQ010000138.1:0-13022 GCA_964641945.1 uncultured Clostridia bacterium
CGTCGTCAACCACCAGCAATCGCTCCCGCATCGCGTTCCTCCTGTTCATCGACCGACCCGCCCTCACGCCACACCGGCAGAGACAGGGTAAACGTACTTCCCTTCCCGAGCTCGGTCTCGACGGCAATGCGGCCGCCCATCTGTTCCATCACGTTTCTCGCCAGGTAGAGCCCGAGCCCGACTCCCGACACATCCACCTCATCGGGGTTCCCGGATTGCGGCGCGGCCTCGGCGTAGACCCGCCCCCGGTGAAACTTGTCAAAGAGCCGAGGGACGTCCTCGGGTGGGACGCCTCGGCCATTGTCGGAGACGCTGACGGTGACCCACTCGCCGTCCCCACGCGCTGCGAGGACGATGCGGCCGTTGTCGGGGGTGTACTTGATAGCGTTCTCGACGACGTTTCCGAGCACGCGCCCGAGGGCCTTTGCGTCGGCGAACGCTTCCGGGAGGTCTGGATCGACGTTGACCTCGAGCTCGTGGCCACGCAGTTCCACGCTTCGGGCCGCGGCTCGCGCGCACGCGTTGACGATCTCGCCGACGTCGACCCGAGCGCTCTTCGTCCGAAAGACGCCTCCCTCGATCCTCGAGAGGTCAAGAAGATTGAGCACCATGTCGATCTGCCGGTCGCACTCGGCCGCAATTGTGTCGACGTATTCCCTGCGCTTTTCGGCCGAGAGGTTCTCTCGCGTCAGCAGCCGCGCCAGCGCCTTGATGGTGGTCAGGGGCGTTCGCAACTCGTGCGATACGCTGCTGACGAAATCCGACTTGACGCGATCTACCTCGGCCAGGCGCGCCTCTCGCGCCTGGAGCCGCTCGGCCATCGCATTGAAGCTCGCGGCCAGGAGCGCGATCGTGTGCATTTTCGCGGTCGGGGCGCGAGCTGAGAAGTCGCCTTCACCGAATCGCGCAGCCGTTGCGCTCAAGAGGCGCAGCGGTCCGACGATGCTCCGCGCGACGAGTAGCGCTGCTCCGACAGTGCAGAGCACGACGGCCAGACTCGCGAAAGCGTAGGTGCCGAGCTGGCGCCGGGCCGGCGCATAAAGGATCTCGCTCGGCACGCCCACCGTGACACGGTAGCCGGTTGCGCCGACTCGGGAGAGCCCGTAGACGCGCTCGATTCCGTCGGTTTCGCCCCGGACGACGACGACCGCCGTCTGCCGGCTTTCGAGCTCGCCAAGCATCGCGGCGTCCGCGGCATTGGCGCCCATTCCCGCGTCCCGATTCTCGCTCGCGAAGACGACGCGGTTGCCGGGGTCGATGAGGGTGATGCGCGCGCCTTCGCGCATGGTCAGACCGCGGAATTGCTCGGCAAGCGCTGCACTGTCCACGCGGGCGACGACGGCGCCCTCCCGGGCGCGAACGGCGATGGCCAGGTAGTACTGGTCGCCGTCGCCCGTCCAATCAATCTCGAGCGCCGATTCCGCCTGTCGCGTTCCGGTGACGAGTCTCTCTCCGAGCCCTGCTGGAAACTCAGCGCTCGACGGATGAGCGACGAACGTCGAGCCGTCCGCATCGAGAATGCGAACGTCAAACCACCGAACCTGTGGGGCAGCCGCTTTTGCGAGCTCCCTCTGCAGCGTCGCCTGATCGCGCTCCCGATCCGAGCCGATTGCCGCAATCGTGACGAGAGGCTGACGCTGCCCATCCAGCCAGCGGTCGAAAGCGACGGCGGCGAGCTCCGCCTGTCTTTCGAGCGATTCGTCGTGTTGCTGCCGCTTGGCAGTCCACAGGCTCCACAGCGCGACGAGCCCCACGATCGTCAACGGCACGACGGCGCCGATCACCAGAGTGACCAGCCGCCCGCGAATGCTCATGCCACGATTCATGGAGTGTCTTCTGGAGGAACTATACGCCCCAGCCCGAGAGCCTCGAATGCGGGAGAACACCCGCGTCCGGCGCGTGTTCCCACGCTCGTCCCGGTGTGGTCCCGAGAATACGATCTCGGTGCGGGGAAAAGATGGAGGTGGAACACGCAATGACAGGACTTGACGCACGGCCATGCACGCGGAGTGGTGAGGCGAGGGCGCCCAGCAACACGACGGGATCACGGACCGATGACTGCTGGGCTGTCATCCTGGCCGGGGGCGAGGGAACCCGACTGCTCCCGCTGACGCGGGTTCTCGCCGGTGACGAGCGACCGAAACAGTTTTGCGCGCTTCTAGGCCAGGAAACCCTTCTCGAGAGCACGCGAAAGAGAGTCGCGCTCTCGGTGCAATCCTCCCGAACGCTCTTCATTCTCACGAAGTCACACGACCGATACTACGAGCCGCTAATCGCGGACGTGCCCCGTCGGCAGCTCGTCGAACAGCCTTCGAATGCCGGGACTGCGGCGGCGATACTCTACGGCCTCCTTCGCCTCCGCAAGGAAGATCCATCAGGGCTGGTCGCGTTCTTCCCAACGGACCACTACGTATCGGACGACCGGGCATTCATGGGGCACGTCGAGCGGGCCGTCGCGGCGACTCGCGCGCGACGTGACCTCGTCATCCTGATTGGAATCCCTCCCGAGTCGCCCGAGCCGGAGTACGGTTGGATCGAGCCGACGGCACCGAGTTCGATGGAAGACTCCGGCGGCGTTCGCTGGATTCGCCGTTTCTGGGAAAAACCAGCCTTCCCACTTGCCCGCACACTCATGAAGCGCGGATGCCTGTGGAACAGCTTCGTGATGGTCGGCACCGTCGCCGCCTTCATCGATCTGATCCGCGAAGCAGCCCCGGACCTCTACGGAGGTTTCGAATCCATCGAGGCGACGTTCGGAAGTAACGACGAGGAGCAAGCCGTCCGCGAGCTCTATGAAGTTCTTTCCGAGACGAATTTCTCGAGAGACGTTCTGACGGCCCGGCCGGCGAACATTGGCGTGCTCGTCGCCGATGGCGTGAACTGGAGCGACCTCGGGAGGCCGGACCGGGCTCTTGCCCGAATGCAGGCTGCGGCCGGAGGCGACGCGCGGTTCGATCGCGGGCGACCGGCCGCCACATATGCCGACGTGATCGGCTGAGGAGCGACTGACGCGCCATGGTGTTTCGTGATCGTATGAAGTCTTTTCAAGGGGACTCTGCCGTCGAAGTCGTGCGCGCGCTCGAGCGCGATGCGGCGGAGTACCCTTACCGTGGCGAAACGGTCCGCCGCTTCCTGTGCTGGTCGCTTGCCGAGCTGAGCGACCGCGTGCCCCCTCGCGAGCTCGATCTGAGCGCCACGCTCGAGGACGAGGACCTCGCAATGAGCTATCTCTGCCTCCTCGACGAATATGGCGCGGGGGAGTTGCTGATTGCTCACCAGGACTCGGTGCGCTGACGACCGGACTGTCCACCCGACGCCTGGACAGTTCGCATTCCCCGGTTCAGAAGCATGCGGGCGAGCTCGAGCACCGCACTCCGGAATTACCGAATGGAGGTTCTCTCGTGAAAATCCTGATACCCGTCGACGGTTCCCCCTGCAGTGACGCAGCCGTCGCGGAAGTCGCCCGTCGGCCCTGGCCGGAGAGCAGCGCGATCAAGGTGCTCTTCGTCGTACACGCTGCCGTCCCTTTTGTCGCGGACCCGTTTCTCGTCGGTGCAGCCCTTCATTTTGAGTCCCTTGCCAATGAGCGGAGGATCTCCGGCGCCATTGTCGAGACGGCCATGTCCTTGCTTCGAGAAGGGACCGGCACGCGTAGCATCGAGATCGTCGGTGAGAGCGTCGAAGGCGCGCCAAGAGAGGTGATCCTCGACGAAGCACAGCGCTGGGGAGCTGATCTCGTCGTCCTTGGCTCGCACGGGCGAGGCGCGGTTTCGCGTTTTCTTCTGGGGTCCGTGTCGCACGCCATCGCTCAACATGCGCATTGCTCCGTCGAGCTCGTGCGCTGTCCTGGACTGCCAGGCAGTTCGTGGCGCGGGACAGGAGTCCATCCGGAGCCGTCCAATCGCCCCGTCATACCAATTCCGGAACGTGACCAGGGAACATCGCCTCCCGCGGGATGCGCAAACATCCACCATGCAGGAGGCGGATTGAGCCATCCTGTGTCCATGGTCGGAGCGTGCGAACCGACGAAGCGCGTGAACACAGGCGCAGCTAGGGAGATTACGCGTGTGGCAGGACGACTGGAGCTTCCGTTGGGAGCTCGTGACGTGGAAAACCTCGGCGTCGTCGGTTTACGAGCGACTGGCGATCGAGGACGTCAGCCTCGAGGTCTCGCCACACCTCGCTCACGACATCGCAGGCACGGTCGATGAAGCCCGCCGGCTGTGGAAAACGGTGGATCGGGTCAATCTCATGAGCAAGGTTCCGATTCGAAGCGCGAAGTCGCGCTCGCTGGAGGGGTCAATGAACACGGATCGTAGACGAGCAACAGCGACGAAATCCCGGGATGAGGCAGCTCTCGCCAAGGGACCCGCCGATTCAGACGGCGGCGACGTGATTCGAATCAAGCGGACCTATGAACCCCGTGCGCGCGGAGACGGACGGCGCATTCTTGTCGAACGCCTGTGGCCGCGAGGAATGACGAAGGACGCGGTCTCGGCTGATGAGTGGATGAAAGAAGTTGCACCCACCACGGACCTGAGAAAGTGGTTCGGACATCGGACAGAACGCTGGGAGGAGTTTCGCCAGCGTTACCGGAAAGAGCTCGACGCGAATTCCCAACGCTGGACACCGATCCTCGACGCGGCGCGACAGGGCCGAGTGACCTTGCTCTACAGTGCTCGCGACACGGTGCACAACGGCGCCCGTGTCCTGCGCGACTTCCTGATCGAAAGGAGAGCGAAGCTTCCCGACCTGTCGTGACCCGACACTCCGAGCGCTCTCGCCGGCGATGCTCAATCAGAATGACTCCGATGAGCGCGCCGGAAAGCCACTAACGGACGACCTCGACCGAACAGCTGGCCCGGGCCGTGACTGCCGCCGCGACCGTCCCGAAGAGGAATCGGTCGATCGTGAGCAACCCGCTTGCGCCCACGAAGATACAGTCGGCGCCCCATTGTTCGGCATTCTCGACAATGAACTTCCGCGGGTCGGCTTCGTGAATTGTGGTCGTCACTTCCAGGCCCTTGCTCCGAAGGCGTTGGAGCGCCGACGAATGGAGCTCCTGAACGCGCTCCAGCTCACCCTTCAACTCTCTTCCGTCGATCGAGAAGGGGCCGATTGCCGTAATGAGTCTCGCGTGGCTTCCCGTCGGCCAGACGCGGCCTTCCACGGCGCGCACCGCCGCGTCGGCTCCCCGTGAGCCGTCGAGGCCTACGACGATACGGACCGGCTCGTCAGGCACGTCGATGTGTCCCCTGGCGATGCGAACCGAACACGACGCCTCGGAAGCGACCGTCTGTGACACGCTGCCCAGGAAGAACTTCGCGATTCCCGTGCGGCCGTACGAACCGACGACGATCAAGTCGGGTTTCCACTCGTCGGCGAGCGCGAGGAGTTGCCTGGCCGGGCTCCCGACACGGGCTTCGTGGCGAGTGGCCCACTGGGGAAACGACGCCAGGACCTTGTCGCGTCCGGCAACGGCAAGTTCCTCGGCGTCGCGCAAGGTTCGGTCTCGACCGTGCGCAAAGTCCGTCTCCAGCATCTCGTAGCTCGACGGAGGCGGTAGCCAGGTCTCGCCGACCGATACAACGAGGGCCTCCGTATCTGCCGGAAGGCCAGTCTTGCGAAGGTCCGCCAACGCAGCGTCGGCGCACATCGAACCGTCATAACCAATGAGTACCTTCATCGCGTCGCCATCCTTTCGTTGCGCGCCAGTCGCATTCGTTTCGAACCGTCTCGTCGTGCGCCTCGACCGTGTGCCGACGGCGGCGGTCCTCTGCCCATGCCGCGACGGCCTTCGCCTTTCCGTTGAACACGCCGCAACCGAGCGTAGCACTCTGCTCGAGGAGGCCGAAGCGAGCGGTGTCTCGAAAGACCCGGTGTGTTGTTCCGGGTCGCTCGACCTTGTGCTGCCGTCCGGTCAGTCCATCACATCCATTGCGGCGTCTCATAGCTCGTGCTGGCACGTGCCGGACGCTCACGCACGATCTCAACAGAGATGAGCGCTCGATGCGCGAGAGCGCCGGCCACGGCTCCAAGGCCCTCGCGCTGCTCGTCGTCGATCCAGGCCCGGCCGTTGCCGTGCGAACCGACGACAATGCAGTCAGCGCCCCAGTCGCGCGCCGCGTCAACGAGCTGGAGGGCGGGGTCGCCCCGCCGAATCTCGGTCGAGACCTCGAGACCGGCCCGCCGAAGCGCCTCCGCAGCTTCCTCGTGCGCAAGGAGACGTTCAGTGCGGCTCAAGGTGCTGCCGGTCGCGGAGGTGTCCCAGGCCTGCCGCGTGCTGCTGCGCCGCGGTGATTCCGGTGCGGGTTCCTCGACCATGACGATCCTCGCGGCCGTTCCAGTCGCCCACGCGCGCTTGGCCAGCTCGCGGATGGCGGCAATGGAACCGGCGGATCCGTCGACTCCAACAAGCAGTCGCGGAGACGAGCCGGCGCGGTGGGCGCGCCCTCGCACGATTCGTACCGAACAGTGCGCGCGCTCCGCGATGCCCGGTGAGCTGCAGCCGAAGTAGGGCGGCTCGACATTCGGGCTGCCCTGTGACCCGGCGATGATCAAGTCCGCGCCCCAGGACTTCGCGATCCTGGTCGACTCGTCGGCAACGAGGCCAATCCCGGGCAAGGGTTTCGTTCTCAGATACCACGATGCCGGGAAGTGACCGGAACGGCGAATGATCGTGGACATCGGAATCATTGCCTTTGGCAGCGCGAAGAGGATCTCCGCGTCCGCGGGCAGCCCCGCCCGTCCGAGCTCGTCGATCACCGATTCGGCGTCCTCCCGACCTGTATACGTGACAATGACGTTACTCTTGCGCCGGGCGGAAAGTGTATGAAGTGCCTCTGCCCAGACGGGCTGCACGCTGCGTACTGCGACTGACACGGTGTGTCCTCCTCATTCGGATCGATCTGTTCTGCCGGCTTCGAGCCATGCGCGGTCACGTGACCGTGACATGCCAACTCGCCGTCGGGCCGCCCTCGCCAGTTCATCGCGAGCGATGCGTCCCGTGTGTGCCACGTCCAGGAGGCACGCCGTTTGGCAGCCTTCTGTTCATGCGGGACGCACCGATCGTGCGTCGACGCCGAGCCTGGCGGCGAATCGCCGCCCCGGGCACTCGCGGCCACAACTCGATGCTACGGTGCGGTTCCACACGCGGAAAGCGAGGAAACACCCGAAATGGTCGGGTGTTTCCTTCAGCAGTGCCGATGCAGTGAGTGTCTGCGCCTCGTGAACAATGGACTCTCACATGCACCAGGTGGAACCTCGCGTCCGGTGCGGGTGCTCCCTCGCTGGTGCGTGCCCACGCGATCGTCGAACCTCAAGGTGACGCGCAAGCGAGGGGCACGAGTGGAAACGCCCGTCTCGAGCAGGTGGTCTCTCGCTGGTAGCAACTCGGTCGGTCGTCCAGACTAATGGTGATGGATTCACGGAGAGAACGTGCATCCATAAGGGAGCGCTCGTTTCGTCACGGCAGTCGTCTGACCTTGATGCCATGAGATCTGCTGACCGAACCGGACGAAATGTCCGGAAGCCGGGAGCGAGCTGAACGGAAGGCCGCGCAGGCGGCCGCGCAACCTTCGTCGCGCGCTGCGTTGCTCGAATCGCTCAGTAGAGCGCGGAGGAGCGAGGCCTCGGGGCCTCCGCAGTAGCGCGATACGACATCAGGCGGCTTCACGGCGACGATTGCACCGCACGCACTTCAACCAATTGACGAAGCAGGTTCACTTCCCCGGGAAGTGACAAAGGAATGAACAATGACTCCGAGTATGTACATCGCGAAATCGACGGCGAGTTCGCTGCCCTATCGATTGACCCGGCTCTTAGCGGCCGTGCGGACCTGGCTCGAGAGAAACGTCTTCGTGAGTGGCGGCGACGCGCTTGAAGCCGCCACCGTAGGATCGGTGGTTCGGGTCTTCGGCGTCGACACGCTCCAGGAGACGACGCTTTTTCTGGCGCCGGATGCCTGGTCGGGAACAACCTCGGGCGTCGTTGCCGCCGACAGTCCGATCGGTGCCGCGCTGATGGGCGGCAGGGCGTCGGAGATCCGCACGTGGGAAAGCCCGTCCGGGCCGCAGCGCCTTCAGATAGTCGCTGTCGACGGGCGCTTGCCTCTACGAGTCCGCGAGTTGGCGGATGAGCAGCAAGTAGTGTCCAGGATGTTGCCCTCGCCGAACCGCAAGGCAAGTGGTCGGCGGCCTTTCGCCACGCTGCTGCCGGCGTCCGCGTAGGCCACGCTGCTCGAGCAAATGCGCCAGGCGTCAGGTCCCGAGATGAAAATCAAAATACGTGGAGGCAAGATGCAAGCGGAGAATCCGATCTATTTCACCGAAGTCGACTACGAGCGACTGCGGGTGCTCGTGGGCGATGGCTTCAGCCGAAGACACGGGCGGTCCCCGGTTACGCAACTCGTGGAAGAGCTCGACCGCGCCGAAGTCGTACCCGAAGAAGCTCTTCCGATCGGCGTTGTCGCCATGTACTCGACGGTCAGGCTCACCGACCTCGACACGGGCGCCGAGCATGTCTACACGGTCGTCTATCCGCACGAAGCGGACGCCGAGCGGGGCCATATCTCCGTGCTGGCGCCGATCGGGACGGCGGTACTCGGGTATCGCATCGGTGACGTCGTCGAGTGGGAGGTTCCTGCCGGCCTGCGTCGCTTCCGGATCGACGAGGTCGCCGCGTAGCGCGGGCTGTAAACGTAGCCGCCATCTTCGGCATTCGGAATCCGGGTGCCGAACGAAAGTGTGAGATGACCGACATTTTTCAACCGCATCCAATGCTGGAGGGCGCCCGAGGCGTCACGCTGTTCGCGTGCGACGCGTGTGGTCAGCGCTGGCTCGTTGGCGGCCTCAAACCGGGCGAGAGTTACGCGTGCAAGTCCTGCGGCCATCGGTACCCGGTCGACAACCGTGACAGCTCAACTCGAGCCGATCGCAGGCGACGGGCGAAATCGGGAGGAACGAGGACGAACGAGAGCGGGTAATTCGACGGGCGACCTCTCGGTTCTCCCGGACGCTTGCGCCACCGGATAGCTAGGTAATTGCGGACACGATTCGGGTCCGGAGTCCAGATCGGACTGCCTCGAATCCGATGCCGCGAAGTTGAATTCGATGTCATTCATGAAGACTACCTAGGCCACGTCGATGAGGTGTCCCATCCGTTCCTTCTTCGTCCTGAGATACGCGACGGAGCAGTCGTGCGCCTCGATATCGAGCGTTGCGCGTTCCGTGACGTCGAGCCCCGCCAACTCGAGCGCCCGGATCTTCGTCGGGTTGTTCGTCATCACGCGCACACGCTGAAGCCCAAGATCGAGGAGGATCTCGGCGCACTGGTCGTACCGGCGCAGGTCCACCTCGAGGCCCAGCCGCTCATTGGCTTCAATCGTGTCCGCACCCTCATCCTGCAGGGCGTAAGCCCGAATCTTGTTGATGATCCCGATGCCGCGGCCCTCCTGCCGCTGATAGAGGATTGCACCGCTGCCTTCTGCGGCGATTCGTTCCATTGAAGCGCGAAGCTGTCGACCGCAGTCGCACTTGACCGATTGGAATACGTCGCCCATAAGACACTGCGAGTGAATGCGGACGAGCGTTGGGCGGTCGGCGCGAAGTTCGCCTCGAACGAGCACGACGAATTCTTCGGGCGACTGGAGCGATCGGTAGCCGATGATGCGGAACTCGCCGAACTCGGTCGGAAGCCTCGCTTCAGCGGCCCTTTCGACCGTCCTCTCACCGTGCCCAGACCACGATGCACTCCTTTCACTCCGGGCCTTACTACCGGACGGGCGGTGCCAACCTCGTTGCCCGTTCCGTCCGGTGACGTCGGTGATCTGTGGCACTGCGCTCATCGTGACTCGTCCTTAGCGCCGTCAATCTCATGGCTTAGGCGTGCGAGGGCCAGGGCGCCGAGCGCGAGCCCGAAGTCACGCAGCGCGACGTCGAAGTAACCGGGGATCATCAGCAAATTGCCAACGATCAGCAGGAGCCATGCTGTGACGACGTAAGCGAAGATCTTCGGCCTGAGTGCGACTCCGATGCCAGCCACGATTTCGATGACTCCCGCAGCGAGCATCAACTCGTGCCCGTGCCCGCCGACGAGCGCGTTCACAATCGGAGGCAGATATTGGTCCCAGTTCACAAGGACGTGAAAGAATTTGTCGAGCCCTGCCACGATCGGCGCCACGACGAATCCGAAGCGCAGGATCTGATACGCCTGGTAAGCGGGACTCGAGGCGTCTGCCCGCACGTCGGACGCGAGAATGCCCGTTGAGTTGCTCAGTGTTTGTGCCATGTTTTCGGTTCTCCTTTGATCGGTTTGCTTTCCACTGCCGCAGCCACAGACTAACCACTTATCTTAATAAGTCAAGAACTATTTTGGTTTATTGGACTATTGAACGGGGCCATGTATACTCGTCGGGGGGTGAGACCGTGAAAGCTACGAAACTCGATGAGCGGTTCTTCGGGAGCACCAGGGGGCGCATCGTTACGCTTCTTCGCGCTACAACGAGCACCGTCAATGAGTTAGCGGATGCGCTCGGACTTACGGACAACGCTGTTCGGGCACACCTGGTGACGCTCGAGCGAGATGGACTCGTGCGCCAGAGCGGGACACAGAGGGGCACCCGAAAGCCCCATTTCGCCTACGAGTTGACGACAGAGGCCGAGCGGCTCTTCCCGAAGGCCTATGACTTATTACTCAATCGGCTAATTACGGTTCTCAAAGGCCAACTTGCGCCTGACGCAGTTGCGAGGATCCTCGGAGACGTCGGTCGCTCCATCGCCGGGCCTCAGTCTGCGGACGAACTTGTCGATGATATGGACACTCGACTCGAGCGCGCTCTTCGAATGCTCGAATCGATGGGCGGGTCTGCCCGAGTCGTAAAAGAAGACGGACGAGTGTTCATTCGCAGCAGTAGTTGTCCGTTGGCCGCGGCCGTCGCCGAGCATCCCGAGGTGTGCGGACTTGCAGAATCCCTCGTCGCAGAGATCGTCGGGACACCAGTTCAGGAGCGATGTGATCGAGATGCCACGCCGGCGTGCCGCTTCGAGATTGCAGGCACGACTGAGCGGGAGCCAACCGCACTCGACATCGGCGGGCCGCAACGCGGAAACGAGCAGATCGGTGACGAACGAAATGACGGCTGAAGAGCGGCGACTTGTCGAGTCGCGTGAACGAACCAAGCACTGGAAGCGGTGGGGACCGTATCTGAGCGAGCGTGCGTGGGGGACCGTCCGCGAGGACTACGGCGCCACGGGCGACGCCTGGGACTACCTTCCGCACGACCACGCACGTTCGAAGGCGTACCGCTGGAACGAGGACGGCATCGGCGGCATCTGCGACCGTCATCAGTTGCTCTGCTTCGCCCTGGGACTCTGGAATGGCCGGGACCCAATCCTCAAGGAGCGCCTCTTTGGATTGACCGGCAATGAGGGTAACCACGGTGAAGACGTCAAGGAGTACTACTTCTACCTCGACTCGACGCCCACACACTCCTACATGAAGTTTCTCTACAAGTACCCGCACGCCGAGTTTCCCTATGCGAAGCTCATCGAGGCGAACCGGCAGCGGGGGAAAGACGAGCCAGAGTACGAACTGCTCGAAACGGGCTTGTTTGACGACAGTCGCTACTTCGATGTCTTCGTCGAATATGCCAAAGCGGACGTCGAAGACATTCTGGTTCGAATCACCGCTATCAATCGCGGTCCCGAAAGAGCCTCGATCCACCTCCTTCCTACGCTCTGGTACCGCAATACATGGTCGTGGCAGGAGGACTCGCCTCGGCCTCGACTCGCCGAGATCCGAGGGGAACGACCCGGGACCCGGGTAGTCGAGGCATTTCACGAGCAGCTCGGCCGCCGTTGGCTCTCCATCGAGCAGCCCGACAGCCTTCTCTTCACCGAGAACGACTCGAACGTCGATAGGCTGTACGGAGCACTTAACCCATCGCCCTTCGTCAAGGATGGAATCGGCAGGTTCGTCGTCCACGGTGAGTCGGGCGCCGTAAACCCGGAGGGCTTCGGAACTAAGGTGGCGGCGTACTTCGCACGCGAACTCGGACCGGGTGAAGCTGCGACCGTTCGGCTGCGTCTCACCGACGACGGTTCCGTCGCTGGCGCCGACGGTTTCGGGGCCGAGTTCGATCGGGAGTTCACCGACCGCATTGCCGAGGCCGACGAGTTCTACGCGAGCGTCACTCCCGACGCATTGTCGCCCGACGCGAAGAGCGTCATGCGACAGGCCTTCGCCGGACTGATGTGGTCAAAGCAGTTCTACCACTACATCGTGAAGGACTGGCTCGACGGCGACCCGACGCAGCCGAAGCCGCCCGCATCCCGCCGTGATGGAAGAAACGCGGACTGGGGCCACCTCTACAATGCCGACGTGATCTCGATGCCCGACACCTGGGAGTTTCCGTGGTACGCGACGTGGGATCTCGCTTTTCACTGCATCCCGATCGCGCTCGTCGACTCGGAGTTTGCAAAGGAGCAGCTCGTGCTGATGGTGCGGGAGTGGTACATGCACCCCAATGGGCAGCTCCCGGCGTACGAATGGGCTCTTGGCGACGTGAATCCGCCGGTGCACGCGTGGGCGGCGCTTCGCGTTTACAAGATCGAGAAGAAGCGGCGCGGCGTCGGAGACCGCAAGTTCCTCGAGCGGGTCTTCCACAAGCTCATGTTGAACTTCACCTGGTGGGTGAACCGAAAGGACGTCGACGGCAAGAACCTGTTCCAGGGCGGATTCCTCGGGCTCGACAACATCGGTGTCTTCGACCGAAGCAAACCGCTGCCGACGGGCGGTCACCTCTTGCAGTCAGACGGAACGAGTTGGATGGCGATGTACACGCTCAACCTCCTCGAAATCGCGATGGAGCTCGCGAAGGAAGACGACGTCTACGAGGACGTGGCGAGCAAGTTCTGGGAGCACTTCCTCTACATCGCCAGTGCGATGAATCACCGCGGGGACGACGGCGTCGGCTTGTGGGACGAGGACGACGGTTTCTTCTACGACGTCCTTCGCCTTCCCGG
>CAZXLQ010000139.1:0-1409 GCA_964641945.1 uncultured Clostridia bacterium
ATCTGCTGGCTGGGCTACGGCGATCGCGCGATCATGGGCGACGCCATCAACGACCTCGTGAAGCGAGGCAAGATCGAGGCGCCGATCGTCATCGGCCGCGATCACCTCGACACGGGCTCGGTGGCTTCACCGTACCGCGAGACCGAGGCGATGCTCGACGGAACGGATGCCGTCGCGGACTGGCCGATCCTCAATGCGCTGCTGAACACGGCTTCGGGCGCGTCGTGGGTCAGCTTCCATCACGGAGGCGGTGTCGGGATGGGTTACAGCTTGCACGCGGGGCAGGTTTCGGTCGCCGACGGCACTCCCGAAGCCGCGACGCGGCTCAACCGCGTGCTGACGAACGACCCTGGCATCGGTGTCGCCCGCCACGTCGACGCGGGCTACGACGAGGCAAAGGCCACCGCCCGCGACAAGGGCATCAACATCCCGATGGAGAGGGAGAAGGAGAGTAAACAGGATTAACAGGATTTTTCAGGATTAACAGGATGCTGCTTGGGGTGGTCGTACGTCGTCCGTAAACCCTAAGCTAATCCTGTTAATCCTGAAAAATCCTGTTAATCCTGTCTACTCTCCAAAGATCCTGAGGAAATTGCCGCCGAGGATGGCGCGGGCGTCTTCTTCGGTCGCACCGGCCGCTTCGAGGGCCGCGATTTGGGCGTCGAACACCGGGGCGACCCAACCTCGAGGGAAAAATGACGAGTCGGTGCCGAAGAGAAGGCGCGACGAGCCTGCGACCGCTATCGCCTGCCGGAAGACGCAGGCGAGATCGGCAGGAGGAGATGTGTAGCGCATCCACTTGTTGCTGGACGACGTGTCGAGCATCACGTTCGGGCAGAGGTCGGCGAGCATCAGTGCCTCGCGCAGCATGCCGGCACCGAAGTGCGGGACGATGAACGTCGTCGATACGAACTCGGCGGCGAGCGGATGCAGGTCGACGGGGTTCGAGCGCCGAATGTCGAAGCGGCTGGGGAGCCCGAGCTTGCCGCGAATTCCGACCGACAGCGCGCCGAAGTGCGTGAAGACCGCACGGCCGCCCTGCTCGCCTGCCAGTGCCGAAACTGCGCGAACGCCGTCGCACTCGGCGACGCCGAATTGGTGCATCGCCGGAAACAGGCACGCGACCTTCAGCCCAAGCTCGTCGAATGCGCGTTTGACGCGTGTTTCCGTGTCCGAAGCGGTCGGATCGACCATGAACGCCCCGACGAAGCGCTCAGGGTGGCGAGCCACCGCTGCCGACACGGAGTCTTCGTCGCCGGGCACGCTCGCGATGAGCATTGCTCTCGAGACTCCAGCGGCGTCGAGTTCCCCAACCCACCTGTCTGCCAGGTCAGCCGGATCGACTCCCGGCACGTCGAAGCCCGTGATCTCACCTGCAGCCGACACCGGATCGGCAGCTCCCCGCGTCG
>CAZXLQ010000139.1:1509-12847 GCA_964641945.1 uncultured Clostridia bacterium
TCGAAGCCCGTGATCTCACCTGCAGCCGACACCGGATCGGCAGCTCCCCGCGTCGCCGGCGCCAACCCCGCGAGCTTTCCGAAAAACTGGTGCGAGAAGAAATGTACGTGTGCATCGCACACATCCATGTTTCCGAAGGGTGTGGTTTTCATACAGAGTTGACAGGATTAGCGGGATTCCCTGATGGTGCACGTGAATCGTGAAAACTGAATCAACATTGTCCCGTGAATCCTCGGGAAATCCCTTTAATCCTGTCAACTCTCCTTCGCTATCTCGGACAGAAGGTTGAGCGCCGGGATGACCGAGTCCCGCCGAAGGCAGACCTCGTCGCCCAGCATGAACGTCCGATATCCGAGCGAGAGGCTGAACGCCACGTCGCTGATGTCCGAGCAGCTCGGCACCGCATCTACGGCGAGCGAGGCAAGAACCCGGCTCGCGACGATGGCATCGGGATCCGCACCGATGATGTCACGCATCGCGCCGATGATCCGATGTGGCTGCAGGACTTCGACGTAGAGGTCGCCGCGCGCCGCCATCAGTCGCCCGTGCGAGTGTCCCGTCTCCCGCACGAAGTCGAGTCCGCGCCGGCTTTCGATCTTCAGCACGATATTGGCGTCGGGCAGGAGCTCGCGGACCTCCGCGATGTCCTCGGGCCTTTCGACGAAAGAGAGCATCACGTCCTCGAGTCCCAGTGCTCGCATGGCGGCCAGGTAGGCGCGATCTGTCGCCGTCAGCGTTCCGTCGATCTCGAGGTCGTCGGCGATGATGTTCACGGACTCGCCCGGCCCGACAACCCGGCGCGGACTCTCGTCGAGGATGAGCCGGTCGCCGTCCACTTCGACGACGCGCGCGTATTCGCGACCATCCGAAAAGAACGCATCGGCCGGTGTCTTGACCGAGATGCGATGGCTGAGACGCACCGACGTGAACGGAGGTACCGCGGCATCGACGACGCGGAGCTGGCGGCCCTTCAGGTCGACCCAGAGCGGCTGTCCGAGCGACGAGAGCCGCTCGAGGACGTCCTCGAGCGGCCCCTTGATCGGCATCACCGTATTGAGCCGCAGCCCGCCGACGATCGGGTGTCGAGCGACTTCCTCGACGAACGCCGCGTAGGGCGGCACCGTCACGATGGCCCTGACCCCGTGCATGACTAGAGCTCCAGCGTCGACTTGCAGTAGCCGCACGAGAAGCGGCCGCGCGCCTCGGGCGGAATCGTGGCGCCGCAGCTCGGGCAGACGAGAAGTCTCGGCGTGACCTCCGCAAGCCGGCCCTCGAGCTCCGAGACCTTGTCGGCATCCTGCCGCGCGAGCATGTTCTCCTTGAAGTCGCCGAAATGGCCCCACGTCCGCGCGACGAGGCCCATCGCGTAATCGACGGCCCTCAATTCGTCGTCGATCTGCACGACCTGCTGCTTGCCGACGGCCTTGGCCCACTGCTTGCCGACCGCGTCGTCGGGTCGGCCACCCGGCCGGCGCAGGAACCAGGTGTTCCACTTCGAAGCGACGCGTTGCCAGGCTTCGACGGACTTCACGTCGCCCTTCCACTCGTCGCCGAGAAAATGCTGGATCTGTTTGGACGGGACCGTCGGGTGCATCGTGGCGTCGCCAAAAACGATGAGGAACGGCTTCGTCGCATTCGGAACGCTGACGTGCGTGTCCATCCAGTGTGCGAACAGCCCGTAGCTCTCGGGCTCGTCGCCGCCGCCGCCTTCGCCGTAGATCGCCTTGAGGTGAGTTTCGAGATCGAAGCCGCGCGCGAACTCGGTCGCCTGCAGCGGCCACGAGTCGCACACCGCATCGCCAATCGCGCAGAAGCAGATCTCGAGGTCCGGACGGTAGCTAGACAGGGTATTGAAGAGGAGTGGAAGGCGGTCGAAGATCTCGAACGGCCATCGCTGCATCGATCCGGTCACGTCCACCGCGATGACGATCGGGTTCTTCGAGGAGGAGTGGACGCGCTTCTTCGGGTCGATGAGCTGAGTGTTCGGACCCGACGTCGCCGTGTACGTCCGAGGGCCCGAGGCTTTCGCGCGGACCGCCTCCGCTTCGCGCGCTTCCTTCGAAGAGGGGTCATAGACGTAGGCGCCGGGCTTCGCCCAATCACTGGTGTCGTCGTACCAGCTGTACATAGGGGGTCTCCTTCAGAGGTTGTCGTCCGCTTTCGTCGTCGGGAAGGCGCCGGAGAGTTGCCGGCTGCGCCATTCTACAGGCCGCAGGAAGCACCGGAAACCAACCCGCCGCCCGGCGACTCCCATTGAGCCCTGCCGGGCTTGGCTGGCTTATTGTACGACATACACGATCAGGTCGGTTCGGGTTTTTTTTCGGCGTCTTCGAGTGCGACGGTCTCGGCGCCGAATTCGCGCCGGAAGCGATCGACGAGTCGGTTCGCATCGAGGTACCCGGCGATTACCGGGGGGACGAGCTCTCGCCAGGATTCGTCGCGCGCCATCCGCCTTCGGACCATCGTGCCGTTGACGGCAACTCTTCGCTCGGGCGCGATCAGCCAGACGGGATGGATGACTCGATAGTCGTGCTCGAGCAGACTCCTGACATAGCCATTTGCGGTAACGAAGAGATCGAGCGGACCGAACATCCCGACTACCATGGCCCGCCATCGCGGCCCGTGGCCGAGATCGGGGACCTCGACGAGCTCGACGTTGTCGCGCCCGTCGAGCACGAGCCGGATCATCGCGGCGGTCTCGTCTGCCGTGAAGGGATTCGAGGCGTCGTATTTGTTCGGGCTTCCGATTCCGACGATTGCGTGATCGGCACTATCGGCGAGGGCTTCGAGGACGGCCGCGTGTCCGAGGTGCACGGGCTTCCACCGCGCGATCATCGCGATGCGCGCGACGCGGTCGGGCAATGCAGGAAGGGGATCGGGCATGGAGGGTCTCCGTGACACTGTGTCTCCGTGTCTGCGTGCGTGCCTCTACTCGTCGCCCGAAGAGCTTCGCACACAGAGACACGGAGACCCAGAGTCACGGAGACATGGCGTCACGACGGACCTTGCTCCCGACGCAAACCTTTCCGGCCGACCTCCGTATGAACCTCCTATGCGGAGTATTCTTGCGCTCACGCTCGTTGCGCTCACTGCCTGCGGGGCGGCCGCCACAGAAGGCCCGGTCAGCGTCGAGCCCCAGTCCGCGGCTCCGGCCGTGCATCCCGTCAAGGCGGAACTGCTCGCCGATGTATCGACAATCGAGCCCGGCAAGCCTTTTCGTCTGGGTCTGCGACTGAAGATGCAGCACGCCTGGCACGTCTACTGGAAGAACCCGGGCGACTCGGGGCTTCCGGTGACGCTCGATCCGTCGGGCCCGCCGGGATTCATCTTCGGAGCGATGCAGTGGCCGTTGCCAGTCGACTTCACTCAGCCGGGCGACATCGCCGGATACGGGTACAAGGACGTCGTCCTGTTTCCGTTCGAAGTCCGCCCGCCAGCCAACCTTCCCAGGGGCTCGACGGCTCGCTTCTCGGTGAAGTCATCGTGGCTCGCGTGTCGCGACGTGTGCATTCCGGGCGGCGCGACGGTCGAGCTCGAGCTTCCGGTCGGGGCCAAATCAGTGTCGGAGAACGCCGCGACCTTCGACGAATGGCAGGCGAGACTTCCCGTCGTCTCGGGCCTGGCAACCGCGAAATCGGAGGGTGGAGTCGGAACAGGGACAGTTACCGTTCGACTGGAGTGGTCAGAGCCGGTGCGCTCCGTTCAGTTCTTTCCAGTCCCGGAAGCCGCGCTCAGCGTCTCGGACGTGACCGTCGAGCACAAGGAACGCTCGAGCACGATACGATTCAAGGCGTCCGTGCTTTCCGGTCAGAAGCTCTCGACAGGCGACCTCGAAACACTGGTCGTGGCGATCGATGCGCGCGGGACGCGACGCGGCATCGCGGTTCCCGTTCGATTGTCCGGCGGAGCGGCCGCCGGCATTTCGGCGAATTCAGAAGGAGACAAGCAATGAAGACGTTTTCTTTCGTTACGGCCCTCGCAATAGCGATTGGCGGCGCTGCGTGCGCAAGCGGAGCCGGTACAACCGGATCGGCCGTGGCCGCGACGGGTGCGCCGGTGGTCGAGCCCGGTTCAGCGACCATCGGTGCGCCGGCGCCCGGGTTCACGCTTCCGGACGCCTCGGGTCAGCCGGTGAAGTTGTCTGACTTCGCCGGAAAAGTCGTCGTCCTCGAGTGGATCAACCCGGATTGTCCGTTCGTGGTGCGCCACGCGAATGCCGGTACGATGAAGTCGCTGGCACTCAAGTACAGCGGCAGCGTCGTGTGGATCGGGATCAACAGCACGAACTACATGGACACGGCTGCGAATGCGAAGTGGATCGCCGACAGGGCGCTTCCTTACACGGTCCTCGACGATCACACCGGGGCGGTCGGGCGCGCGTACAACGCGAAGACGACGCCGCACATGTACGTGATCGACACGACCGGCAAGCTGGTTTACGCCGGCGCGATCGACGACGACAACGGCGGGACGAAGGGCGCCGCCGCGGTGAACTACGTCGACGCGGCGTTGTCCGAGCTGATGGCCGGGAAACCCGTTTCGATCGCCGAGACGAAGCCGTACGGTTGCTCCGTCAAGTACGCGAAGTAGGTGAATCGAGAGAGCTTCGCACGCAGAGACACGGAGACACGGAGACCCGGAGACCAGATTCGAGCGGAGTCTCCGTGTCTCCGTGTCTCCGTGTCTCTGTGTGCGAAGCTCTCTTTCAATTCTCAATGACTACCCAATCCGCGAAAGCTCGAAACGCGCCATGGCCCGCAGCCGCTCCAGGCAGCGGGCCGCGTCGCGCGTCCTTCGCTTCGGCCCCAGCAACACGTCGGCATCCGCCTTCGCCGCCTCGAGCAGTTCCCGGTCGCGCACGATGTTGCCGATGCGGAACGCCGGAATCCCGTGTTGTCGGGTCCCGAGCAGCTCGCCTGGCCCGCGAAGCTCCAGGTCCTTCTCCGCAATGCGGAAGCCGTCGGTCGTCTTCTCCATGATCGCCAGCCGCTCGCGCGCCTCCGTCGTCCGCTTCAGCCCGGCGAGCAGAATGCAGTAGGACTGCGCCGCACCGCGACCGACCCGTCCTCGGAGCTGGTGCAGTTGCGACAGGCCAAACCGCTCGGCGTGCTCGACCAGCATGATCGACGCGTTCGGCACGTCCATCCCGACTTCGATGACCGTCGTCGCGACGAGGATATCGACTTCGCCGGAAACGAAACGGCTCATTACCGCGTCCTTCTCGTCCGGCTTCATCCGCCCGTGAACCAGACCAACCGTCAGCGACGGGAACACGTCGCTCTGAAGGTGGTCGGCCATCGCCGTGGCGTCGAGCAGATCCAGCTTCTCGGACTCCGAAACGAGGGGATAAACGACGTAGACCTGCCGCCCGGCGCGGATTTCTTCAGCGAGGAAGCCGTAGATCTTACGTCGCGAATCCTCGCCCCTGACCTTTGTGGTGACCGGCGTACGCCCCGGGGGCAACTCGTCGATCACCGACACTTCGAGGTCGCCGTAGACCGTCATTGCGAGCGAGCGCGGAATCGGCGTCGCCGTCATCACGAGAACGTCCGGGCAATATCCGCGACGGACGAGCTCGGCGCGCTGAACCACGCCGAACCGGTGCTGTTCGTCGATCACGACCAGGCCGAGCTTCGGGAACGAGACGCCTTCCTGGATCAGCGCGTGTGTGCCGATTGCCAGGTCGACGTCCCCGGTTGCCAGAGCCTCGCGTAGCTCGCGCTTGCGCTTCGCAGTCGCAGATCCCGTGAAAAGCTCAACACGATAGGGCGTGGGCGCGAGGATTCGCTTGATGTTGCGGGCGTGCTGTTCGGCCAGCAGCTCGGTCGGGACCATCAATGCAGCCTGGTAACCGTTCTCGATGGCGACGACCATCGCCTGCACGGCGACGATGGTTTTTCCACTTCCGACGTCGCCCTGCAACAGACGGTTCATCGGTTTCGAGCCCTTCATGTCGGCGACTATTTCACGCAGCGCACGCTTCTGCGCGCCGGTCGGCTTGAACGGCAGGATCGCCCGGACCGCGGCGCGGACCCGGTCGCCAGTTTCGAAGCAGGGTCCTTTGGGCTGGGCCGCGCGCTCGCTTCGTCTCGCTGCGAGTGCGAGCGCAACCCAGAAGAATTCTTCGTATATGAGCCGCCGATGCGCCCGGCTTTCTGCGTCGGCATATCGAGCAAGTGGCTCGTCGGCCGTGGGGAAATGCACGCCTCGAATCGCCGACTCGCGATCCGCGAGATGCCGTCGCCTAACGATCTCGGCCGGCAACGATTCTTCGATAGAGCCCTCCGGAATTCGCGCGAGGATCTCGAAGATCATCCGCCGCAGCGGTCGCGTACGGAACTCGCCGAACTTCCTGTAGATGGGAACGCGACGTCCCGTGTGGATCGTCGCGGACTCGTCGTCGTCGTCCGGCAGAATTTCGTACTCCGGGTTCTCGACCTCGAGGATTCCCTTGCGGTTGCGCCGCCAGTGACCGAAGAGAATCGCGCGAGTACCCGCCTTGAACGTGTTTGCGAGGTATAGCTGGTTCCACCAGAACGCCCGGACCTTTCCGGTCGGGTCAACGCCCGAGATCTCGAAGATCCGGAAGCGGCCACCGGCAACCGGATATCCTCCCGAAAGCTCCACGCGGACTTCGATCGAAGCGTCCGTTTCGTTGTCCAACTCGTTTATCCGAAGCAGGTTCGAGCGATCTTCGTACCGCAGGGGGATAACCGAAAGCAGGTCCTCGACAGTAGCGTTCGCCGCCGGGCATCCGGCATGCGAGCCAACTGCGTCCGCGAGCTTCGAGGCTATTTTCGGTCCGAGGTAGGGAATGCCGCAGCGATCGAGCGAGGCGACGGGCGTCGCGAGCTCCACGGGTTCTGGGTCGGAGCGCCGGTCGGCGCCGTCGGTCGTGCGCGCTTTGGCCATTTGCAGAATTCGGTCCCGGGGAACTCGGCGCGGGCAGGGTACCACACGGGCTCGGGACGACCGTCGAAGGTTACGGGAGGCCCGGTTTGACTCACCGAAAACCGCGGTGCTATAACCCGCGCGTCCCCGCAAAGCAGTCCGCGATCAATTCGATACGGGAGGTCCGATGAACAAGGGTGACCTGATCGACAGGGTCTCGTCGGATGCCGGCATCAGCAAGGCGCAGGCGGATCGAGCGATCGACTCCGTGTTGCGGGGCATCACCGACAGCCTTCGAAAGGGCGAGCGAGTGACGCTGGTCGGATTCGGTACCTTCGGGGTGTCTCAACGCCGGGCCCGGCGCGGAGTCAATCCGCAGACCAACGAGGCGATCAAGATTCCGGCGACGAAAGGTGTTCGATTCTCGGCGGGCAAGAAGCTCAAGGAAGTCGTCAACAAGCGGAAGCGGTAGCGGAATCCGGCCCGTTCACTACACCATTTCGTGCGTGAACTGGCCGATATCGGATTCAGCCGGGAATGGTAATGCGTGAAAGTTGCGATTTTGCTGGACTTGACGGCAAACGCGGCGCAATGTCGGTGGCATCGGAATTGCGTTGAGGAGAGCCGAGACTGCAAGAACGCTCGAAGGAACGGACTCGTCATGAAGAAGCTGCTGCAATCGATCGGGACTCTGGCGCTGGTCCTGGCGCTCGCGTTCTCGGCGTCGGCCCAGGGCGGCGACAAGAAGCCGAAGAACGACGAAGGGAAGCGCCCGTCCGAGATCGTTCGCCAGCCGAAGGGTGGCGATCAGGGCCGCGGTGGCCAGCAGCCCCGGACGGACAAGCCTTCGAACGACAATCGCGGCGGAAACGACCGCGGTGGCGATCGCGGCGGCAAGCCTAAGAAGCCGGACAATTTCTAGATTCCTCTCGAGATCGAGACAACGCGACGGCCGCGACTCCTGAAAGGACTCGCGGCCGTTGGTGCGTTTGACGGGACGTTGTGACGCACACCGTTTGACCCGGAACTCCGAGCGCAGCGAGGGGCCGGATGTAGCTCTCAACAGCTCTGGCCAATCACATACGGTTGAATCTGCGCGCCGTGAGTTGGGCGTCGGCCCGTCGCTTCGCTCCGGGTACTGGGCCAAACGGCGTCGGATTTGACGAGCCGTCCGTCTACGCGAAGCTCGCCAGGGCCTGCTGCTCGTCGGTGAAGATCTCGAACATCCCATCGAGCTTCGAGATCGTCAGGATGTTCCGCACGCACTGCGACGGATTGAGCAATTTCACGTGCCCCTTGAGCTTGCTGACGGACCGATACGCCTTGATGATGCTGCCGATTCCGGTCGATGAGATGTAACTCACGCTTCGCAGGTCCAGAAGGATGTTCGTGAGTCCCTTCTCGACAAGCGCGTTGACGGCGTTCTCGAGCGGATCGACCGGACCGTTCGGGTCAAGGCGCCCTCGGACCATTATGACGCCGACGTTTCCGCTCTCACGCGTAATGACGCGACTGGGACGCTGCATGACCGGTATGTCTCCCGATATCGCCCGGTGTGACGAAGCGGATCGTTTGCCGGACCGCTCGCTCGGACTTTGGTTTCTGAATCCTGCTTGTGGAGGGTGAATCGAAACGGAATGGGCGCTACTGGACTCGAACCAGTGACCCCTGCGGTGTGAACACAGTGCTCTACCAACTGAGCTAAGCGCCCGAAAATGTCAACGAAGCCCTTGCATGCCGCGTGCGGCCTGACGCAACGGACCGTCAAGGTACCAGATGCACTTTTGAGCGTCAACACGGGTTGACCGCGGCGCGGACGCTGGTGCGATACTTCAACGGGCGCGTTCCGCAAGCTCTCAAAATCCACGGGAATCGGGTGTCATGCAACTTCAATTTCAACGAGTAGTCCTTCAGTTCATTGCGGTTGCGGCTGTTCTCGCTGCGTCCGTGGCATCCGGCTCGGCCGGCACGCGCGAAGAGATTCTTGCCGCGGTCCGGGCCGGAGACACGGCGTCGGCGCTCGATAGGCTCAAGGCTCTCGAAACGAGCGATCCCGCGAGGTTTCGCGCGAACAACTATGACTACCTGCTCGGTCGGATCCTCGAGGTCCGCGGAGACTTCCCTGGAGCGGCAGCCCGGTACACCGTCGTTCTCGACCGGGGCTCGAACCTCGCCGAATACTCGCTCTGGCGACTTGCGGGTCTCGCCCGTCTCGAAGGCAACTTCGCGCTCGAGCGACAGTTTCTCGAGCGGCTCGTCGGTCGTTATCCAGGCAGCGTACTGACCGTCAGAGCCATCGAGCGCGCGGCCCGAAGCGCCTTCGACGCCGGTGACTACAAACTCGCGCTCCTCAAGCTTCAACCGCTGGCCGGGACCAGCGGCTCCGGGTCTCGCTACGCGCTCGACCGGGTCGCCACGTGCCGGATGCGGCTCGGAGACTCCGCCGGAGCACGGCGCGACTTCCAGCGACTGCTCGACGGTCCACCCGACGATGCCGCCGTCGTGGCGGCGAGAGGGCTCGACGAGCTCGACGCGGCCGAAGACGTCGTCCTCACGGAGTTCGACCGCATACGGCGGGGTCGCATATACCTGAACAACCGCGACTGGCTCGGGGCGCGCCGCCATTTCGTCGAAGTGACGAAGATGCCGGAAGCGCTCAACCGGGTCGAAGCGCTCTACTCGGCGGGACTCACGCACTACCGAATGGAGGAGCACGACGAGGCGGTTCGTTACTGGGACAACGCCGCGGCCGAGTTCCCCGACCATCCGAGCGGGATCAAGGCCGCGCTCTGGGCCGGACACTCGCTGCAGCGCGCCGGACGATTCGCCGAAGCCGTCGCGCGATACGATGCCTTCATCGCGAGATACCCCCGAGACGAACAGGTCGAGAGTGCTTACCGGAATGGCGTGGATGCCTGGCGTTCGGCCGGCGAGGCGTCGAAAGCCCTTTCGTGGTGCAATCGCGCCGAGGCGGCGAAGCCCGGGAGCGCCCTTGCGACGTTCGCCGCGTTCAACCGCGCTAAGATCAAGCTGGCCACAGGCGACACTGCAGGCGCGCTTGCCGACTTTGCCCGGCTAAAGCAGGCGTATTCGCTGCGCGCATCGGGGCCGGGACTGCCGGCGCCCGGCGAACCGGACCTCCTGCGGGCGGTCTGCCTGGAGAGGATGGGACGGACGAACGAAGCCATCGCGGCGTATCTCGCGATTCGCGCCGGTCGGGACGCGTATTTCGGCAATCGGGCGACCGAACGGCTGATCTCGTTGGGGAAGTCGGCAAAGGGTCGAGGCGAAATCGCACGGCTTCTGCAGTCGTCGATGGCGTCGGCGAGCGCCGGGCGCGCTGCGAACTCGGCGAGTGCCGCCAAGGATGCCGCCGAGCGGGCCCTGCGTTTGACGGACGATCCCGCGACGCGACGCTCGATGCTCGACATCCTGCAATGGGCCTATGGGCAGCTCCCGGCCTATTCGCGCGTCAGCGCCCCGGCGCTCGAGTCGGTCGGACGGGCCGAGGTTTCCAATGCCCGCCCCGTTTCCGAGCGCACGCACGCGGTTCTCGCTGACGAGCTCGCCTTCCTCGGACTCTGGGATGAGGCTGCGCCCGAGCTCGCCGCGGCGGGCTTCGGGTCGCGCTCGGCCTTCTCGATGGCCGTGTACAACGCCCGCGGAGCCAGGGCGGACGATGCGATGCAGCTCGGCGAATCGATCGTGGCGAAGTTGCCTTCCGACTTCCGGGTTGAGTTGCTGCCGCGCGGAGTCGCGGAGCTCGTTTACCCGGCGCCGTACGCCGACGCGCTTCGGGCGTACGCCATTCCGCTCGACGTGGATCCGCGCTTCGAGCTGTCGATCGCGCGCCAGGAGAGCCGCTTCCAGCCGTGGGTGAAGAGCCCTGCAGCTGCCCGGGGTCTCATGCAGTTCATCCCCGAAACGGCTAGCCGGATCGCGGCGTCGCTCGGGCTCGAGCCGTTCGACCAGGACGATCTCTACGATCCACGGATCGCCGTTAGGGTCGGGGCGCGTTACCTTGCGGATCTGTATGCGCTTTTTCCCGGAAACCACGCTGCGGTCGCCGCGTCGTACAACGGCGGCGAGGACAACGTCGCGCGCTGGATGAAGCGCTCGGCGGATCCGTCGGACGTGGACCTGGTCGTGGCCGAGATCAGCTTCAAGGAGTCGAAGGGTTACGTGTTCAAGGTCATGAACAACTTCTGGGCATACCAGGCACTTTACTCCCGCGATCTGGGCCCACGGTAGAGCTCGGGTCGGACTCCCGGCTGGCGATATTTGCGGCTTTGCGTCTTCCTTTGCGCCTTTGCGAGAAACACTTCAAGCCGTCCGAGAGTTTCCCGCAAAGGCGCAAAGGAATACGCGAAGGCCCAAAATCACCCACTATCCAGAATTGACATTGACGGTGGTTTCCCGGATCGTGTGACCACGCTTGGACCTCCCG
>CAZXLQ010000140.1:0-12651 GCA_964641945.1 uncultured Clostridia bacterium
CGGCTATTCCCTCCGACCGCTCCGCGGTCGATGAGCGCCTTCGGCGATGTTACGGATTTCTGCTGATTCCTCCGACCGCTCCGCGGTCGATGAGCGCCTTCGGCGATGTCCGGATTCCTGCTATTTCCTTCGACCGCTCCGCGGTCGATGAGCGCCTTCGGCGATGTTCCGGAATCCTGCAGGTCGGTCGCGATATCGATCGTTGCGACAACTCGCAGGTATCAAGCCTTCAGCGATCCACTGCGTCGATTTCTGGCGGTGCCATCTCTGTAATGGACTAGTTGGCGAGCAGGCGCCGGCGCGACTTCTTGCCGACGCGCAGGATCGCGTGCCCCGCGTCGAAGTCACGCAGCGTAATGACGCGATGGTGGTCGCTCACCATCTCGTCGTTCACGTGAATGCCCTTCTCCTCGATCTTGCGCCGGGCTTCCTTCTTCGACGGCAGCATGCCGGTCTCCACGAGAAGGTCGATGACGGACACTCCGGTCTCGAGTCGGTCGCGCGAGACCTCGGTGGTGGGCGCATTCGTGAGATCTCCGGCAGCTCCGAACATCGCCCTCGCGCTGTCGCGAGCCTGGAGTGCCGCTTCTTCGCCGTGGACGAGCGCGGTGATCGCGACCGCCAGCTCCTCCTTTGCGGCGTTGATCTCATCCACGGATTTCCCTTCGGTCCGACCAAGCTCGCGGACTTCCTGCAGATCCTTGAACGTGAAGATCGCCGCGAACCGGCCGATGTCGCGATCGTCCACGTTGCGCCAGTACTGGTAGAAGTCGTAAACCGACGTACGTTCGGCTGAAAGCCAGACGGCCCCGGCCGCGGTCTTGCCCATTTTCTCGCCGGCTGCGGTAGTGATGAGTTCGACGGTCACGGCGTGCGCGCTTGCTCCGGCGACTCGACGGACGAGGTCGCATCCGGCCACGATGTTTCCCCATTGATCGGCTCCGCCCATCTGCAGACGGCAGCCGTAACGCTGATGGAGGACGAGGTAGTCGTAGGCCTGCAGGATCTGGTAGTTGAACTCGATGAAGGAGAGACCCTGCTCGCGCTCGAGGCGCTCGGCGTAACCCTTCGCCTTGATCATCTGGTTGACGGCGAAGTAACGCCCGATGTCGCGCAGAAACTCGATGTAGTTGAGCTTCTCGAGCCACTCGGCGTTGTCGATGAGTTTCGCGCCGGTATCCGAATCGTCGAAGTCGACAAATCGCGATAGCTGTCCCCGGATGCCGACCAGATTCGACGCGATCTGCTCCTTCGTGAGCATCTGCCGCATCTCTGAGCGACCCGACGGATCGCCAACGAGCGCCGTACCGCCCCCGACTATGGCGAGCGGACGGTGACCGCCACGCTGAAGGTGCGCGAGCATCATGATCGTGACGAGGTTGCCAGCGTGAAGGCTCTCGGCCGTCGGGTCGTAACCGATATAGCCGGTGACCCGCTCGGTCTCGAGCATGTGACGCAATTCCGTTTCGTCGGTCGACTGGTAGACGAAACCTCGTTCCTTCAGGACATCGAAAACGTTCATTCCCTCACTCGAACGCGCCGACGCCGGGCGCTCTCAGGCGTCCGAATCGGAAAATCACCGGCGCGCGGAAACCGTCGCTATACCGTCGGGCCAGGACAATCCGGGCCGAGCTTCGCGGGCTCACCCTCGGCAAGCGTGTTCATGAGCTCATCGTAGAAGTAGTCGAATCGATCCGCGACCACTGCCGCGACACGCTTGTCGTACATCTGCCGGCTCCGATCGATGTCGTCCTTCAGGCGTTCGTAGAGATCGTTGTTCGAACGCCCTTCAGCCACCGCCTGCTCGTTGTAGAGCTTGATTTCGCTCACGAGGAGCCGGGCAAACCGACGGGCGTCGTTGTGGAGCTTTTCTTCTTCGGGAGAAAGCTCGCCGGCAGCCGGGGGCATCGTCGCCGTGAGAGGGGCGGACGCCGATACGACGGGCTGCGGAGTCCACTGGGCAGTCGGCTCCTCGTCCACGAACCCGACCGGCGAAACCGGCGGTGGCTCGGAGAACACTGGAACCGTCCGGTCGTCGACGACGTCAGCCGGCGCGGGCTCGGCTGAGAGTTCGAATGGATTCGGCGCGGGCTCGGCTTCCGGCGAAATCGTGATTTCGTATTCCGGCTCGGCCTCCGGCGTCACTTGCGGCTCCGCCTCGAATGAATAGTCCGGCCCGGCAGCCAACTCAACGGGAGTTGGCACATAAGTAACCGTATCCGGCTCGGCCCACGCGTCCGGCTCAATGGATACGTCCGCCGCTTCTGGTGCCACTTCAACGCTGTACGGTTCCGGTACGGGTTCAGTAAAAGCTTCTGGCTGCTGCTCGGGCTCCTCGACAACCTGCGTTTCCGGTTCCGGTTCGACCTCGAAGCCGAACCCGGATTCGACCGGCGGAGCAACCTCCTGCGGCGCCGGAATGGGCGCTTCGGCCTGGACATCGGGTTCGGCGACGGCCTCGGCCTCCGGCGGAGCTGCGATCTCGACGGGCACCGCAGCCGGAGCCGGTAACGGCTCTGGAACGGCGGCGGGCGCGACGGCGTGCCGGACAACGGCCGAGAGAGGCGCCGTCGAGCTCGATCCGTGCGAGCGACCGCCAGGCTCACCGATGCGCTGGCGAAGTGATGCCAGCTCGACGATGATTCCGGCAGAGTGAACGAGAAGCTCGAGCGCTTCGATCCCGATCGAACCTACGCTCGTGTCGTACGAATCCGCGTAGAGGATACCGACGGTTTTCGAACGAACCCGCAGCGGTATGCCCGATATGCGCTCAGGCTTGATGGAGCCAAGGCGATCGAGGAGAACTCCGTTGTCCTTTTGATCGAGCGGTTCGCCGAGGAATGTCGTCTGCCCGTGAAGCACGGCCCCAAGCATCGTATCGGAGCCGAGCGCGACGCTCAGCCCGCGCACCGCGTCGTCACCGAGCTCGTCGTCGAACCCTCGAGCCGCCCACGCAATGGCATCATCGCCCTTGACCACGAACAGCACGACTCGCGGTGCGAAATTATAGGCTCGCTCGACGAGGGCATTGAGGACGTCGGCCTGGGTCGACTGGCTATCGATGTCGACTACCGAATCCCGCAGAAGTGCGAGGTCTCCGCTGAGGCGGCTCGATTCCGCCGCGGCCTGTCCGACCTGCGCGGCGATCTCCGCAGAGATCTGATCGAGCGCGGGGCTCTCCTGGAGATTGAATGACGTTCCGGACGTCGAACCGTGGAGTCGTTCGAGCACGGATCCGATCTCCTGCCGGGCCGACTCGACCGCGCCTTCGACTTCGGCCATGCGAGCGCGCACGAGGCCTTCGACCCGCTCGCGGAGCACGTCCTTGAAATCGCTGCTCACGACGCCCTCCTTACCGCTTCCTCAGTCGTTCGATGGCCTGCTTCAGCGAAATACGCATCCGGTCGAGCGACTCGGCGAGCGTGCCAATCTCGTCGTCCGCCTGGACCGCGATGGGAGCGTCCAATTCACCAAGGCTGATTCGATTCGCCGCCTCCGTCAGCTCGACGATCGGACGCGTCAGTTTCTGTGCGCCGATTACCGCACCGACGATCGCGAGAACGAGCGCCATCAGCGTCACTGCGAGAATCGTGAGCTGCACGCGGCGGACAATCGCCGTGAACCAGTCTTCCTTGATTGCAACACCGATCTTTCCGATCGTCTTCGCGCCTTCCTTCGTGGCGATTCCCTCGATGGGCACGAAGCTCGTGACGTAACTTCCGGGTCCGGCAAAGTTCTGAGTGTTGTAGCTGGGCTTCTCGAACGTGCCGCCCGCATCGGCGACCTGAGTTCCGATCGCGACGCCGCCCTGGGCGCTTCCGGCGAGATTCGTCGACACGATCGTGTTGACGCCGTCCTTCGTGGCAGCGATCACCACGGCAGCCTCGTCGCGCATGTCACGATAGACGGTCTCCTTGATCTCGTTGACGATCGACTGCTGCTTGTCGCTCTCTACTGCAACGTCGTTGTTCACGAGTTGTCCGAGTACCACGATGCCCGTCACCGAGTCGCCTGAGAGCACCGGAGCAGCCGCTTCCAGGAAAAGTCCCGAATCGACGCCTGCAACCTCGGCTCTCTTCGTCAGTGCGACGCCCTCTAGCAAGGCCGGCCCTTCGAGGGCGGCACCCGAGAGAGCCTCGGGTTTGCCCTGCTGCGCGAGGTTCGACACATCGACGAAGAGCTGATTCGCGGCAAAGTAACCCCCATCGCCGACCGGCGCCCCGTTGTGCTGGGCAACGACCTTCCCCTTGGGGTCGAGAAGCACGGCAAAACTGAGCTTGCTCGCTTCGAGTTGGCGCTTCAGGATTTCGGAAGTGCCACTCGGGGCAGCCGTTGACGCAGGCGCCGCCGATGCCGGCGCGGCCGGCGCGGCTCCGCCCGACGGAGCCGGCGTGGCGGCCTTTGGCGCGCCGCGTCCACTGGCGATACTCGCCGCGAGTGACTGTGCTGCTGCCCGGAGATTCTCCTGGCGCTTCGAGAAGATCGACTTCGCCACGCGTGCATCCGACACGATGCGTTCGGTCGACCGCTGCTGCGTATAGGTCGTGAGCTGAATGAGAATGATCGCGGCAGAGATGCCGAGAGGAACAATGATGGCGAGGACCGCGAAAATGATCAGCTTGTTCCGGATGTTCAGCTTCATTAGTACATGTTCCTCATGCGTTCGAGCATCGCTTCTTGAAACTTGGTGCGGCGTGCAGGGTCGGGAATCTCGTTGGCGAGACGCTCGATGAGCTCGGGTACGGCGTCCTTCGGAATGCTCCCGCGACCGTGTCCCATCTGTTCGGCGCAGTCCTCCACGACGATTGAGGCCATAGGGCCGATGGCCTGGATCAGGTCGGCCTCTACTGCCGCGATGAACCCGTCGTCGACGAAGTCCGCAGCCGGGGCAGGCTCAGCCATCTGAACGGCGACGAGCTCTATGAGACCGAGCTCGTGCAGCCGGCTGATGATCTTCGACGTAAACAGCTCGTTGAGCTGGGACGCTTCGGCGATCTCGAGGATCGTCTTTTCGCCGTCAAGCTGGGTCAATACCGACCAATCCTCGGCCCGAAGCTGCACGTCCGCGCTCGGACGGGCCGCGAGTCTATAGATCGCACTCGACGAAGGAACAACGGTCCGGATGCGTTCCCATTCGGACGCGTACGTGGCCGCTTCCTCGATGATCTGATCGGTACCGAGCGACACAGTCCGTTCGTCAGTCGTTTCGTCGGAGTGAAAGCGAAACGTCCCCTCGCCCCACGAGAAAAGCCCGTAAACAGCCTCTTCTCCGATCCACTCTTCGTACAGCGCATGCGAAACGAGCCCGCCAACGAGGTAGATCTCTCCGAACTTCCCGTCCTCGGTCGTCAGCTCGAGCTGGCCCGTCCGGCCGCTGAGATGGAGCAGGCGAAGGATGTCGATCAGCTTCAGCTGCGCCAGATTTCCCGATAACGCTTCTGCCATTCCCGTATCGTGCCCTTGTTGCGCCAGCGGCGAGACACGCCTCCCGTGGTCGAGTGCGACACACGGCGCCGACGTCTCCGACGCCATACGTCCCGCCTGCCGAAAGTTGATTGGAGCGAAGAGTGATCGCGAAAAAGGAACCGGGAGTCACCCCGATCTTAGACCCGGCCGTACCGGTTCACGCGCGGACGAGCGCTTTTATCATCTCGAGGCTTGCTTCGTCAAGGTAGTTCTTCTGTAACAGGTTACGGCGATCCACCTGTGCGCTGACGGTCAATCCGCGGACTGCCGGTTCGGACTTCAGTTTTGTCGCCGCGACCTTCACCGTCATGCGCAGCATGGACGGATTGATCTTCGGCGAGGCAACCACCGCAAGAAAGACTTCTTCGACCCCGTACTTCGTCTCCAACACGAGCGTGAGGTTTGCGTACAGCATGACGAAGCCCTGATCGAAGTGGAGCGTGATCTCTTCGGTCGCCGTGTCGGTCATCTCGAGTGCCGCCAGCATCTGGACGAGCCTCAGCGCGAGCTGCCCGGACTGCTCCGGGGTGACTCGTTGCGCAAGACTCATCAGGACCTCTCCCCGGTTGTTGATCAGGTACGAGGCGTTGACGCCAGGAACGTTGTTGACCGACTGCAGAAAGGCTTCGTGGGCTCGGGACATTGCTTTCCTCTTTCAGGGCGATAGGGTCTTTCCGTATCCGATTGTCGATCGACACCCCGGCAGATCAGCCGTGCTCGGCAGTTTCCACCGCTTCGGTGTCCGCTTCGTCGACGTCCGCGATGAAGGCAAGCATGCCTTCGAGTCCGAATGCGTCGAATTCCGCCTTCCGTTCGTCATAGAGCCGCGTCAACGCCTCGGAAACCCGCTGGCGAAGCCGGTCTCCCTCGATGCCATCCCTGCGGGAGAGTCCAGCAACCGCAACGTGAAGGGCTTCGGCAAGGCCCGCCGCGAACTCCTCGGCATCCACGTTGCCAACGAACGCGATCTCACCCGCGTGGTATTCGAATTCCGCCGCGAATGGGTCAAGGAAGGGGAACCTCTCCGCGACTTCCAACTGACCGGCGCGCAGTTCGATTGCGAATCCGTTTGCGCCGTCTCGCGAGCCAACGGCTTCCTCGATGGTCGACACGACATCGCTCAGCAGCAGGACGAGCGGCGAGATCGCTTCTTCGTTCGAAACGGGCCGCTCGATCGCAACAGCGTCACCACCAGTCTTTGCCGCGACCTGCGAGGACTCGTCAGCTCCGCCAGTCCTGACGATCGACAGCTTCGGCGGGTCCATCACCGGTTCGGCAACGGGCGCGACCGGGATGTCCACCGGCACCGAGTAGACGTTGAAGACGGCCCCGAACGCGTCGGCGACCTCGAGCATGGCCTTCAACGCGGCCTGACCCGAGAGCGTTGACCCGTCGAACGGCGCATAGATCCCATCCGGCTGTCCGCCGTGAATGTAGATGACACCAACTCCGAGGTCCTCGGTGGCCACGACCTCGACGTACCACACGGCGTGCCGGTCCAACGCGAGCTTCCGAATCAGCTTGTCCAGATCCGTAAAGTCCGACGAGAGACCTTCATAAACCGGTTGCCCGTCAACGATCCCCGCAAGCGCCTCGACAGTGGCAGCCGCGTGTTCGTAGATCGATACGAGTCCGTCGCGGTGCTCCGACCGGACGAGAAGTCCGTCGATTGCGTCCGACCCAGTCCGAACTGTCGTCTCGGTCTGCTCGACGGCTCCGATGATCGAACCGGCGTCGATGAACACGTGAGCGTCGTACCCACGGAACGCAATGTGGACCGAACCGGTGAACTGCCTGACCTGAAGATCCGCCAGAAGGGCGCCGACCTTCACGTAGGAAGTACCGAGGTTCTCGTGTACGGGCTTGCCCTTGGGTACTCGCATCCGCTGTTCTCGGGAGAAGCTGTTAAGCGCGGCGACGAAGGCGGGATCAGCCGAGAGGTCCGGTCAGCCCGCCCGTGCTCAGGGATCCCGTCGAGCGGCGTGCCCGCAACTTCTTGAATGCGCGCTGGATCTGAGGCTCGAGGGCCTCGTCTCGTTGCGACGTGGAGTAAACGAGGGCAACGACGAACTCCATCTGGTCGATCACGACCGTCTTCCGATCGCCATTGAACAATGCTACCCGCTGGAGCCGCCCGGCATTCGCCGGAGTCCCTGCAATGATCCCGTTGGCGATGAGGAACGATGCGAGAGCCGACATCCGATCGGGCGCCTTGATGTTCACACTGGCCTGGAGAGCCCCATCCGAAGTCGCCACGAGAGCACCCTCGATACCCCGCACCTTCACGAGATCGTTCACGAGTGCCTGGTACTGCGTCTGACTGACTGCCGATCCGGTATGTCGCGCCTCATCGATGAGACGCATTCCCTCCATCAGGATCGACGCCCAGGGCTCGAAAATCGTTCGAGTCGGGGAGGTGACGCCGGCGTCGATTCGGAACGACCCCTCCTCCATCCCGAGCGCGCGATGAACCGCGTCGATGCCGACCAGGTTTCCAAGCCGGGCATCGACCACCTCACCATCCTGAAAGAAGAAGACCCCCTCGCCGGTAGGGTAATTGACCGTCAATCGTGCCGTATTCCGACCAACACAGTTGATTTGAATTATGTCGACGAGCGCGAGGTCTTTCAGATCACCAACAAGAGCCATACCCGCTCCTTCCAAGAACGTCGAACAGGCGCGTAGCGAACCTCCTCAGACTCGTTCCCGCCGCAAACTGGGCCGACCGACTGCGGTCACGAGACCCGAGTCCACGACAGATTTCGCTAGCTAACTTCTCAATCCAAGTAAGGTTAGCCGCATCGTAACAACTCCCTTATCGGCTGTCAACGCACATTCCATTAGGGGAAATTCTCTTGTCAAACGTCCGATCCGGGCCCTAGGATCACGTGCGCAACCGACCAGATTGTCCCGTTTCGCACCACCTCTCATGAGGGTCGGCACGGCCCTGGACCGAGCGCGACGACACCTTCATCCGAGCATTCCAGGCCCTCGAACGATGCAGCCCTGCTACGCAAACGCCTCCCGGCCGGAGCCCGCGTTGATCCCACCGGCAGGTATGCCTTGTCACGAGGTTGACGGGTGATCGCCCTTCCCCGAATCGCGGCGTCGAGTTACCTCAATTCGGCTCCTCTCGTCTGGGCGTTCTCGAATGGAACTCAACGCGATCGCTGCATTCTCGAACCCGACCCGGCACCATCTGTGTGCGCCCGCCTGCTCGGCGACGGAATGGTCGACGGCGCCCTGATCCCGTCGATAGAAGTCCAGCGAATACCCGGACTCTCCATCGCTCGCGGAGTTTGCGTCTCGGCGCGCGACAGGGTCCGAAGCGTACTCCTTGTATCGACGGTTCCACTCGAACGGATACAGACGGTCGCGCTCGACACGCAGTCGCGGACGTCCGTTGCGCTCGTGAGGATTCTCCTGGGGAGGTTTCGGGGCGTTCGTCCCCGCTACTCCGCGGCCGAGCCAAACCTGGCTGCGATGCTCGACACAGCGGATTCGGCTCTTCTTATCGGGGATCCGGCAATGACTGTGGACACGGCAGGAGCCGACGTCTACGACCTCGCCGAACTCTGGTGGGACGCGACGTCGTTGCCGTTTGTATTCGCAGTCTGGGGATTGCGGGGGAACCGGTTCTCCGAGTCAGGGCCGGATTTCCTCTCGGCGCTGACCGAAGGACGGGCGGCAGTGGACCAGATTGCCGATCGCTACGCCCATTCGCTCGGTCTCGACCGAGCCTCCGTCGTCGAATACCTGACGTCGAACATCCACTACGAACTCGACGGCGAGGGGCTCGCCGGGCTGGAGCGATTCTATCGATTGGCCGCGGAAGAGGGGCTGATTACCGAACCGTCCCCCCTTACGTTCTGGCCGGACAAGGGCTAGGCGCCGCTTGCCTCGGCGATCGCCGTCGGCTCGTCGATCTCGTGGGTTCCGAGGATGGCTTTGCCCTCGTGGCTTCGCGGGTCGATCGTTCGAAGGTGCTTTCGGCCCTTCATCTCCCAGATCGCCGTGACGTGGCCGTCTTTCTCGACGGCGTGATACGAGATCTCTTCGACTTCTTCCTCACCGGGAACTTCGACAGACTCTTCAACAATTTCGGTCGTGGTCAACTCTTCGGACATTCGTCCTCCTTCTTGTCTCGCCTTGGCGGAATACTTGCGGATCGGTGCCGCACAGAAACTCGGCATTGAACCACGCTCACGGGCAGCCTGTCCAGCTACGATGCCCGCTTTGCCAACGATCCGGGCTCTTCAGCGCATCGGAGGCGGCTCGGTAGCGTCTTCCGGCGGCTCAGGTCCGCCACCGCGGCCATCGACCCATTGCCGACGACGACGCTCGCGAAAGGCCTCGGCCTGCTGCAACGTGAGTATCTCGCGGATACCCGCTTCGGATTCGAATCGGACGAGCTCACGCTCCGCATCGGCGCGGCCCAGCTGCGCGGCAAGGTCCTTGACCTGTGCCGAATCGATCGTCTCGGCCAGGAGCTGGTCATCGATCCGGGCCTGCAGGTCCCGGAACTGCATCGCGGTGCGTCGCGTGCGGGCAGCTTGTTGCCGTCTCAGTTGACGGAGCCGTCGAAGCTGCTCGGGTGTGACGTTCAGATCCGCAAGCAACTCCGGCATCCCACCGGGCCGTTGCGGCTTCATGCGGCCGCCCGGCTCCGGTGAACCCTCTGGCTCCGCCGGCTCGTCATCGAACTCGCCATCGGGATTCGTGGCATCGGGACGAGCATCCGGCGGGGGTCCAGGTGGCTCGTGAGGACTGTCCTGAGGTCGCGCCTGCGTGTCGGCACGGCGATCCCGTAACTCCTCGCGCACCCGTGAGCGTTGCTCGTCACGAATCGCACGAATCTCCGCACGCTGGGCCGGAGTCAGGATCTCGAATACCGCCAGCTCAACGAGCGTTCGCTCCGTCGTGCGCTCTCCGATGATCGTCGCAAGCTCACGTGACTTGGCTCGGGCGACGTCCATTGACAGCGTCGGACCGAAGAGGCTTGCGTCTATGTCGCGTCTGAGGTCGAGCACTCGCCGTCCGTGCTGGCGCATGCGTTCGTCGGTGCGTGCACGGATCTGACGCATGGACCGACGCTGCTCGGGAGTCAGGGAAAGCAGCCCGAGAGCCCGCCCGATGACCGCTCCGCGTCCCTGCGGTCGCCCGGGCCGCAGCTCTCCATCCCTCGCCGGCCCATCCGGAGGCTTTCCCTTCATCTCCCGACGAATTTCGCGCTTTGCGTCCCGACGCTCCTGCCTCCGCATGGTCTGATCCAGCGGCGTGCCCTGGCCTCGCGCCGGCTTCTGCGCCTGTGCATAGGGCGGCGAGAGCACCAGCGCGATCACGCACGCGGCGATCGATCGAAGGGAGGAGGTCCACGTCACGAGCATCGTCATCACATATCAGGGGGTCGCTTTGCAAACGACCGCGGCTGTAAGAGGCCGAACGGTCACCGAAAAGTCTGCAATTGTCCGCCGGTGGCCGAGATGCCGTCGTCACTCCTTCGAAAGTGCCTCGACGATATGGTTCATGATCGGAATCGCGTTTCTGGTCGAGCCATCTTTGTCGTTGTAGATCAGGGTCACCGCATATCGGCGCCCCGACTCCCCGGTCAGGTATCCCGACATGGACTTTGCCGTTGCCAGCGAGCCCGTTTTTGCCGAAAACTGCAATCCTCCCAGCCGATGGCGCAGGGTACCGTCGACGCCAGCTACCGGCAACGATTCGAAGAACGCCGCACGGCTTTCATGCAACGCCATCCTGCGAACGACAACGTCGAGCACGGACGCCGGGACGCGGTCGAGACGCGACAGGCCCGAGCCATCCGCGAGCACGGTGCCTTCGACGCGAGCGCCTATCTTCGCGAGAAAGGACCGAACCACGGCCGCTCCTGCCTGATCGCTCGGCAGGTTCGATGGCCCGTGTTCGCGGCCGAGAATCCTCAAGATCAGCTCAGCGTGCAGGTTCTGCGACATCTTGTTCGTCACTCGAACCAGTTCGGCGAGCGGCCGCGACTCTATGGAGGCGATCTCGTGCAGTCGGTGGAGCTCGAGAGACTCGGGCCGCTGGTCATATGCTGCAAGCCGACGGATGGTCCCATCGACGACGATGCCCTCGCCGGCGAGCGCGCGACGGAAAGCCGCGGCAGCGTAAGCCGGCGGATCGTGCACTGCAATGTCGACCGTCAGACCCTCGTGACCAGCCGGAAGCGAACCGGTGACCTCGATCACCGATCCATCCACCCCGCGGTGAACGGAGATGCGGGCGGCGCCTCCAGACGTCGTCGTGTTGAGGATTTCGACGTAGCCGACATCGGGCCTGATATCGACCCGGCAGGGAGATCCCGCAACGCCCGGCGTGACCTTGATCGACGCCAGATTGTCGTTGAAAGAAAGAGCGCTGACCTCGGTGCCGAAGTGCCACTGCAGATCCTGCCACGCCCACCCGGAACCGTGCGGCGGCCCTGAGAGATAACTGTCGTCGGCAATGAGGTCGCCGTTGACCCGCACAACGCCGCGGGCCCGAACCGCGGCCGCCAGCTGACGGAGTGGCTCGAGGTCGTCTCCGCTCTCCGAGAACCGGCCCGAGAGATTCGGGTCTCCACGTCCGTAAAAGACGAGGTCTCCTTCTACCGTGCCGTCGTCCGACACCGGCGACGTCGAATAGACCGAAGTTCGGGTCGACCAGCCTGGACCCAGCGAGTCGAGCGCCGCCGCCGTCGTCAGGACTTTCATGTTCGACGCCGGTTGGAGCGGCATCTCCGCGTTCCGCTCGAAGATCACCGTCCCGTCGAGCGAACGTATGACGACGCCCCACTGCTGCGAATCGGCGCCAATGAGCGTCGAAATCTGCTCTCGAATCGGCAGCGTCGAGCCGACCGGTCCCGTACGCGGCGCCGTGAGCGGCCGAAGCGCCTGGCCGCCTCCGCAAACCACGGCGAGAGGGACGGCTGCGACCGCCGCGACGATCCGATTCCGCATGCGGCAAGCCTACCATTCCGGCGACATCGAGTGTCTCCGGAAGTTCGCGACAGAGACAGAGCGATTCGACATTCCGGTTGCTCCTTGTCGTCTTTGCGTCTTCCTCTGCGCCATTGCGAGAACCTCTTCGACGCATTGAAGAGGTTCTCGCAAAGGCGCAAAGGAAGACGCAGAGACGCATCAGAAGGAGCCGTCAGCATGCACCAGG